>JALWZG010000040.1 GCA_027002825.1 Caldifarciminota bacterium
CCGCCCACGCCCCTCCCTCCTTGAGCAGCCCCATCTCGCTCAGCTCCCTTCCCTCCCGCCCCTTCGTGATGGTCCCCACGAAATGGAAGTGTACGTCCAACCCGTCGGCCTTCGCCTTTAGCGCCCTCAGGATCTCGGGTGAGTCCACAGGTGGATACGTGTTGGGCATGAGGGATATGTGGGCGTACCCCCCAGCGGCCGCAGCCGAGGAGATGGAGACCAGGTCCTCCTTGTACTCCTGACCCGGTTCACGGGCGTGGACGTGTAGGTCCACCAGGCCGGGAAGTACGTAAGTCCCCTTCGCCTCAAAAACCTCGTCCGCCCCTTCCCTCACGTCCCCTATCTCCGCTATGTAGCCGTCCTCCACCAACAGATCCGCCTCCTCCTCCCCCAACACCAATCCGCCTTTTATGAGGTACCTCATAGCGTCGGGGATATGGCCAACCTTCTTACGAATTGAAAGCCTATATCGGACAACCTCATCATCACAACGCTCTTCGTATCCGGATCCCTCTTTATGTCGGAAAGCTCTATCTCCCCTGTGACACCGGACACGTTAATCCGTGAGGCGGCGACCTTTATGTCCTCGTTGGTGAGCGAGGCCCTTGCCCTCCTCAGGACATCGGCCACAACAAGGAAGGCATCGTACCCGAGGGCGGCAAAGGACGTGGCGGACTCGTTGTACTCGTCCATGTAGTCCTCAGTAAATTCCGAAGAGGAGGGATCGTAAGGGTTGAAGTGGGTGATGAAGTAGTTCTCACCGGTGGGTTTTCCCACCTCCTTGGGCATCTCCTCCACGTCCCATCCGTCCGCACCCACCACGTAACCCTTGTAATCCATATCCCTCAACGTCCGTATGACCTTTGCGCTCACGTCATAGTAGAAGGGAGCAAAAACGGCCGTGCTTTCATGGGGTAATGTGAACTTCTCCACCACGGACTCCAGCTTGGGCTTTATATCGCTGTCGTTAAAGGTCTCTCGCGCCACCACCCTTAAACCGTTCTTTTCGGCCCATTTGGAGAAGTACGTGCCGAGCTCCTCCGAATAGGGATCACCCTCTTTGAAGAGGACGGCCACCTCCTTCACGTTCAGAAAGCCCTTTGACATGTAGGCCGAGGCTACGGCCATGTGCTTGTTGGTGACACACACACGCCATATCCACTCAACCCCTTCCGTCAAACCGTCCGCCGTGGCCGTAGGCACAAAGGTCGGCACACCCTTCTGCTCCACCAGAGACTTTATCTTAAGGGCCTCATCGCTGGTGAGCGGCCCTATTACAACGCGGGCGCCCGCCTTTAAAAGCTCCTCCAGAGCCGCCTGCGCGTTGTCGGGTGAACCGTCATAGTTCTGAGGGAGGACGAACTCCACCTTCCTACCGTTCACACGGAAGTTCATCCGCTTGGCCGCGAGGTATATGCCGTTCTTCACCTCCTTCGCGTACGTGGCTATATCACCGGAGGCGTTGGTGGGCAGGAGGAGTCCTATCTTGACGACTTTCTCCGCAGGTGTGCATCCCAAAACCCCAAGAAGCGGAATGAGGAAAGCAAACCTCTTCATATTGGCGACTATTATACGGTTGCAAAAATCCGCAAATCAGCTATAAAATTCACCACTATGCTGGTTTGGGTCTTATCGCAGGTGGCTTATCCGAACACGGCGCAGAAGCCGGACAAAATGTGGGTGGTGGTGCTGAAGGATGAGGGGTTTGCAAGCTGTGAGCCCTGCGTGCTGGAGCTGGAGGAGCGCATAGCCTCAGAGTTTGGGGATGTGGTCAGGCGGGTCAGGTACGTTCCGGCCGACCGAACTTTTCGGATCTGGGTTCCCTACGGCAGGAGTCTTGACACCTTGCGCCTAAGTAGGCTCTTGAGGGAAGAGGGGGTTAAGGACTATGAGATACTACATTAGCGCCTTTGCACTCGCGATTCTTTCCGGGATATCGCTCAACGCCCAGACGTGGGCGGGACTTTCAACCTACGGCGGAAGCGATTACGATGTGGTATGGGGAATTGACTTCAGGGGAGACACACTACCGGTGATCCTACTCCAGACCATCAGCTATTCCATAAGCGGAAGCGATGAGGACTTCGTCCTGATGGTCCCATCATCCCCACAGTGGAAAAAGGTGATAGGCAACAGCGGTGGCAGGGATGACTGGGCGTACAAGGTGGCCTGGCAGACGACGGGAAACATAGTGGTGGGAGGGACGTGGTGCGAAGACGGCGGAGCCGGACCGGGCAGCTGCTACCCACCGCTGTACGGGTTTCTCGTCCAGCTCAGCGCGTCCGGGACGTTCATCAGGGCCAAACACCTTGACCTCTCCGCCGACTGGGAGTGTCCGGCGAGCAACAGGGTGACCAGGATTCTGAGCGTGTGGCCCACAAGCGACGGAGGGGTTGTGGCCGCCGGCTACCTCTTGTACAGCTATCAGTGGCTCTTCTGGTGTTTCCCCAATGACTTTGACGCCTTCATAGCCAAGTTTGACTCGGCCCTCAACCTGCAGTGGATAAGGGTGGTGGGTAAGGTGGACACAAACGAGCTCGCAACAACGGCCATACAGACCACGGACGGAAACTACGTCCTGATCGCCCCGTCCTTCAACGAGATCTGGATAGGGAAGTTCAACGGCAGCGGAACCATCCTCTGGCAGAAGAGGTATCCGAGGACGTACTACGATGACGGGCTCGGCAAGTACCTCACCTGGGCCAAGCCCACATCGGACGGAGGGTTCATCCTCGCAGATGAGATAGATGGTCCAGGAGGGACGAGCAGGGACATACTCTTCGCCAAGTTTGACGGTAATGGAAACCT
This sequence comes from Caldifarciminota bacterium, assembly GCA_027002825.1. GTDB lineage: Bacteria > Hydrothermota > Hydrothermia > LBFQ01 > LBFQ01 > JAADCS01. The sequence continues at coordinate 2,809 of JALWZG010000040.1, forward strand.
CGTGTGTGGCAGGGTCCTGTACACCTTCCAACACGATGTGGGAATAGACGTGGTTGAGGGTCCCGACTACTACTACATGACGGGGTTTTTCAGGAACAGCGACATATTCCTGGCCGCCTTTGACAAGTCCAACTGCCAACTGGTGAAGTTCAGGTACGTCCAGTCCTCGGCCGATGAGTTCGGCATCACGGTTGACATAAGCAATAACGACATACCTTACGTGGGGGGGTCTACCAACAACGGTGCGTGGTCCGCCGGGGGTTATGATGGTCTGATAGCCGCGGACTCCGGGGGCGTTGACACGTGCTACTGGAGGAGCTACAGCATATCCAACAACGTCCTCTCCCTGACGAACTCCGGAAGCTGGAGCGTGTGGACCTTCACCCACACGCCTACCTCTTATTTTGTGGCCACGCAGAATGTGAACGTAGGCGTAAACGTCGTGTGCGGACTCGCCCTCGGCCCTGAGGACGACTCCGAGCTCAGCGCGGAGGAGAAGAAGATAAACTGCAGGTTGAGCTACGCCCTTGTTGGGAAGGAGATCAGAATAAAGGTCGTTGGGGAGACGGATCTAACGGTATCCCTTTACTCGGTTGACGGGCGGAGGATCTTCAACGGACACCTCAAGAACTTCAGCGGCCTCTACAGAGTACCCGTCAGACTGCGGCGGGGTGTGTACTTCCTCCACATCGTCCACGGAGGAGGGGAGACAAGGGATCGCCTCGTCGTCCGATGACTACCTCCTGAGGAGGTCCTTTAGAAGGCGAGGCACCTCCTCCGGCAGATCGGCCACCGGAACGCCCACGCTCTCAAACCTCTTCCTCTTCTCCTCGTAGGTCCCCTCCGATCCCATTATTATGGCGCCGGCGTGGCCCATCCTCTTCTCCTTGGGGGCGGTGCGGCCGGCGATGAAGGCCACCACGGGCTTGTTGAACTCCTTGGCTATGTAATCGGCGGCGTCCTGCTCGTCCGTCCCCCCTATCTCCCCTATCAGGACTACGGCCTCGGTCTGGGGGTCGTCCTTGAAGAGCCTGAGGGCATCTGTGAACTTGGTCCCGATGATGGGGTCCCCACCTATACCGATGGCCGTACTCTGACCGAAGCCGTTGGCCGTCAGGTGGGAGACGATCTCGTAGGTGAGGGTGCCGCTGCGGGATACGACCCCTACGCTCCCCTCCTTGAAGATGTGGCCAGGCATTATACCCACCTTGGCCTGACCGGGGGTGATGAGGCCGGGGCAGTTGGGCCCTATTATCCGGGCGCCCCTCTCCTCGGCGAAGAGCTTGGCCTTCATAACGTCGTTTACGGGTATGCCCTCGGTTATGACGACGATGAGATTTATCCCGGAATCAACCGCCTCCATCATGGCATCGGCGGCGAACTTCGCCGGCACGAAGATAATGCTGGTGTCCGCCCCGGTCTCCCCGACGGCATCCCTAACGGTGTTGAAGACGGGGACGCCGTGGACCTCCTGTCCGCCCTTTCCGGGGGTGACGCCACCCACGATGTTGGTGCCGTACTCCAACATCAGCTTGGTGTGGAAGGAGCCGTCCCTACCGGTTATACCTTGGACGATGACACGGTTTTCCCTACTCAAGAGTATGGCCATAGTCGTCTATTCTACTGGTGGAAATCTTGGGCGATAAGCCGCGTACGGAAATCCCAGTTCGCTTGGGTTCGGGCTGGCACCACATCCTTAGAATCCCCACCATGTCCGGTGTGAAAAAGGTCCTGATCGTGGGAAACGGTGTGCTTGGATGGTTTTTGGCGAAGAGGATGAAGGACTTGGGTTTGGAGGTCCAGATGGTGGGAAAGGGGAAACCCATGGAGAGGTTCATAATACTTCAGGAGAACGCCATAAAGGTTCTTGAGAAGACCTATGGGGACTACCCGGGACAGAGGATAAGGGGGATAAGGGTTTTGGACCTGAGGGGAAGGACGAAAAGGAGGCTTGAGTTCGGCGGTAGTAGGATGGCCTCCGTTCCCTACCACGCACTCCTATCCTTCGTTGAGGGGAACTCACCAAAGGTCGATCTCGTCTCCGACTTTGCCCTCTCCATCTCCCCCTCGGGCGAGGTGAAAACCCAGAAGGGGCTTACCCTAAAAGGGGACCTCGTAGCAGTTGCCACGGGAAAACCCATGCGGAAGACCTTGGTGTGGAGACACAAGAAGTTCTACTTCGGGTTTGTGGATCTGGACGTTGAAAGGGAATGGATCCTCCAGGTAAACGACAGGGGGTTTTACGCCGTCATAACCCCCTTTGAGGACGGCAGATGCGCTTTGGCCACCTCCTCACAGGACGTAGCCCCACTTCGCCGCATCTTCGGCGGTTTTGAATGGAAACCCGTCCCGTTGGATCTGACCTCTTACTACACGCCTTTTTGGAGGAGGGGGAAGGTGGTTTACTTGGGTGATTCGGTCAGGAGGTTCCATCCCCACACGACGCAGGGGATCAACCGCGCCCTATGGGTGGCGGACAGGTTCGTTGAAAGGGGGTTCAAGGTTTCACCCGTGGACCTGTTAGGAGAGGCCGTTTTCCTCCTTGAGGGCATACTGTTGGACATGCTCTGGGGAAGCCACCCCCTGATGATAAACCTCTCCTACTTCCCGCTGACCACCGCCCCCGGACGCGCCCTGCTCTCCGGTACGTTCTGATTTCAAGTCTATAATCCCCTCCATGAGGGTAGCCGTCATATCGGACTCCCATGACAACCTGAAGGGTCTCAAATGGGTGTTCGGGAGGATAAACTCCCTCGGCATAGACAAGGTCATACACCTTGGAGATATAATAAGTCCGTTTGTGCCGTTGCGTATAAGGGAGGTTTACAGCGGTGATATGTGGGCTGTCCTCGGAAACAACGACGGGGACAGGGTGAGGCTTTCCGAAAACTTCAAGAGGGCGGGTTTTTACCTTCTGGAAGGGGAACAGGGTTTCCTTGAGCTGGGGGGCAGAAGCATAGTCGTCATGCACGAGCCGAGGATCGTTGACGAGCTCGCCCAGTCCGGAGAGTTCAACCTCGTCCTTTACGGACACACGCACAGGAGGACACTCAGAAACGTAAGGGACAACCTCGTGCTGAACCCCGGAGAGGTGTACGGATACATAACAGGTGAGGTTTCCTTTGCGGTCGTAGAGCTTGAAAGCCTGAGCGTTGAGTTTCACAGCACGGAGGTGTCGGAAGTTGAAAGGCTCCCTCTATGACGAGATCAGGCGTCTGAACCCCCAACAGAAGGAGGCCGTCCTATCCCCCATAGATCAACCCGTGATGGTCGTGGCGGGAGCCGGCTCCGGAAAGACACGTGTTCTAACCCTCAGGGTGGCCTATCTGGTAAAGGAGATCGGTGTGCCTGAGAACAGGATACTCGCCGTAACCTTTACAAACAAGGCCGCCGACGAGATGAGGGAGAGGCTGAAGGGTTTTGTCAACGTGAAGAGACTGAACATCGGAACCTTCCACTCCATAGCCCTGCGCATAGTGAATTCGGAGGCGGGTGAGCATGTGGTTTACGACGAGGAGGACACAAAGGCCATCTTAGAACGGATAATAAAACAAGGGTCCCTGCCCTTCCGCCCCAAGGAGATTAGGTTGGCCATAAGCAGGTACAAAAACACGGGGAGACTGCCGCGAAACCTAAAACCCGACGTCTTCCTGTCCGTTTATGAGGCCTACCAAAAGGCCCTTTCCGAGGCCAGGGCCCTGGACTTTGACGACATCCTGATAAGGGCTGTGGACCTTTTGAAGGAGGAGGGGATAAGGGAGAGGTACTCCAAAAGGTTCTTCTACGTCCTTGTGGACGAGTATCAGGACACCAACCCCCTCCAGCACGACATGATAAAGCTCATAGCAGGCTCCCCCGACCACAGGAGGGTCTTCGTCGTGGGGGATGAGGACCAGTCCATATACGCCTTCAGGGGGGCGGATTTCAAGATCTTCCTGAACTTTGAGAGGGATTTCCCCAACGCCCGCCTCATAAAGCTTGAGACCAACTACAGATCCACACCTCAGATACTCTCCCTCGCCAACAGACTCATAAAGCACAACGCGAACAGACGTGAAAAGACCCTAAAAGCCGCATCCGGGAGTGGACCTCCTCCCGTCTACAGGAGGTTCTTCTCCGACAAAGACGAGGCCAACTGGATAGCCAGAACCATAAAAAGGGAAAACATGCGGTACGGCGACGTGATGGTGCTGTACAGGATGAACTACCTCTCCAAGGCCGTGGAAGACGCGTTCATACGCCACGGCATACCCTACACCCTGGTGGGAGACGTCTCCTTCTACCAGAGAAAGGAGGTAAAGGATCTCGTGGCCTTCCTGAGGGTGGCCATCAATCCGAGGGACAGCGTAGCCCTTGAAAGGGCGGTTGACGTGTTTGAAGGCATAGGGAAAGCCGCGGTGAGAGCTCTGACCGCCCTCCTCCAGGAGGGGCACCCACGGGAGGTGGCCGAGGAGGATCTGGTATCCCTTGGTTTGAAGGGGAAGCGTCTGAAGGCCTCCCTCAGGTTTTTAAACCTCTTGAAAGACCTACCCGAGCTCTCACCCCAGGGCGCTCTGGTGAGGGTGGTGGAGGAAGCCGATTACATGGGGTATCTGGAGAGGAGGTTCGGGGACACCTATGAAAGTCGGGTAAAGAACGTGGAGCAGCTTTTGAACATGGCGTCAGAGTACCGCACAATAGCCGATTTTGTAAACCATCTCGCCCTCCTCAGCTCCGTGGACACAAAGGAGCGTGGGGATTCCGTAGCCCTCATGACCGTTCACGCCGCAAAGGGTTTGGAGAGGGACACCGTATTCGTGATAGGGCTTGAGAACGGCACCTTTCCCCATTACAGGTCCCTTGAGGAGGGGAACGTTGAAGAGGAGAGGAGGTTGTGTTATGTGGCCATAACACGGGCCAAGAGGAGGCTTTTCCTCTCATCCGCGGAGAAGAGGGGGTGGAAGGACGGGCTTGATGAGAGTCCCTTCCTTGAGGAGATGGGAATCCTTGAGGGTAAACGCGGCGGTGTCAGGATGGAAAAGGCGAAGGTGCGGGAGCAGGGCTACAGGAGGGGTGATTACGTTCGGCATCCGAGGTACGGCATAGGTAGGGTTCTGTCCATGGACGCGGACACTATAACCGTCCTGTTCGCCAGTGGAAAGAAGACCTTCCTGCTCAGGGCCGCCGATCTGAAGAAACTCTAAACGCACACGGTTTCCGATCCCCCTCCCGTCGGTGTGAGATGTTCTGGGTTAGAATAGAAGGGTCATGATGGACAAGCTGCGGGAAATAGCAGAAGAGATAAGGAGAATGATGCCCGAGCTTTTGGGGATCATCGTCATAAGTGAGGAGGGCCTACCCCTGGCCTACGAGTTCTCAAAGGCTTGGGATTTTGACGACCCCATAATCCTTGGCGGCCTGATCTCATCGGCAACCTCCATGATGGAAAACGTCCTCGGGGAGTTCGGGGACAAATCCACAAAACTCGTCTTCACCCAGGGTGAGGAGTATTCCATACTCGTGGGAAGGAGCGGAGAGGTGTACGTGGCCTTTTTGACTACATCAAATGCCAAGCTCGGCACACTTTTTATGGAGATGAAGAGGTACGCCCCTAAGATAGCCGGCATGTTCTCACAGGGAGGTGTGACATGAGGGACAAGCTGAAGGAATTCCTTGAAAAGGAAGGGGTTGTCCTACCCAAGGAGTTCGTGGTTGAGGTGTACTCGCAGGTTCTCAAATTCGCCGGAGGACTCTCCGGACTGATACAGGCGGGGTCCAAAAAGGCCGGTGTTGCAGCGGCAAAGGCCCTAAAACCCTATATAAATCACGGGGAGGCCGCCCAGAACATAGACGAGCTGATGAAGGAGTTCTTCAGGATGGCCGGATTCGGTGAGATGGACGTAATCGTAAACGGGGACGAGATCGTCCTTGAGGTTAAGGAGAGCTTCCTACTGAAGGCGCATAAGAAACCCGAGGTTGCCCTAAAACCGCTCACCGGGGCAGCAGAGGGCTTCCTCTCGGAGATTTTCGGCAAAAAGACGAAGACGGAAGTGGAGGACAGGAGGATAAGGATCAAGCTCAGGTAGGGACGAGGATAAAATCCCTTCCATGCGTGTGAAGGTCAAAAAGCTCCATCCGGATGCGAAGGTGCCGCGCAAGGCATACCCACGGGATCTGGGGTACGACCTCTACGCCCTGATGGACATCCACCTCCAACCCTTTAAACCCGTAACCGTTCCCACGGGTATATCCGTTGAACTCCCCGAGGGATGGGGCGCCTTTATAAAGGACAGATCCTCACTCGCCCTAAAGGGGATACACACGCTTGCGGGTGTGATAGACGGAGGGTACAGGGGGGAGATAAAGGTCGTCATGGTAAACCTCACAGAGGAGGTCCAAAGGGTTAGGGCGGGGGAAAGGATAGCCCAGATGGTCCCCATAAGGATCGTGGATTGGCCGGTGGTAGAGGTGGAGGAGCTGGAAAGGTCCGTCAGAGGAGAGAGGGGCTTTGGGAGTTCAAACGGTTAGGCTGGCGGAGCTGATCAGGATGGCGTTGGAGGAGGACGCCCCTTTCGGGGATATAACGAGCCTGAGTTCGGTTCCAAGGGTTCGGGTAAAGGCTTACGTTTTGGCCAAGTCGCCAGGTGTTATGGCCTGTAAACCCCTTCTGGAGGGATTTTCAAGTGTTCTACCCGTCCTCCTGAAACCCAACCTACCGGAGGGAGAGGAGTTCAAGGAAGGGGAAAGGTTGATAGAGGTTGAGGGGTACTCCCACGATGTGCTTCTCATGGAGAGGACTTTTTTAAACCTCCTGGCGAGGATGTTGGGCGTTGCGACGCTCACGAGGAAATTCGTCGCGAGGAGTCGGGGGGTACCCGTTTACGATACGAGGAAAACCCTACCGCTCTGGAGGTACCTGGACAGGTACGCCGTTAGGGTTGGAGGGGGTTTTAACCACAGGTTCAGCCTCTCGGAGGTTGCCATGATAAAGGACAACCACAAGAGGATCGCCGGTTCGCTGAGAAAGGCCGTCCAAAACTTCAGAGATGCGCATCCGCACACACCCTTGGTGGTTGAGGTTGAAAGCCTGTCCGAGCTGACATCCCTGAAGGGGTTGCCCGTGGATTGGGTTCTGCTGGACAACATGGACCTGGAGACGTTGAGGCGGGCCGTACCCCTCGCCAGGAGCATGGGCTTCAAGGTGGAAATATCGGGTGGCATAACCCTTGAGAACGTATCCCGGTACGCCGCCCTCGGGCCGGATCGCATATCCGTGGGGAGTCTGACAAAGGCGGCCGAACCTGTGGACCTCAGCCTTGAGGTGGCCCAGCGCCTTGACGACACCCCAGCTTCACCCTTATAATAGTTTCGGTGGTCCTGCTCATCTCTCTCGTTGTAAACGAGATCGCCCTTGTGGGCGTTGACAGCGGGTGGGTGGAGGTTTACAACGAGGGGAGGAACACCGTTGACCTGTCCAACTACGTCCTTGAGACGGACAAGGGGCGTGTAAACCTCTCAGGGGTGCTGGTGGGTGGGGAGTACAGGATTTTCCACGTTAAGCTCGGAGAGGTAGGGGGGGAGGTGAGGCTCTTGGAAAACGGAAACGAGGTTGACTCCCACTCCTGGAACACCTTACCCAAACGCGGGAGCCTGGGACGTATTCCGGACGGAGAAGGACCGTTCCGCATCCTCCCCATACCCACGCCCGGCAGACCCAACGGCATAGCCGCATCTCTTGATGAGGATTCATGGGGAAAGATAAAAGCCCTGTTCGGACCGAAGAGGGGCAAGAGGCCCAGGCGTTGAACTTCTGCAAATTCTTCGGGGAGTGTCCCGTCTGCAAATACCAGGGTTTTCCCTATGAGGGCTCCCTTGAGGTGAAAAGGAAGGCGGTGGAGGAGGTCCTCTCTTCGGAGGTGGAGGTTATACCCTCACGGAAGCACAAGGGGTACAGGAACAGGGTGATACTCCGGGTGAAAAAGCCCGAACCGGGGAACTTCATACTCGGATACACCCTGAGAAGGGGGTTTGTGTTCGGTGTGGACTCCTGTCCCATCCTCCACCCCTCACTTGAGTCTTTGCTTAAACCCCTCAGCGCCTTCTTCTCACGTCAGGATATAAGCGTCTGGGATCCCCGCAGGCGGAAGGGGAGTCTGATAGGTCTTACGTTGTTGGGGGACGGGGGTGGTGTCATCCTCAGCCTCAACCTCAGGAGGAGGATCTTCATAAAGAGGCTGACGTTTGAGATCCTTGACAGGTTCCCACAGATATTGGGGGTGTGGTGGGCAACCGGTAACTTCGGAGAGCATCTGCTGGGGGGAAGGGGAGACCTCTTCAGGACGTTCAGGTACGGCAGGTACATCTTCAAGGTGTCCCCTTACGGGGAGTACCCGGACAACCTTTCCATCCTCCCCTCCATATGGGACATCCTCTCCCGTACCCTCAGGGGAAGGGTCGTATCCCTGATGGGTGGGATCTACGTTCCACCGAACCGGGTTTCAACCTATGTTGACAAACGGGGCATCGTGGCGAAGGAGGTTTTGGAGACGGCCGGAACCTACGGCGTGAAGCCCGAGGTAAAGTACATGGAGGTGGGGGCTTTTCTGATGGTCAACAGGGAGGTTTACGACTGGGCGGTGGTGAACGCGGACCGCGTCCGGGAAAAGGGAGTGGCATCCCTCTCCGAAAACCTCGTCCTGATAGGCGGGGACGTTTCAAACTTCAAGAGGATAACGGACAGGAGGCCGGAGAGGGTTTACCTCTTTGACACCCTTCCCTATACCCCCTCTTACACGGCCGTTGCCGTTTACCGGTAGGGTCTTCACCTTTAAAATTCCGGTATGTTGCTCGCGATCCTCATGCAGGGCTTTAGGTTTGAGATAATATTTGAGGATGGGGGTATAAGGATAGTCGTTCCCGATGACGAGCGGGAGAAGTACGATGAGGTCTACGAGACGGAGGATTACGTCATGTACAGGAGGTGGTCCAGCCGCACCCGTCTGAGCGTTCCCTATCCCGAGGACGCCGTGGTGGCCGTTTACTCCACGGACGGCGAGCTCTTGCGCTCGGGTAGAACCCCTTTCAGAACCACCCTAAGAGCGGGTGAGTACTTCCTCTCACTCACCTACAGGGGTTATGCCTGGAGCGGGAGGATAAGGGTAAAGGGATGGATGGAGAACGTCCTGTTCGTCAAGAGGTTGAAGAGGGCTGAGGGGGATGAGAGGGCGGAGGAAAAGGAGGAATACGGGGACCACACGGTGGTCAGGAAACCCTATCGCTACACGTATTTCAAGGTCGTTGAGCCGAGGGGCTGTAGGGTGAAGTTCATGAGCGAGGAGGGAGAGGTTGTGCATAGGGCGGAGATACCCACGGGGAGAAGGGTAAAGGCCGGCTTTTACAGGGTTGAGGTGGTGTGTCAGGGGGGCAGGTGGAAGGGCAAGGTTGAGGTGAAGGACATGATGGAGAACATCCTATACGTCCACAGGCTTGAGGAGAGGAGAACACCCATGGACGAGAAGAGGTTTGCGAGGTTGCTGGAGAGCATAGCCGGTGAGCCTTTTTCGGAGGGTAGGCTTACGATAATCAAGGAGGCGGCCCAGGACAACTACTTCACGGTTGAACAGCTCATACGGATCATAAACCTCCTGCCGTTTGACAGCGAAAGGGTTGCGGCCATAAAGATACTCTACCACCGACTTGTGGACCCTCAGAACTTCTTCATGGTCTACGATCACCTCATCTTTGAATCCTCCAAGAGGGAGGTCAGGAAATGGGTGGAAAGGCAGCGGGGGGAAGGTGAGTAAAAACACATCCGATTTCGGCCTTATAATATCAACCTCACATCGCGGGGTGGAGCAGCCAGGCAGCTCGCCGGGCTCATAACCCGGAGGTCGCGGGTTCAAATCCCGCCCCCGCAATTTTTTTTAAAACCTGAGCTTTACCAGCAGGTCCCCCTCTTGGACGACCTGTGATTCGGACACCCTTACGTCCAGAACCTCAGCGTCCGCGGGTGATGTGAGGACGGTTTCCATTTTCATGGCCTCCAAAACCACCAGGACATCCCCCTTCTTCACACGATCCCCCTTCTTCACCCTGACCGAAACCACCCTTCCGGACATGGGGGCCAGAATCGTATCCGCCTTTTCCCCTTCCCTCTTGGGGATGAACTCCGGTAGCCTGCTGACAAAGTAATGCCTACCCTCGTAGAGAACCTCATACCCGCCCCTTACCTTTCTGAAGGAGAACCTTTTACCGTTGAGGATAAACCACCTCCCGTACCTCTTAACCTCCATCCCCACCCTCCACCTCTTTGAGATCGCCCATGGGCTTCACCTTGAAGACGTCTATGCCGTCCTTCTCGTACAGGAGTCTTGCATAGGTGTGTAGGCGTCCCGTCCATGTTAGGCTACACCAGTAGGAAAGAGCGATCACGAGGAACACCAACATCCACACCCCAAAGACGGTGGAGAAGATGGCGGAGAGCTTTAAGGGTACGGGGGAGGTCATGGGGGCGTACACGTCCAAGGGTAAGATGTAGGCCAACCAAAGGGATACGGGTTTGGGAAGGGTGGGTACGTTGAAGAGGAAAAGCTTGGGGTAGTACACGAACTTGAACCTCGGAAGCAGGAACTCAAGAAAAACGGCGCTGAGTCTTACCGCCCTGAAAAGTACAAACGTGAAAACGGAGAAGGAGATCACCTTTAAGGCGTAAATCCACACCTCGTAAAGGATGAACCTGTGGAGTTTCTCGTTGAAGATACTGAAGCCCTCGTAGTACAGGTCAAAGGTGTCCCCCTCCATGGCCACGGAGACGGCGGGACCGTATATGAGGACAAACGCAAAGCCCACAAGGACGTATATGAGGAGGAGGGAGAGGAGGACGAGGAAACCGTACGTTAGGATTATGAGGGCGGAGGACACGTAGAACAGGGGGGTTATCCTTCCCCACAGGGATACCAGGGAGTGAACCAAAAGGACGAGGAGGGAAACGGCCAGGAGGAGTAGGGCGGAGGTCCAGAGGAGTCCCCCCTTCCTGAGGGACTCCCTAAAGGCGGCCGTCAGGGGGTAGAAGGGGTCCCCCCTGTGAAACTCCAGCTCCAACCGTGAGACGCCTATTCCGGCCATGAAGTACGCCCATACGAGGAGGAAAACGCCCGAAGTCCAAACGGCCTTTCCCAAAAACGTGAACCTCTCCCAATCCGTCGTGAAAACCACCTTCCCTCCCCTCTCGGCTATGTATTCGGGAAAGGTTTTAGCCCAAAGGGGTATGGGGAAGAAGTGTTGGGATTCCCATACCCTCCCGACGTCCAGGCCGGATATGTGGTAGGCGACATAGGTGAAAGCCGAGTAGAGCAGGAGGCCAAAGGAGAGGAAGACGAAGGAGAGGGTCAACTTCTTTACCGTAAGCGCCCTAAAGGGGTAGTTCCACAGATCGTACCTCATGCACCACCTCCCTTCTCCTCCGCCATTTTGGGGCAGGGATTCCAAAGGAGGGTGTCATCAAAGGGACTCCGCCAATTGAACACAAAACGCCCCCGGAGGGACTCGAACCCCCAACCTGCGGATTAGAAATCCGCTGCTCTATCCTGTTGAGCTACGGGGGCGAGGAGGCGATTATAAACCCGAAACACCACCCCCTGCACTCCATCAACCCCTCCCCCTTAAACTACAAGCGTGGGAGAGAAGGAGAAGCGGGAACGTATGAAGCTGGAGATAAAGAAGAGGATGAAAAACCTCCTCAAAACCTCCAAAAAGCCCAGGCTAACCGTCGCCGAGATAGCGAGAGCCTTGAACATAAGCAAGAAAAGGACAAAGATAACGCTATATCAGCTGACGCAGGAGGGCGAGGTTATAAGGTTGGGGAAACACTACGCCCACATAACGAGGGCGGGTAAAATCGTAAGGGGGAGGATACAGATCAAAAGGGCGGGGTTCGGTTTTGTGAGGACGGAAGAGGGTGAAATCTTTGTACCGGCATGGGCCACGGATGAAGCGCTTGACGGGGATCTGGTGGAGGTGGTGGTGTTCCCCCACCGCAGGGGACCCCTTCCGGAAGGTAAGGTCATAAGGGTTTTAAAGCACGCCGCCCAGTTCGCGGGAGGCACGTACGTCGGTAGGGGTAAGGTTGTCATGGACGATCCGAAGTTGGGCGTTGTAAGGGTTAAGGTGAGGGGGAAGAGACCCAAGCGGGGAGAAAGGGTGATCCTGAAGAGGGAAGACGGGGAGTGGGTGCTTTATGAGAGAAATCCCGACGATTACCGGTTGGTGGAGCTCAAGTACTCCCTACCCTCCTCCTTTCCGAAAGGGGTTTTGAAATCCTTTGACGGGTTGAGACCGGAGGGTGTTGATAGGGTGGACCTCAGGGAGGAGTTTACCATAACCGTAGACCCCAAAACGGCCAAGGATTACGATGATGCGATCTACGTTGAGAGGTATGAGAAGGGCTGGATACTGAAGGTGCATATAGCGGACGTCTCCTTTTGGGTGGGGAAGGACTCCCCCCTTGACAGGGAGGCGCTGAAACGGGGGACGAGCGTATACCTCATAGACAAGGTCATACCCATGCTTCCCCCAAAGCTCTCCGATGACCTCGCCTCACTCCTCCCCGGAAAGCCCAAGTACACCTTTACCGTTGAGGTGAAGATAACGGGGGACGGGCGCGTTCTGACGCGCACGGCAAGGTTTTACAGGAGTATCATAAAGTCGTGGGCGAGACTGACGTACGAAGACGCCAAGAGGCTGCTTAAAGGCAGGCGACCCGAAGACGAGGAAACGGTCGTACACCCCGAGGCCCTTGAGGGAATAGGGCGCACACTGAGGGAGGCCAGCGCCCTCGCCGAGGTGTTGAGGGACAAGCGAGAAGAGCGAGGCAGCATAGACTTTGACCTGCCCGAGGCCGAGTTCCTGATGGAGGACGGAAAAGTGGTGATGGTCTCCCCGAAGGAGAGGCTGTGGACACACAAGATAATAGAGGAGCTGATGATCGTGGCCAACAGCGTCGTCGCCACCTACATGCAAAAGGTGGGACAACCCGTCCTCTACAGGGTGCATCCCGAACCCGACGGGAAAAAGATAAAGAGGTTTTTAAGGTTGGCCGAGAGGATACTGGGAAAGAGATTGGGGAGGAGGAGGATCACACCCAAATTCCTATCCGATGTCCTGAGGGAATTCCGTGGGAGACCTGAGGAGACCCTTATGAACTACCTCCTCTTGAGGAGCATGGCGAGGGCGGAGTACTCACCCGTCAACATCGGACACTTCGGACTCGCCCTCAAGAACTACCTCCATTTCACCAGTCCCATACGTCGCTATCCCGACCTCATAGCCCACCGCCAGCTCTGGCAGGCCATAACGTTCGGGGATTCCCTGTACACGGAGGAGGAGCTCGTTGAGCTGGGCAAACACCTCTCGGAGAGGGAAAGGTTGGCCGAGGACGCGGAGTGGGAACTCTGGAGGTTGAAGATTTACGAGTTCATGCAGGACAAGATAGGGGAGGTTTACGAGGGGATAATAACGGGCATCTCATCGGAGAGCGTCTTCGTCCAGATAACGGAACACCTCGCGGAGGGTTATATACCGCTCTCAACCCTACCCGGAAGGGCGGTGCCCCTACCGGAAGAACACACCGTCCTTCTGCTGAGGGGTGGAAAGCACGAGAGGTTGACCCTGGGGGACAGGGTGAAGGTTAAGGTTTTGGACGTGAACAAATACGCCTCGGATATGCTCCTGTCCCTCGTAAACCCCTGAGATGTCCCATCACTCTTCGATCACCTCCCTCTGGACCCCGTAGGGTGTGGGGGTTTCCCTTATGAGCCTGTACTTCCTGAACTTCACGGCCCATTTTCTGAACTCAAACTTCAGCTTCATCCTGTAGGACCTCTGCTTCAGAAAGGCGGCCGTATCCACCGTGGGTGAGGGTTTGAAGTGCCACGTGTACTCAACTATGACGAGACCGGGCTTCAACTTTGAGACCTCGTGTATCGTGTGTTTGTACGGCTTCCCAAAACGCCTGAAGTAGCCCTCCCAGTACTCAACGAACTTCTCATAAGGCGTATACCTCCGTGATATCCCGTCTATCAGCATGTAGGCCTTCTTGTAATCCCCACTCTCAAGGGCCTTGAGGTACGCGTGCGCTACGGCCTCGGGGTCAAGGGTGTTGACATTCACGGAGCATGAGAGAAGCAGAGATGGGAGAAAGATGGAGAGGAAAAACCTCATGGGTGGGTATTTTAACGCCGATGCGTGGGTTGACCCGTCCACCCTCCCCGCTTTAGAATAGATGGTCTATGGAATCCCTGAAAAGCCTCTTGAGGACCCTCGTTCAGTTTGAGAGCGTAGCCGAGAGGCCGGATCAGCTTTTGGCCATAGCGAACTTTGCCGAAAAGTACCTCGAACACCCATCCCTGAGGATTGAGCGTTTCATAAAGGGGGAAAAACCCTCCCTGGTCGCCGGTTTTTCAAGGAGACCGGCCAACAGACACTTCAAGGTTCTTTTTGCCGGTCATCTGGACGTGGTACCGGCCAAGAGGGAGCAGTTCATCATGAGGGAAGAGGGGGACAGGCTGTACGGCAGGGGTGTCCTGGACATGAAAGGGCCGTGCGCCGTCATGATGAAGCTCTTCAAGGACCTGGCGGAGGAAGGCTCGGAGTACGATATAGCCCTTATGCTCACAACGGACGAGGAGGTCGGGAGTCAAAACGGCGTGAGGTACCTGCTTGAAGAGGAGGGCTTCAAGGCGGACATAGCCGTGATCCCCGACTCCGGTGAGGGCTTCAGGATAATAACCGAAGAGAAGGGGGCGCTCCACTTCAGGGTAAACTTCAAGGGCAAACCGGCCCACGGTTCTATGCCGTGGCTGGGTGAGAACGCCGTGGAAAAATCCCTCAGGTTCTATGAAGATGTGAAAAAGGTCCTGCTTGACGGGAGGGATGACCCCCAGCATTGGCACAACACCATAACCCTTGGGAGGATAGGCGGAGGCAGAAAGGTGAACCAGGTTCCGGATGAGGCCTTCCTTGAGATAGATTTCCGTTTTGTCCCCCCGTACACGCTTGAGGAGGCTAAAAGTGCCGTCGTATTCCTGGCCAAGAAGTACGGGGCGGATGTTGAGTTCCTCTCCGAGGGTGAGCCTTTCTCAACGGATCTGGAGCATCCCCTCGCCCGCAAGTTCATAGAAAGCGTTGAGGAGGTGATAGGTGAGGTGAAGACGGGCAAAACCCACGGGGCGACGGACGGACGCTTCTTCGCAAAGAGGGGAATACCGGTCGTGATGATATATCCCGAGGGTGGGGACATACACGGTGACGGTGAGTGGGTCAGTTTCAGCTCCCTGCTGAGGCTCTACGAGATATTCAAGAGATTTGTGAGCAAGCTGTGATTTAGCTGGCCTTAGAATCAACGGAAGTGGAAATCCTTGTCGTCTCGGATGCGCACCTCTTTTGGAACAGCAGGGATAGGGAGGAAACCTTGGTGGAACTCCTCAGAGGGGAGAGGTACGACGTCCTGATAATGCTGGGGGATATGTACGATTTTTGGTACGAGTACGGGAGTGTGATCCCCAAATACGCGCCGAGATTCACCGCAACCCTCATACACCTCGCCCAGGAGGTGGAGGTTCACTATCTGTCCGGCAATCACGACGCATGGATAGGGGAATTTTGGGAGGGTGTGGGGGTGAAGGTTCACAGATACGTCTTTCAAAGGAAGCTCTGGGATAAGGCCTTCCTTTTCACCCACGGGGATTTCATCTTTGGCAGTAGGTGGAGCAAGGTTGTGCGCGGGGTGTTCCACAGCAGGTGGGCGAACTTTATGTTTTCCATGCTCCATCCCGATGTTGGCGTGGCCCTGGCGAGGTTTCTCTCCCGTGAGAGCAGGGAGAGGGAGGATCACTTTGATATGAAGAGGATAGAGGATGTGATGGATAGGAGGATGTCGGACGTGTTCGTCTCAGGCCATATACACATACCGGTCATAAGGAGGATAGGTGAAAAGGTGTTCGCATGCCCCGGCGATTGGTTGAAGAGGTTTACCTACCTGAAGATCTCACAGGCCACACTCCGCCTCCTCAACAGGGAGGGTGAGGTCCTACAGGAGGTCTCCCTCTAGCTATACAACCCTCAGCTCCTTTCCGACCTTCACGAACTTCTCAACGGCGAAGTCCAGGTCGTCCTTGGTATGCACGGCGGAGATCATGACGCGCAGGCGAGCGGTGCCCTTGGGAACGGTGGGATAAACTATCGCCTGAACGAAGATCCCCTCCTCAAAGAGCCTCTTGCTGAACTCCTGGGCCACCGGCTCCTCGCCCACCACTATGGGGGTTATGGGGGTCTGGCTCTTCCAGGTGTTGAAGCCTTCCTCCCGCATCCTCTTCTTGAAGTAGTTGGCGTTGTCCCAGAGGCGCCTGACCCGGTCCTCGCTCTCGGAGAGTATCCTGACGGCCTCAATCGCCGCCGCCGTATCGGGTACGGTCATCGCCGAGGAGAAGAGGAAGGGACGGGACTTCTGCTGGAGGTACTCAACCACCGTCTTGGTTGAGGCGGCGTATCCGCCCACGACCCCGAAGGCTTTTGAAAGCGTCCCTATCTCTATATCCACCTCACCGTGGAGGCCGAAGTGGTCCACTATGCCGCGGCCACCCCTACCTAGTACCCCCTCGCCGTGGGCGTCGTCCACCATAAGGACGGCGTCGTACTCCTTCGCCAGCTTGAGGATGTCGGGCAGGGGGGCTATGTCCCCGTCCATGGAGAAGACACCGTCCGTCACTATCAGCGCCCTCTTACCCTCGTGGCGATGCTCCTTCAGCTTCCTCTCAAGGTCTTCAACGTCGGCGTGGGCGTAGCGCACAATCTTGGCGCGGGAGAGCCTACACCCGTCTATGATAGAGGCGTGGTTCAGCTCGTCAGAGAATATCACGTCCCCTCTGCCTACGATGGCAGGTATTACGGAGAGGTTGGACTTAAAGCCGCTCTGGTAGGATATGACGTCCTCGGCCATCTTGAACTCGGCCAGCATCCTCTCAAGTATCCTGTGGAGGCTCATGGTGCCGGAGATGGTGCGGACGGCTGCCGGCCCTATGCCGTACTCCTCTATGGCCCTCTTGGCGGCCTCCTTCAGGCGGGGTTCGTTGGCGAAGCCGAGGTAGTTGTTGGAGGTGAGGTTCAGGACCCTCTTGCCGTCCACCACTATCCAAGCGTCCACGGGAGACTGGACGGTGCGGATATAGACGTAGAAGCCCGTATCCTTAAGGTTCTGAAGCTCCTGCGCCAGCTCCTCGTTGAACTTAGCGTTTGCCATAGGGGGGTATTTTACCGTAGGAAGGCCCACTACTGACGTAGAATACCCGGATGATCATGGTAGTTCTGGAAAGTGCGACCGTTGATGAGTTTGCGTGGTTGAAGGACACGAATAGGAAAGACCCAAGGGTCTTGGAGTTCCTGAAAAGGGAAAGCGAACGCACCGAGAGGTTTTTGTCCGATACGAAGAAACTTCAGGAGAAACTCTTAAAGGAGTTCAAGAGCCGAACCCAGGACACCTACGAGACCTACCCCGTCCGCATAGGAGACTACCTCTACTACCGCAGGTACGAGGACGGCAAGGACTTCCCCGTAGTCCTCAGGAAGAGGTCCCCAAGGGCCAAGCCGGAGGTAATCCTTGACTGGAACGCCCTCGCCAAGGGCCATGAGTTCTTCTACCCCGGAGGGTGGGAGGTGAGCAGGGACGGCAGGTACCTCGCCTTCTCTTACGATATCTCCGGAGGGGAGAAGTTCGCCCTTTATGTGAAGGACCTCCGTACGGGTGAAATAATAGACAGCATACCGAGGGTCTCGTGGGAGGGTTTCCTCTGGACTAGGGACAACAGGCTCATATACATCGTTGAGACGGAGAAGACGAAACGGCCCTACAGGGTACTTCTACACGAGATAGGAGACGACCTCAAAAACGACAGA
>JALWZG010000041.1 GCA_027002825.1 Caldifarciminota bacterium
CGTTCCCCTCGTCCCTTGGGTCCCTCGGTATGAGGGAGAGAAAAACCCTGTAGTCCAACTCCTCCCTCTTCCTCTTCAACTCCTCCAGCTCCTCCTCCATCTCCTCATCCCTTTCCTCCTTTAGTATCTCCTCTATCACACCGATCTCCTCCTCCACCCTTTTCAGCTCCCTTATGAGTTCGGCCGCCCTCTTGAGGGAGCGATACCTACTGAGCATCCTTTGAAACTCCTCTTGGGAGTGGTTTTGGGGATAGGCCAAACCCTCTTCCAGTTTGGAGAACTCCCTCAAGACCTCCTCGTACTCCTTTCTCACGGCCTTACACCCTCACCTCCATCTTCCACCTCATTATAACCCCAACGCTCCTGTCTATGGCATCTCGCAGGTCGTCCGTGTTGGCCACCTCCACCCTTCCACCTATGCGGAGAACCTCTTCAACCAACTTGTTGGTTATGTCGGGTGAGGGGACGACCATCTCCGTATCCGCAGGACACTCCCCCTTCGTGGAGAAGTATCCGGAAGGATGACACACGAAGCCCTCCTTTGAGAAGTCGGCGTCCAGTATGAGGGTGTCCACGTTCCCCATGGTCGTCAGCAGGATGGCCGGCTCCAAACCCTTGGCGGCCATCTCCACCCCCAGGGCGTTCTCAAACCTCCGAAGCAGGTTTTTCTCATCTTCAACGTCCAACTCCTTCGTCTTACGCATGACGGATAGGTAAACCTCCCTCTTGTTGGTGGGCCAGGAGAGCTGCAGCTCCGCCCTGTAGGTGCGCCTGACGTAGGGGTGGAGTTTCTCAACCACAAGGGGGACGAGTTTCTCGTTGGGTGAGGACAAAAACAGGTTGTCAAAGGGTTGCTCCTTGTAAATCCTGAAGATGTAATCCGCCACGGCTTTGGATATTCTGCTACTCTCCTCCGACTTCAGGGCCTCAACGTTCTTCATCCTTATCGTCCTGAAAACGGGCATGTCCGCGACGGACGTCTTGAAAACACCCGGCTTTTCGCTCACCTGTTCCACGTCTATCTGCTGGGCGATGTGCTGGATGGAGTAGGCGTCAACCGTATAGGCGTCTATGGCCTTCTTGCTGAAGTTGACGACCAAGTTCTTACCGAAATCGCTCTCAACGGCAAAGACGCCCAACTTGTAGGGATGCACGTCTACGACCAACTCGTTGCGCAGGACGTATATCATCTTCACCACTTCCCAGTAATCCTCATCGCTCTTTGAGAATATGGCTATCCCTCCTACGGGCATCCCCTGGTCGCTTTCAAGGTTCTTGGGGTTTTCAAAGAACTCCTCCATCTTTTCAAAGTCCCTGAAGACGCTTTGGAGGTGTTTGGGGTCCACGTCGCGGGCCTTCAAGAACTCCCTGTACCTCTTCACAAGGGTCTTCAACCTTATGAGGTAGCGGGGGGGCCTGTCCGCCCTGTCGTCCGGCTGAAGGCTTATGTAAACACTGGTATAAAACATAAGTGTAGATTCTACCACTGAAGTGCTTCCTTTTGAGGGGGTCGCTTCTCCTTTAAAATACCTCCACGATGCTCTACTTTCTCCTTTGGCAAACGGCTGAGGATTTGGGGGGTGGAGCGGTGGAAGAGGAGGAGGTGATCGTAGGTGAGGCCGAGCTGGAAATCACGGATTTCAGAAGACCCCTGTACTTCTACATGCCACCTATGTCCTCCCTGCTCCCCGATTGGAAGGAGGTTTTCTCCCTGACGTTTGAGGACTCACTTGAGTTTTTTGAGAACTACTCCCTGCCGGAGAAACCGGAGGGGAGGCGGGGTGGCTGTCTTTCGCCGTTTTCAAAGGGGGCGAGCAAAGAGGAGATAGCGGCTTGGGAGCTGAGTGCGGCCAAATACGGGGTCGGTCTCGTCCGGGTGGGCCTTTTCAAGGACGCAGTTGAAATCCTTTCGGACGTGGCCGGCTCCGAGAACCTACCCCCTGAGGTGTCCTACGCGGTCAGAACCCATTACATCCTCGCCCTACTCTACTCCGGTGATGCGGAGGGTGGCAGGGCCTACGGCAGCATCTTCCTCTCGGACTACCAGAACAGGCCGTGGAATGAGGGTATGGGATGGGTTATATGGGCGGCGGGCGAGGCCAACCTTTACGGTGGGCATTGGCTTCAGGCCGAGTCCATATACGTCAGGAACGTAAACGAAGGGAATGTCCCGCTTTTGACCGCCCTCTCCCGCATGGGGGCGGCATGGTGCAAGCTCCACGCCGGAAAGTACCAGGACGCCTACAACCACGCCTCTCAGGCCGAGCGGTTGAACGCCCTTGAGGGTGTAATGCTCGCCCACAACCTCCTCGCCAAAGCCATCGCGGCCTTCAACATGGGTAGGGTGGACGAGGCCCTGAACGTCCTCCTCTCCTTGGGCAGGACGGGACACCCGCCCACCGATGCGGAAATCCTGTACTACACGGGGTTCTCCTACGAGGCCAAACGGGATTATGAGAGCGCCCTGTCCTATTACCAAAAGGTGATGGAGGACTACGCAAACCTCCCCAGGTCGGGTGATGCCGCCTACAGGGCCTACACCATCTACCTGGGACAGAACAGGCAGGAAGAGGCAAAAAACGTTCTCATATGGTTCGTTGAGAGGTTTCCCAACCATCCGGACGCCCCCCGCGCCCTTTACACCCTTTCCGAAATCTTTTTCAACGAGCAGGACTACCGCTCCTCCTTGAAATACCTCAAACAGATTTACACCAACTACCCCAACTCCGAGGTTTACGAGATCTCCCTCCAGAGGGCCCAGCAGGTCTACGCCATACTCGCCAGGGAGGACACGACCATCCTCTGGGAGTTCCTCCGGGAGTTCCCCAACAGTAAAGACGTAGCGGACGCTTTCCTGTACTGGGGTGGGAAATTCGTTCAGGAGGGTAAGGATACCACGGCGGCGAGGTACCTCTACAGGATGGGGGTTGAGTTTCCAAAACATCCCCAGGCCCCGGATGCCCTGCTCTCCGCGGGCAAGATATACTTCAACAGGAAGATGTGGAGTCATGCCGCCCAGACCTTCAGAAAGATAGTGAACCTATACCCCGATTTCAAGGAGGTGCGCGAGGCGAAGATACTCCTCGCCATCTCCCTCATAAACCTCAAAAACGACAGGGAGGCGATAAGCATCCTGGAGGAGGAGATCCAAAAACCCGACCTCACCGATGAAGAGAGGGCCCGCATTTACAAATACCTCGGCATAGCCTACAAGGCACTCGGAAAATCCTACAAGGCGAGGAACTACCTTGAGGAGGCGAAGGTCCTCTTCTTCGCCCTCGGCAAGCTCGACGAGGTTGACGTCATAGACAAGCTCATGGAGGACATACCCTACTGAAATCTGCCGAGGATTTCGCTTATACGTCGGGCGGTCTTCTCCCAGGAAAACCCCTTAACCCTTTCAAGTCCCCTCCTCACGTACTCCTCCCTCTCCTCCTCCAACCTCCTAACCGCCCTCACCCACGAGAGGGGATCCTCCTGTGAGGCGTACAGTATGGCCTTACCACCCGCCTCCGCTACGGCGTCCGTTCCGATCACCGGGCAACCGGAGGCCATGGCCTCAAGGACAGGGAGACCAAAACCCTCGTATTTGGAAGGGAAGACGAGGGCAAAGGCCCTCCTGTAAAGCTCGGCGAGCTCCCCCTTCTCCCGGTACGGCAACAGTGCAACCCTTTGGGAAACACCCAACCTCTCGGCGAGTTCCCTTATCCTCTCCCCGTACCTTTCCCCCACACCTACGATGATCAGGGAGTACTCCGGAATGTAAGGCAGGGCCTTAACCACGACCTCGGCGTTCTTGTGTGGATAAACCGCTCCTACCATGAGCAGATAGGGGGGTACATCAAACCCAGAGTTCCCCGGCTTGAAGACCTCCCGCTCATAGGAGGGATATACGACCTCAACCCTGTCCGGATCAAGGCGGAAGAACTCTAGTATGTCCACCTTTGCCCTCTGGGAAACGGTTATGACCAGATCCACCCTGTGTATGAAGGGTTTTAGGAAGTACCTGTAAAGCCAGGTCTGTTCCCTGTACCTTTCGGGGAATATCACGGGTTGTACGTCATGCACGGTTATCACCTGAGGTCCCCTCCAGAAGAGGGAGATGGAGTGGTAGGTTCTGTAGAGGACACCCTTTCCCCTGAGGGTTTGCAGGTAAACGAGCCTGTAAAGGGCTGCCCTCTTACCCCTTTCGGGGGATAGGTGCGGGGGTGCCTTCACCTTCCTCGCCCCCGGAAAGAGCTCGGGTGTATGGGTCAGGACCACAACATCATCCCTGATCCTAAGGAGCTCCTTGACAACGTTGAGTGTGTACACGCCTATACCGAACGGCCTTGGACCCACTATAAGTGTGTCCGCGAGGATCACAGGAAACCTCCTCTGACGATCACGACCCCGAGGAGGGCCATCAGGAGGCTTATGAAGAACACGCTTATACCCACAACACGGGCGAACCCTTTGTACCTCAGGTACTCCCGCGAGTTCGCAGACGAGATCCCCAAAGATGTGGCCTTAGGCCCCAACCAGAAGTCGTGGAGGGCCTGAAGCAGGAGGAGGAGCGCGTAGAGGAGGAGTTTGAGTGTGGCCACCCTGCCCGTAAAGCCCTCCATCGCCCTGCCACTGAGTATGTCCGGCAGGCTAACACCCCGTATGTGGAGCTGGAAAACACCCGTGAGGAAGAAGAGGAACAGCACCACCCAACCTATGCGGCTGAAGTTGACACCCGTCTCCTCCACCAGTCTGTTGTAAAACCGGGCGTATTCGGGCTTCTTTATGACGGGTAGGAGGACGAAGGAGAGGAAGAGCATGCCACCTATCCAGAAGCAGGCGAGAACTATGTGCAGGTAAACGGACAGGACGTAAACCTCCCTCAAAGTCGCTATTGTAATGAGGATTACCGGGCGAGGACCTTGAACCCCCTATCATAACCGGACAGGCCTCACGTCCACGGATGTCAAGAACCGCCACCGGGTATACCGTACAGCCGTTCTGAGAGCGGTGTTCCGGTCTATAATAGTCCCCTATGAGGAAGGAGAGCTTTTTGGCGACTTTTGTGTTAGGCGTGGTCGTAGGAGCGCTTGCGGCTCTGCTGATAACCCCTTACACCGGTGAAGAGGTCAGGGAGAGGTTGCGTGAGGAAACCGACAGGCTCCTGGATAAGGTAAAGGAGTCGGTGGAAAAGATTGAAGCACTCAGGGGTAGGATTGAAGAGGAGGTGTTGGACATAGAAGAGGAGGTATAGCATGAAGGTCGCCATAAACGGTTTTGGAAGGATAGGACGTCAGGTCTTCAAGATAGCCCTCTCGGAAGGGGTGGAGGTATCCCACGTAAACGACCTCGCGGACGCCAAAACCCTTGCCCACCTGCTCAAGTACGATTCCACTTACGGCCGGTACGGTGTGGGTGTGGAGGTTGAAGGGGGAAGGATGAAGGTCAACGGTAAGGAGGTGGAGGTACTCTCTTCGGCGGATCCCTCCCATTTCAGGTGGGGTGAGTGGGGGGTGGATTTGGTGGTAGAGGCCACCGGGAAGTTCAGACACTACGAGAAAGCCTACAAACACGTGGAGGCAGGGGCCAAGTGGGTTATAATCACGGCTCCCGCAAAGGACAGGGCGGATATAACCGTCGTATACGGCATAAACCACGGGGACATAAACCCCAAGGAACACAGGATCATATCCGCCGCCTCGTGTACGACGAACGCCTTTGCCCTGATGATAAAGGTGTTAAAGGAGAACTTCGGCATAAGGAGGGGACTGATGACCACCGTTCACGGGTACACAAACGACCAGCGACTCCTGGACGCTCCCCACAGCAACCTGCGAAGGGCCAGGGCCGCCGCCCTGAACATAGTCCCCACATCCACGGGAGCGGCAAAGGCCATTTACAAAATATACCCCGACCTTGAGGGTAGGTTGGACGCCGTTGCCCTGAGGGTACCCGTTCCCGTGCCTTCAATCGTTGACTTCACGGTTGAGCTCGAGAAGACCCCGACGGTGGACGAAATACACAAGGCTTACGAGGAGGCGGCAAACGGAGGGCTAAAAGGTCTGCTCGGAATCACGTACGAGGAGCTCGTGTCCACGGACTTCATAGGTGAAAGCCGAACCGTGGTGATAGACGCACCCCTGACACGGGCCGTAAAGGGGACGAACATGTTCAAGATCTTCGGATGGTACGATAACGAGTGGGGCTACTCTTACAGGGTCGTTGACATAATCAAACACCTGTCCGAATGATAGGATGCCTGATCGCCCAGCTGACGGGGGGGGTTGTAGAGGCCTACAAGGTCAGGAAGTACGCCACGTGGACCCTGGGGGACGTTCGGAAGGTTCTGGTGGTGGCGAACTACCTCTTCGTTTCCCACCGGAACGGCGTTAAGGTTCTGACCCTCCCCAAGTTGAAGGACAAGGTAGGCGATAGGAGGCTCTTTGAATACCCCACCGAGGACAGGCCGGTTGACGTGGAGTACTACGGTGAAATGGTGTACATCGCCACCAACCCTCCCGCCGCACCTACCGTTTACGTGGTCAGCTTTGCCACAAAGGAGCTGAAAGCCTCCCTTACACCTGCGGGCACGATCATAAACACGGACATCTCCTCAAAGTACCTGTTCGTTTTGACCTCTTTTGGCATAAACGTGTACGATCTCTCGGACCCGTCCAACCCGGTGGAATTCGGTGATATACCCTTTTCGGGTTTCACGGGGAACTCCATGAAGGTGTACTTCCCCTACGTTTACGTGGCGGCGGGTTTGAACGGCCTGATCGTGTTCAAGGTTGAGGGAAACTCCATCAAAAAGATATACCACTACAAACCCCCCGACGGTTCCCCCGTCGTGGACGTTGAGGTCTACGGCAGGTACATCTACCTCGCCTGCGCAAAGGGGGGTCTCAAGGTCTTGAACGTTGAAAAGGCGCAAAACCCGTTGACATACGAGATAAAAACCGAAAAACCGGTCTTTACACTCAAAAGGCACAGAAAATACCTCTTGGCGACGTTTGGAAGCGGTGGGTTGAAGGTGTACTCGTTGAGCCGGCCTTCAAACCCCCTGTTGGTGGCCTATTACAGCAACTCCCAACACCTTTACGATGTGGACGTGTACAAAAATTACATCCTCCTCGCCTATGGGACGTACGGCATACTGAACCTTGTGTCCTCCGCCATAAGGTGAAAACCCGGTTCAGCCAGGTCTTTTTGAGGGACGGTGGGGTTATCAGGAGGATCGTGGGTGTTATGGGTGTGGGTGTGGGGGACGTTTTCTTTGAGGTGGGACCTGGGATAGGAGCGTTGACGTTCCCCATCATGGAATCGGGGGCGAGGGTAATAGCCGTTGAGATAGACGGCTTTTTGTGTATGGCCTTGAGGCGGAAAGGGGTGGACGTGGTGTGTGGGGATTACCTGAAGGTTGACACGGAGGAAATCCTTGCGGAGAGGGGTGTGGGGGGAAAGGTCAGGTTCTTCTCCTCCGTTCCCTACCACATAACCCATGACGTGATCCTCAAGGTCTTCTCCGAACGCCACCTCTTCAGGGACGTCCACCTGATCCTCCAGAGGGAGGTGGCGCAGAAACTCCTGAGCGCGCCCAAAAGTAAAAGCTACGGCCCCTTTTCCATCATCACATCCGTGCTGTTTGAGGGTAGGTATCTGATGGGTATTCCCAACAGGGCGTTTTCACCGGTGCCGAAGGTCCACTCCGCCCTCATAAGACTCATCCCGAGGGAGGAAAACCTCGCTTTGGACGTTGAGGAGTTCCTCGGATTTTTGAAGGTTCCCTTCAAGAGCAGAAGGAAGAAGATCAAGAACACCTTACGTAATGCACCAAAAGACATAGCCGACCTCCGGCCGGAAGACGTACCCCCGGATACCTGGCTGAAGGTGTTTGAGTCTATTTCTTAGACTTCTTACACCCCTTCACCTTCAGGTCCACGGGCATGGGCTTCGGCACGTCCACCTTTATGGCCACAAAGGGAGATGTGATAACCATTATCACGGGTTGTCCGGGCTCGGGGCATACCTCCCTGGCGACCACGCTCAACCTTTTACCGTCCGTCTTCACCTCTTCAACCTCTACGGAGAACCCCCCGGTGGGTCTCCTCCCCAGGAAGACCAGGAGTGTCCTATCATCACCCTTTTCAACGATTCTTGAGTACGTGCTGTCCCACCACACGGCTTTCTGCTCGTATACGCCCGACTGGTAACCGGAGGCAACCTTTTCCCATGAAACCGGATTGCTCCTCGCCATAAGCGTAAACGTCCATATCATATGGATAGCTCCTCTTCAATTTCAAGGAGTCTGTTGTACTTGGCCGTCCTCTCCCCCCTCGCGACCGCTCCGGTTTTTATCCATCCGCTGTTCGTGGCCACGGCCAGGTCGGCTATGGTCGTATCCTCGGTCTCACCGGACCTGTGGGAGATCACGCTCTTCCATCCGGCCTTGTGGGTTATTTCAACGGCTTCAAGGGTCTCGGTGAGGGTCCCTATCTGGTTGGGCTTTATGAGAACGGCGTTGGAGTACCCCTCCTCTATACCCTTTGCTATCATCTTGGGGTCCGTTGTGTACAGGTCGTCTCCCACGATCATGATGCGGTGGCCGAACTCGCGGGTTATGAGCCTCCACCCTTCGGGATCCTCCTCGGAAAACGGATCCTCTATGGAGACTATGGGGTAGGAGTTGATGTAATCCTCGTAAACCCTCAGGAGCTCCTCCCTACCCATCTCCCTTCCCTCAAACCTGTACACCTCCCCCTCCGCGTCGTAAAGCTCTGAGGCCGCCACGTCAAGGCTCAGGTATATCTCATGGCCCAACTTGTAGCCGGCCTTCTCTATCGCCTCAACCAGGAGGTCAAGGGCCTCCCGGTGGGAGTGTAGGTTGGGTGCGAACCCCCCTTCATCCCCAAGACCTGTGCTGAGTCCCCTACCCTTCAGTATACCCTTCAGGGTGTGGTATATCTCACTACCCGCCCTGACCCTGTCCTTAAACCTCTTTATGCCCTTGGGGGTTATCATGAACTCCTGTATGTCAAGGTTGTTGTCGGCGTGTTTTCCCCCGTTTATGAAGTTCATCAGGGGAACCGGTAAGGTCTTTGCGGCCACACCTCCGAGATACCTGTAGAGGGGGATTTTGAGGGAGTTGGCTGCGGCGTGGGCTACGGCGAGGGATACGCCGAGAATGGCGTTCGCCCCAAGTCTTGACTTGTGCGGTGTCCCGTCAAGGTTTATCAGGAGCCTGTCTACGGCTATCTGGTTGTAGGCGTCCTTCCCCACAAGGGCCTTTGCTATCTCGTCCTCTACGTTTCTGAGGGCGTTGAGGACACCTTTCCCCTTGTACCTCTTGTCCCCATCCCTGAGCTCAACGGCCTCGTTTTTGCCCGTGGACGCCCCGGAAGGCACCCTAGCGACCCCTACGCTTCCGTCCTCCAGCACACACTTTACCATCAGGGTGGGATTTCCGCGGGAGTCCAGTATCTCCAACGCTCTCAAGGAGGATATCCGCATGGTGGGTATTTTACTGCTGCCATCCGAGGTGGTTGGCAACCTTACAATTCCGTCCTAATGGCAGACGTTCATCAGAATCTGGTGCCGACCCTACCCTATCTGAGACCCACGAGTAGGAACGCTGACGTTTTGGCCTCCGAGATAGAGCAAACACACAGGAAAGTCGGCGTCCTCATACCATCCCTTTACAGCGATTTCTCAACGGAGGAGATGATGAGGATACTGAGCGTCCTCTCCAACACCGAGGGTATACACAGGGTGTACATCGTCCTTGACAGGGCCACCAAGGACGAGTTCAGGATAGCCGCCAGAATAGTCAGGGATATACTGAAGGACAGGGGTAAGGTCATATGGAACGACAACCCCTACCTGAGGGAGATCAGGCAGACCATAGGTAGGGAGTTCATGTTGGGGAAGAGGGGCAAGGGGACGGCCGTCTGGATGGGTATAGGATACGTGGTGGGGGAAAGGGAGACCGACATTTTGGTGCTGCACGATGCCGACATAAAGACCTACAAGGCGGAGATACCCCTGCTTCTGGCCTATCCGATAGCAAAGCTGAACTACAGGTTCGCGAAGGGGTACTACGCGAGGTACGGCAAGAGGTTGTACGGTAGGGTTGTGCGGTTGTTCTATTTCCCGATAATCAGGGCTTTGAAGATCATATTCGGTTTTGACAAGTTCCTTGAGTACATGGGCGATTTCCGTTATCCCCTTTCGGGTGAAATGGCCGGATATGTGGACGTTTTCCAAAAGCTGCGTATACCTTCCGACTGGGGAATGGAGGTGAGCATCCTCGCGGAGACCTACAGGACGATGAGGATAGGTGATATGGTCCAGGTTCAGATAGCGCACAGGTACGACCACAAGCACCGCCCTGGGGATGACCTGAGGAAGATGGTGACGGACATCTTCAAGACCTTCCTGATAGAGCTGGCTTCAAGGGGTATAGTGTTCTCATCCGGAATCCAGCGCACCATAAAGCAGACCTACATAACCACCGCCAAGGATTACGTTGAGACCTATGAGGCCATATCCCTACTGAACGGCCTGGAGTACAACATACACAGGGAACTCAAGTATATAGAGATCTTCTCGGAGTGCATAGACGACGCCTTTAAGCAGTACGAGAACGAGACGAGTCCCTCCCCGCGTCTTCCCGTGTGGGAGAGGGTTGAATCCGCCATACCGGGGACGTTGGAAAGGATAGTGGACGTGGTAGAAAACAGCTTCTCGGTTTTAAAATAGACGGAATGCTTCTGTTGGCCGTTCTTTTTTCAGGCGATGCAGGAGGTCTGAACGCGGGTGGCGTTGAGGGGGACTGCACGTGCGACCAGCTGCCACCGGAGGAGCTGGAGAGAATACTGCGAGAGATGGAGAGTGAGGTAAAGGTCGTAAAATCCCATGAGGTTCTGTCCTTCGCCGAGGAACTTTTCTCGCAGGGGGAGTACAGGGCGGCGGCCGTTGAGTACCTGCGTTTCGTCATCCTGTTTCCCAACAGCGACAGCGTTGACTACGCCCACTTTATGGTCGGATACAGCTACAAGTTGGCGGGGATGTACGAGTCGGCGGAGAGGGTTTTCAAAACCCACATAGAAGAGGGTAGAAAGGGTAAGGTGTGGGCGCATTACGAGTTGGCCAAGATTTACCTCTATCTCGGGGATACCGTGGCCTTTTACGCCGAGCTCTCCGAGATGCCGAGAAAATCGCTTCACAGAAGGGTGCTTCTGGCCTGGATGAAGCTTTCTGAGGGGGATTGGATGGGGGCCAAAAGGCTTCTGGCCGGAACGGAGCTGGCCTCTGCTGTGTACAAGCCCCGTCTGAAGTCCCCTCTGATGGCCGCCCTGCTCTCGGTGGTGCCTGGACTCGGTAGACTCTACCTTGGCGATAAGGGGACGGCGTTTATGGGCTTTTTCCTGTCGGGTGGTTTTTACGGGTTGTCCGCCTACTACCACTTCAAGGAGGGAAGGGAGATTCCGGCCGCGGCCTCCCTTGGTGTGGCCTTGGCGTTTCACGCCGGTCAGGTTTACGGCTCTTGGGCGGAGGCGAAGGTTATGAACAGGGCGGAGTGGAGGGCCTTGCTTGAAAACTTTTCAAGGGAGAGCGAGAAACACCTCAAACCCCACATAAGCGATTTCATATGATGGGTGGTGTGGACGAAGCGGGATTGGGGCCCAGAGTCGGATCGCTTTTCGTGGGCGGTGTGTGTGTGGTCGGAGACCTATCCCTGATAAGGGAGAGCAAACAGGTGTTCAGGAGATCTCCTAAGTCTTACGCCTGGGCGGAGGGCCTGGTGATGTCCGTCCTGGAAAGGGCAGGGGTGTGGAGGGAAAACGCCTACGATCTGTGGTGTTCACTCTTCGGGGAGGGGGATTGGATATACAAGGGTTTAAATCTACCGGCCTTTGGCGGGAGACCTCTAAAGGTGGGGTTTGAAGTGCTCAAGGTTTCCGTGAGGGAGGTAAAGGCCCCACACCTGAGGAGGAACAGGTTTGTGAAGGACGCCCGCGCAATCGTGGAGGTGTCGCTTGATCTTCTAAAGGTGTGTGATGGGGTTCTGGCGGGTCTGGCCGGAGGGTTCAGGAGGTACGAGGTCTTTTTGAAGGGATGGAAAAAGGAGGAGGTTGAAGGTGGATACATCTTCACAAATGGCGGAAAATCCGTGAGGTTTGAAAGAGCTGCGGATGCGAAATACAAGGAGGTTGCCCTTGCTTCCCTCATCGCAAAGTACCTCAGAGAGATACACATGCTGGCCGTCAACAGGTTGGTGGGTTTGGAGGGTGTGATACCCTATGCCAGCGGGTACCCATCGGACGGAAAAACCAGACGGTTGATCTGGCTTTTGAAGGGGAAGGGTTATACGCAGCTCCTGAGATGAGCAAAACCGCCCGCAGCAGTAGAATAGTATCGTGCGCAGGTTGTTGGGTGTTGCACTTTTCACCTTGTTGGGCTGCGGTCTGATCAGCGTGGATATAAGGACGGATCCCGCGAGTTTTGAGATACCGGTCCTAGGACACACGGTTCCCATAGGCACGCTCACCGTGTACGCTGAGAAATACATACCCCTGAACGATGTGCCCGAGGAGAAGAAACTCGTGAAGTTCAAAGAGGTGAGGGTTTCGTGGAAGGACTCGGCCAGACTTGACGTGGACTACGAGCTGTGGTTCAGCAGTAAGGGACAGGTTGCAAAGGATCCCGATAGTGTAAAACTCTACCTTGAGGTCAAGTGTGGGAGCGGGATGGAAGCCCAGTGTAATACCTATTACAACCTCGCCTTAACCCATGGGTACTCGTCCGATACGGTTGACATGACCTTCCGCAAACTCCTCCTTAGCGGTAGGACCACGGGTGGTAAGGTGAACTCCTACGAGAAATTCCTCGGGGAAGACGCCGTTTCCCTCCTTGACTCCGTGGTCGAGCAACGGGGCATGTTCATCCTCGTGAAAAGCACCCTTCTCGTACCCTCCTTCACGGATACTGTCCGCATAAAGAACTTTATCATGGACATAAAGGCGGAGTTCAAGTGAAGTTCACCGTATCCGGTCTGAGGGGCCGGGTGGACAAAGACCTTACCCCGGAGGTGATAATCCGTCACTCCTCTTCCTTTGCCTCGCTCTTTTCACCCACTTCCCTTGCAATAGGGCGGGACACCCGTGAGAGCGGAGAGGCAATAGCGCGCATGGTTTCCGCATCCCTTATGTGGTTTGGTCATACGGTTCACGACTTCGGTGTCGTTCCTACGCCCGTATTCCTGAGGCTGATAAGGCTTACCCGATCCGCCGGTGGTATAATGGTTAGCGCTAGCCACAACCCTCCCCAGTGGAACGCCTTGAAGTTTGCCTTTGGGGATCGCCTGAGCCGTCAGGAGGAGGTGGAGCGTATAGCGCACAATCTAAACGTTCCCCACGTGGCGAGGGGGAAGATGGGGGTATACTACGACGGAAGCGCCCGTGTATACGACCTATACCTCAATACACTCGGAGACCTGCGGTACGACCTCAGGGGCCTAAAGGTGGTGGTGGACTCTCAAAACGGGGCGACGGCCGGATGGGTAGCCCGCCTCCTCACAGACCTCGGTGCAGAGGTTTTGCCCATGCGTAACCTTTACGGTCCTCTTCCGGCGGATCCTGAGCCAAAGGCCGAGAGGTTCAAGGAGATGGACACCCTGCTGAAGGGGGAAATGTACGATGTCGGTTTCGGATACGACCCCGACGGCGACAGGGTGATCGTCGGCCTTAAGGGGATCGGTATGCTGACGGAGGAACAGACCACGGCCCTCGCACTGTACGCGGCCACACGCTATTTAAACGTCGGGAAGGTGGCGGTCCTGAACTACTCCACGTCGCTTTTGAGCGAGCGCGTCCTAAGAGAGGCCGGATTGGAGGTTGTCAGGTACAAGGTGGGCGAACCGAACGTCGTACAGAGACTTGAGGAGTTGGGCGGGATTATCGGTGGTGAGGGTAACGGAGGACTCATATACCTGCCGTTCTCCAAAGGGAGGGACGGTGTCCTGTCCACCCTACTCGTAGGGCGACTCGTACGTGAGGGTGAACTTCCAGAGAGTATTACAAGGGATGCTCCGAAGATCGGGAAGAAAAAACTGCCCCTACACGTTGAGGAGGTCGTGGGGGTCTTTGAAGATTTGGTATCCGGATGGGCCCTGGACAGGACGGACGGATACTACTTCAGGAAGGGGAACAACTGGCTCCACATAAGGCCGTCCAACACGGAACCGGTTGTCAGGGTTATATGGGAGGGGGAGGAGGTCTTTTTCTCCGAGGTTAAAAATCGGGTGGAAATCCTGGGTACAGCGGGGTCTTGACCTAGAACGTGTCGGCTTTAAAATGAGGGGTGGTATGGGAGTAATCGCTGCGGAGAAATCTGAGGACGTTAAAGGGGATGAGAGGCGGAGGGAGAAACTCTTGAAGGTTCTGACCTATGAGGTGGTTGATGGGAAGCCTGTATACTACCGCGGCTACAGGGACGTCCTTGAGGGCAAGAAACAGCCGGAGGGGGTTATGGGGGCGAGTACCTATCACGCTTTTGTAGCTATCAAAATCGCCTCATGGCTTGATAGGGTTTTAGGCCGGGAATATGTGGTTCTCGGCGGGGAGTTGGGCTATCTGATAGAGGGAGGCTGGAGGAACTTGGACGTTGCCGTCTTCAGGTACGAGGACGTAAAGGACAAGCTTGAGAGCGAGAACTACATAGACGTACCGCCCGTTTTGGTGGTTGAGATAAACGTCAGGGCGGAGGTTGAGAGTGAGATGGAGTACGTCCTGAAGAAGAGCGAGGATCTGCTCAAGAGCGGGGTTGAGAGGGTGGTATGGATATTTACGGGGCCGAGGAAGGTTATGGTGTTTGAGAGGGGTAAGGGAGGGCTTATTCTTGACTGGGAGGATGAGATCCCGCTCGTTGAGGGGCTTGGGTTGAGGCTGCCGGACCTCCTGAAACGGCCTTAGAATGGAGGTTGGTATGGGTGTAGCAGTAGCAGAGAGGCCGGAGGTTGCCGAGGAGAAGGACGAGCGGAGAGAAAGACTGCTGAAACTTTTAACCTACGAGGTAGTTGATGGAAAGCCTGTATACTACCGCGGCTACAGGGACGTCCTTGAAGGCAAGAAACAGCCGGAGGAGGTTATGGGGAGCAGTTATCTTCAGGGTAAGCTTATAGCAGCCCTCGTCGGGGAGATTTACTCCAGGCTTGGGAGGAAATACGCCGTGGCAACGAACGAATTGACGCTTGTCCTCAAGAAAGGGACCTACAGGTCCGTTGATATAGCCCTCTTCCCCTACGAGTTAGAGGAGAGAATAGAAAAAGACAGATGGGTAAAGGTTCCCCCCGTCGTCGTAGTTGAGGTGGATGTGAAGGCGGAGATTGGGAGGGAGGGAGATTTGGGCTACATCCTAAGGAAATCGCGGGAGCTGATAGACTTTGGGGTTAAGCGGGTGGTGTGGATACTGACTTCCCCTCGGAGTGTCCTCGTATTTGAACCGGGGAAACCGGCCGTAATACTCGGCTGGGAGGACGAGGTTGAGATATGGGAGGGGGTTAAGGTGAGGTTGTCGGAACTCTTAAAGCGGCCTTAGAATGGGGGTTGGTATGGGCGTAGCGTTAGCAGAGAAACCGGAGGTTGCCGAGGAAAAAAGGGACGAGAAGAGGGAAAGGCTTTTGAGACTTTTAACCTACGAAGTGGTTGATGGGCGGCCAATCTACTACCGTGGCTACAGAGACGTCCTTGAGGGTAAAAAACAACCGGAGGAGGTTATGGGAGCGAGTTTTTTTCACGCCGACCTCGTTGGTGCGTTGGTGTGGTTTTTGAGGGACAGGTTGGGCGGTAAGTACAGGGTGGTTGCCGGGGAGTTGGGTTATCTGATAGAGGGAGGTTGGAGGAACTTGGACGTGGCCGTGTTCAGGTATGATGACGTAAAGGACAAGCTCAGGAGCAGGAGGTACATAGACGTGCCGCCAGTGTTGGTGGTTGAAGTTGATACGCACGGCGATGTTGGGAACGAGATGACCTACATAAGCGGTAAGGTTGAAGATCTGTTGAGGAGTGGTGTTGAGAAGGTGGTTTGGATATTCACGGATTCGGAGAAGGTTCTGATAGCGGAGAGGGGTAAGGATTGGGTGATAGCCGGGTGGGACAGGGATATAGACCTGTTAGAGGGCCTGAAGTTGAACTTGGAGGACCTCTTGAAGCAGCCTTAGAATGGGGGTTGGTATGGGTGTAGCGTTAGTGGAGAGATCGGAGGTTGCCGAGGAAAAAAGAAACGAGCGGAGGGAAAAACTGCTGAAACTTTTAACTTACGAGGTGGTTGATGGGCGTCCCATCTACTACCGCGGCTACAAAGACGTCCTTGAAGGCAAAAAACAACCGGAGGAAGTTATGGGGGCGAGCTTTCTGCACGGCAGACTGGTGATACTTCTGGGGGCCTTTTTAAGGGAGAGGTTGAAGGGAAGGTATGTCGTTTCGGGTGGTGAGTTGGGCTATCTGATAAAGGGAGGGTGGAGGAACTTGGACGTCGCCGTCTTCAGGTACGAGGACGTAAAGGACAAGCTTGAGAGTGAGAACTACATAGACGTACCGCCCGTTTTGGTGGTTGAGATAAACGTCAGGGCGGAGGTTGAGAGCGAGATGGAGTACGTTCTGAAGAAGAGTGAGGACCTGCTCAATAGCGGGGTTGAGAGGGTGATATGGATATTTACGAAGGCGAGGAAGGTTATGGTGTTTGAGAGGGGTAAGGGAGGGCTTATTCTTGACTGGGAGGATGAGATTCCGCTCGTTGAGGGGTTGAAACTGAAGCTGACAGAGTTTTTGAAGCAACCCTAATGCTATTCTCGCACTTAAAATCCACGGCTTATGATACAGAGGGTTTTGGTAGCTCTACTCGTGGCCGGGATACCGGTAGTCGCAGCAGAGGATCTCAGCGGAGATGGTAAAACCAAGAAGACCATGAAGCCGGTTGAGGTTATGCTCCTTGGGGTTTATCACATGGGTGGAGGTGGGAGGCACGTGTACGAGACAGAGGTTGACGATGTACTGTCCGAGAGGAGACAGAGGGAGATAGAGGAGGTTGTGGAGAGGCTCGTCAGGTGGAAGCCGGACGTGGTGGCGGTTGAATACCCCGCGGAGAAGCAGGAGGTGTTGGCCGAGATCTTTGAGGATTACCTCAAGGGCAAAGGAGTACCGGAGAGGATGAAGAGGAACGAGATCGTGCAGATAGGTTTCCGTGTAGCCAAACGCCTGGGCCACGAGAGGATTTTGGCCGTGGACTGCTTCCCGGAGTTTGAGTGGAAGGGTTTAACTCAAGAGAAGGTGGTGGATTTTATGGAGTTCGTCCCACCGGGTCTTGAGGGCTACATAGAGGAAACCCTTGAGGGGATGCAGAAAGCGGAGAGGGAAAAGAGCGTGGGCGAATACCTTCTCATGCTGAACGAGGGGGAGTTTTCGGAGTTCAACGATGCCATAATGCTCTCCTCCGCTCTTACGTATCCCGACGAAAATGTGGCCTATGGGGTAGTGGTCGGATGGTTTTTGAGAAATCTCTGCATAGCCCGAAACCTCTACTCTTCTCTACCTGAGGGTACGGAAAGGGTTTTGTTGATGTACGGCTCGGGCCACGTTCCCCTCCTCAAATACATCCTGTCCACGTCTCCTCTTTTCAGGTACGTCAGTCCCGTCCCATATCTTCGTTAGCTGGTATTAAAGCGACCTTAAAATAGGGAGTAGCATGGGCGTAGCATTGGCTGAGAAGTCTAAGGTTGCCGATGGGGAAAGGCTTTTGAGACTTCTAACCTACGAGGTGGTTAATGGGAAGCCTGTATACTACCGCGGCTACAGGGACGTCCTTGAAGGCAAGAAACAGCCGGAGGAGGTTATGGGGAGTACCACGCTACAGTGGTACCTCATCGGTAGGATAGCCAAGTTGCTTTTTCCTTTGGAGGACAAGGGTTATCTGGTGGCCATAAACGAAGCCGGGGTAGTGATGGGGAGAGGTACGAGGAGGGCGCTTGATATAGCCGTATTCAGAAGAGAGGATGTCAAAATTTCGGATAAATATGCCGATGTTCCCCCAGTTGTGGTGGTTGAGGTAGATGTGAAGGCCAGCGTTGAAGACAGCGTCGGTTATATCTTTGAGAAGAGTCAGGACCTACTGAACTTCGGGGTTAGGAGGGTCGTATGGATACTGACCAAACCGAGGAAGGTTCTCGTCCTTGAGAGGGGGACGGAGGGGAAGGTGCTTGACTGGGAGGACGAGGTTGAGATATGGGAGGGGGTTAGGCTGAGGTTGTCGGACCTTCTGAAACGGCCTTAGAATGGAGGTTGGTATGGGTGTAGCGTTAGCAGAGAAGCCGGAGGTTGCCGAGGAAAAAAGGGACGAGAGGAGAGAAAGGCTCTTGAGACTTCTGACTTACGAGGTCGTTGATGGGCGTCCCATCTACTACCGTGGCTACAAAGACGTCCTTGAGGGCAAGAAACAGCCGGAGGAGGTTATGGGAGCGAGCGTTTTACATGCGAGGTTAGTTGCTAAGATAACGTCCTGGTTGGATAGGGTGCTGGAGGATGGTTATGTGGTTATGTCGGGGGAGTTGGGCTATTTTGTGGAAAAGGGCTGGAGGAGTTTGGACGTTGCCGTCTTCAGGTATGATGACGTAAAGGACAAGCTCAGGAGCAGGAGGTACATAGACGTGCCGCCTGTGTTGGTGGTTGAAGTTGATACGCACGGCGATGTTGGGAACGAGATGGCCTACATAAGCGGTAAGGTTGAAGATCTGTTGAGGAGTGGGGTTGAGAAGGTGGTATGGATATTCACGGATTCGGAGAAGGTTCTGATAGCCGAGAGGGGTAAGGATTGGGTGATAGTCGGGTGGGATAGGGATATAGACCTGTTAGAGGGCCTGAAGTTGAACTTGGAGGACCTCTTGAAGCAGCCTTAGAATGGGGGTTAGGTATGGGTGTAGCGTTAGTGGAGAGATCGGAGGTTGCCAAGGGGAAGGACGAGCGGAGGGAAAGACTGCTGAGACTTTTAACCTACGAGGTGGTTGATGGTAGGCCAATCTACTACCGCGGCTACAGGGACGTCCTTGAGGGCAAAAAACAACCGGAGGAGGTCATGGGAGCGAGTTTCCTTCATGCGAGATTGGTCGCCAAGATAACGGCCTGGTTGGATAGGATGTTAGGAGATAGATATGTGGTTTCCAGTGGAGAGTTAGGCTACTTTGTGGAAAAGGGCTGGAGGAACTTGGACGTTGCCGTCTTCAGATACGAGGACGTCAAGGACAAGCTTGAGAGTGAGAACTACATAGACGTACCGCCCGTTTTGGTGGTTGAGATAAACGTCAGGGCGGAGGTTGAGAGTGAGATGGAGTACGTTCTGAAGAAGAGCGGGGACCTACTTAAGAGCGGGGTTGAGAGGGTGGTATGGATATTTACGGGGCCGAGGAAGGTTATGGTGTTTGAGAGGGGCAAGGGAGGGCTTATTCTTGACTGGGAGGATGAGATCCCGCTCGTTGAGGGGCTTGGGTTGAGGCTGCCGGACCTCTTAAAACGGCCTTAGAATGGAGGTTGGTATGGGTGTAGCGTTAGCAGGGAGGCCGGAGGTTGCCAAGGAGAAGGATGAGCGGAGGGAAAGACTGCTGAAACTTTTAACCTACGAGGTAGTTGATGGAAAGCCTGTATACTACCGCGGCTACAGAGACGTCCTTGAAGGCAAGAAACAGCCGGAGGAGGTTATGGGAGCGAGTGTCTATCATGCTCGTCTCGTTGCTATACTCGGCTACTGGTTGATCAAAAACCTCGGTAAGAGGTACGCCGTTATGTCGGGGGAGTTGGGCTACTTTGTGGAGAAGGGCTGGAGGAGTTTGGACGTGGCCGTCTTCAGGTATGATGACGTAAAGGACAAACTAAGGAGCAGGAGGTACATAGACGTACCGCCCGTGTTGGTGATTGAAGTTGATACGCACGGCGATGTTGAGAACGAGATGGCCTACATAAGCGGTAAGGTTGAAGATCTGTTGAGGAGTGGGGTTGAGAAGGTGGTATGGATATTCACGGATTCGGAGAAGGTTCTGATAGCCGAGAGGGGCAAGGATTGGGTGATAGTCGGGTGGAATAGGGATATAGACCTGATAGAGGGTCTGAAGTTGAACTTGGAGGACCTCTTAGAACGGTCTTAACGGACGGTTATCTGAGGAAGATAAAGGTGACGAGGATAAAGATTGGGATGAGGATCACAACGGCGTACTTGACGATATAGGAGAAGAAGTCCGGGGTCTTATAACCCCACTCGTCCGCTATGCTCTTGACCAAAAAGTTGGGGGCGTTCCCTATATAGGTGCTTGCACCCATGAAAACCGCACCGATGGAAATGGCCACCAAGAGGTTCTCCGGCACACCCACGATATGACGCATACCCTCATAGAGATGGGGGGACTGCTCGGCAACACCCTGAGCAAGGGAAAAGAA
>JALWZG010000042.1 GCA_027002825.1 Caldifarciminota bacterium
AGTTCAGGAGTAAGTCGTACTACGACCGCGAAAACCTTGGGCGCGAGGCTCCGAGCAGCGAGGACTTCATCTTTTGAGTGGGACACTATGGGGCTGTGAGTGTGGAACCTCGTCGCAGACAACTTTGTCGTTGGGGTCTCATTCAAGGGAAGTCCCGATAGAAGTTCTCCCTGCTTCCTATCTTCATCAGAACGACTACGTTCCCCCTGACCTCAATCCCAAGTCGCCAGTGAAGTCCAAGTCGGATACTGTAGAACTTGCCACCCTTCGCCCTCAAAGGTTTGATATTCCCCGGTCCCAGCCTTCTCCTCCAAAATCTTCTCTATCTCCCCTTCTACCTCATCAATATCAACGAGTTGCGTATCCCTATCGCCCACCATATACCTCAGCATATCCACATCCAGCCATAAATCTTCCAGACGGTTGAGATACCTTCTCAACAACCTCCTGACCCGTTTGTAGATCTTCTGTGAGACTTTCACCCTCCCCTCCCTTATGGCCAAAAGTACGTTCAGGAGGAAACTGACGATCGCAGTAGTCTCCTCCAGGTCTTTCCAGAACCCTTCCTCAAGCCCGGCTTTGAGGGCGAACTCCAACAGGCCTTTCCTCTTTACGGCAGTATTCAGCTTGATAACCTTAGTAATCAGGGGGTCGGCTGTCTCGGTCTTCGGCGTGGGTGTAGCATCTGCTTCCTCAAGGGCGGAGAGTAGATAAGAGTAGGCCGTCTTCAACGCTATTAACGAACTTACGTTTCTCCTCAACCACCAGCCGCTCGGATCCTTTAAAAAGGACCGGGCCAAACTTAGAAAGGCTCTGTACAGTGCCTTCCCCTGATAGAGTAAAGGCCGAGCCTTTGAAGAGGGGCTAAGCACTTCACTTTCAACTTCCCATCTCTGGACTACCAACATAGGCCCTATTCTACACCTGAACCGTTTAGCCTGCGACCACAGAAGCCCCGATAGTGGGACACTATGGGGCTGTAAGCGTGGAACCTCGTTGTGATAGGTATTGCAAACTACTTTGTATCACAAAGAAACTTCGCAAACCTCCGGAAAATTTCAACTTACACGAGGTCCTTGAACGACCGTTCAAACGTATTGAAAGGCCGTTTCCTCAATACTGATGGGCATCCGCGTCCCTTTCGCAAACCCCCCAGGGTTTCCGCAGGATTGGAGGTTTGCCGCTCTTCCACCTCCGTTTTCCCGCCCTTATAATACCCGATAGATTCGCATGAGAATTGAGCCTGTGGCGAGGGATGGGAGACGGGTTCGCAGCCTACCTATAAGGGATTGAAACATCCCGAACCTCACCGAACCCTCGCCCGAGGAGGCAGGTTTTCAGCCTACCTATAAGGGATTGAAACAGGGCGGGTTCGCCGGGCTGTCCGCCTCTCGGCTTCCGTTTTCAGCCTACCTATAAGGGATTGAAACTTGAGCTAATCACATTCACCACTACGTTGTAAGGAAAGTTTTCAGCCTACCTATAAGGGATTGAAACAGCGCATCGCACAGGAGGTGAAGCAAGTACCACCGCCGTTTTCAGCCTACCTATAAGGGATTGAAACCCGGGGCCGACGGGGACGGGGTTGGAGGGGTCGGAGGGTTTTCAGCCTACCTATAAGGGATTGAAACTCGGACAGACCCTCACGGCAGACGCCCAGACCTCCTCGTTTTCAGCCTACCTATGAGGGATTGAAACTCCGCTGAAGGGCATCCTCTTTGCTCTTCACGCCTTCGTTTGGAGCCTACCTAAGGGATTGAAACATAGCAAGCCGGAGAATGTTCAATACGTGCCGGTGCGCTGACGGTTCGTAAGGTTCTCAACCTACCTATAAAGGATTTGAAACAAAAAAGGAGGGGGGCTTGCCCCCCCTTTTTTACGCCTCTATCTCCGGTCCCTCTCCACCTTCCGGACCGGACCCACCGGGACCTCCGCCCGGCTTACCTCCGGTGACCTGGTATATGCGGCTCACTATCCGGTTCCAGAGGTTCTGGAACTCCTCGTACTCCCGACGCATGCGGTCCTCGTCGTCGGAGGACATGACCTCCCGGAGGCCCTTCATCTTCTCCTCAAGCTCCTTCCTCTCCTGATCCGTCACCTTGTCGCCGTACTCCTTCAGGGCCTTCTCAACGCTGTAGATGTACGCGTCTATCTCGTTCCGGAGCTGGGCGAGGCGCGCCCTCCTCTCGTCCTCCTCCCTGTACCTCTCCGCCTCCTCTATCATCCTCTGGATCTCCTCCTCCGTCAGGCCGGTGCGGGCGGATATGCGGATGTCGGCCTTCTTGCCCGTACTCTTCTCAACCGCCGTGACGTGGAGGATGCCGTTGGCGTCCAACTCAAACGTCACCTCTATCTGGGGGACTCCCCTCGGAGCGGGGGGTATCCCGGTGAGGTCAAACCTGCCGAGGAGTCGGTTCTGGGAGGCTATCTTCCTCTCACCCTGATAGACCTCCACCGTGACCATCGTCTGGTTGTCCATGGCGGTGGTGTATATCTTGGACTTCTTGACGGGTATGGGGGTGTTCTTGGGTATGACGACGTCAAAGATGTCCCCGAGGGTGGCAACCCCAAGGGAGAGGGGTACGACGTCCACTAAGACGATGTCCTTGCGGTCCTTCATCTCGCCGGCGGCTATGGAGGCCTGTATGGCGGCACCTATGGCCACGACCTCGTCCGGATTTATTCCGGCGTGGGGCTTCTTACCGAAGAACTCCTCAACCGTCCTCTGTATCAGGGGCATACGGGTCTGCCCACCTACGAGGATGACGGCGTCTATCTCGTTGCGGCTGAAACCGGCCTCGTCAAGGGCGGCCCTCATCAGCTCCACCGTGCGGTCTATCAGGGGCTTGGCCATGGCCTCAAGGCGCGCCCTCGTGAGGGTCCTCTCAAGGTTCAGACCCCTGCGGGACTCCGGGTCAAAGGCTATGTAGGGCAGGCTTATGAGGGTCTCCTGCTGGAAGGACAGCTCCTTCTTGGCCTTCTCGGCGGCCTCCTTCAGCCTCTGCATGGCGGCGGGGTCGGAGGAGAGGTCTATGCCCGTTTCTTTTCGGAACTCCTCAAGGAGCCACTCTATTATCCTCTGGTCTATGTCGTCCCCTCCGAGGTGGGTGTCCCCGTGGGTAGCCTTCACTATGAAGGCCCCCTCAACGAGGGTCAGGATGGAGATGTCAAAGGTGCCACCTCCGAAGTCGTAGACGGCTATCTTCAGGTTCTGGTCGGTCTTGTTCAGACCGTAGGCGAGGGCGGCCGCCGTAGGCTCCGGCAGCACCCTTATGACCTCCTCAAAGCCGGCTATGAGTCCGGCGTCCTTGGTGGCCTGCCTCTGGGGGTCGTTGAAGTAGGCGGGTACGGTTATGACCGCCCTCTTAACCTCGCTGCCGAGGAAGTTCTCGGCGGCCTTCTTCAGGTGCATGAGGATGAAGGCGGAGATCTGCTCCGGTGTGTACCTCTTGCCGGTGGCGGGTATCTCTATCTCAACCCTTCCGTCCCTTCCCGGTACGACCCTGTAGGGGACGCGGTCCACGTCGCCGAGGCGCTTGCTCTCCTCGTACCTCATCCCCATGAACCGCTTGACGGAGAAGACGGTGTTCTCCGGGTTGGTGATGGCCTGCCTCTTGGCGGGGGATCCCACGAGGACCTCCCCGTTCTCCCTGAAAGCCACCACAGAGGGGGTTATTCTCTCTCCTTCGGGGTTGGGAATGACGATAGGCTCCCCTCCCTCAACCACAGCAACGACGGAGTTCGTCGTGCCGAGGTCAATTCCGATTACCTTCTCCATAGGGTGGGAATTCTACGGCCGAAGGGTTAGTTAACGTAAGTTAATAGACGGTTGCCCCGGTGTGAACCGAAGCTTTAAAATACGACCTTGCTCTGGATCATCCTGGTGTCCGGCATTTACTACATGGTACTCTGGGCGATTCTGGGAAGAGACCCCAAAAAGGGAACGATAGTCCCGCGCTTCTATCCGCCGAAGGGTATGTCTCCCGCCGCCGTCAGATTTGTTATGAACATGGGGTATGACAGCATATGTCTTGTGGCCAACGTTCTGAGTTTGATGGCAAAGGGCAAGGTAAAGATAAAGTACAAACCGGAAGTGGAACTTTACTTTCTGGACTACGTGGAAGGTGTGGAGGCGGAGCTGGAGGAGGATGAAAGGTTGATAGAGGAGCATCTCAAGGAAGCGAAAACACTGATACTCTCAAGCGGAGTTTTCAACGAGAATATAGCCCGTATGGAAGTCGCCCTGTTGGAGAACTTGACGCGGAGGTTCGGCAGGTACTTTAAGAGCAACGCCCTCTACACCTACCTTCCACCCCTGATATACCTGCTCCTGATAGTATGGGAGATTGTAAAGGGTATCAACCTTGACTTCATCATGGCGATAAATGATGTGAGGTACGTGTTTTTCGTCGCAATATTCACGTTTATAACAGTGGCGTTTGTGTTCTCCATAGCCCGCACCGTCTACGATTACATCCTATCCGCAGAGGGTAAGCGTTCCGTAGCCCACATATACCTATACGACCCCCGACCTCTCCTCTCCGAAAGGTCTCCACTCTATCACCTGCACACTGCGCTACCGGAGATCATCGCCGTAGTCGCTCAACTCATGTACAAGCTGACCAGAAAGACCAAACTGGCCTCTTTCGCTTACGCCTTTGCAAGTGTTCTAGTTCTCGTTATGATCACATCCCTCTACATAGGATTTCTGGTACTCCTACAGCTCCTAAAACCCTCCCTCAGCTATTTCACCACCCTCTCAGGCCTCCCACTCCTCCTTGCTATGGCTTGGATATGGGACTACTACATGAGAAGACCCACAAAAGAGGGCCGCAAACTCATGGACGAGGTTGAGGGTTTTAAGGTGTTCCTCCAGACGGCGGAAAAGGAAAAGCTTAGGAGGATATACAACCGGGATCTGCCTGAGATTTATGAGAGGTTTCTGCCCTACGCTTACGCCTTGGGTATAGAGGAGGCGTGGGCGGAAAAGTTTGAGTACAGCTTTGAGGGTTATGAGAGTTATGACAGAATGTTGGCCAGAATAGCAGACGTGTTCGCTTCCTAAAAGCCTCTCAATCACATCCGCCAAGAACAGCGGGGTCGCTCCATCCTTGAACTCCACGTCCCCCTCACCCTAATGGATGTACCCGCCGACCGGATACCTCACAACCTCCAGCTCTCGCAGAAAATTCCGTCCGGTCCAGGGGAGTATAACCTTTCTCATCTCTCCCCGCGAGGTATTCCAGTATTCAATATAAGGTGTAGCCCCATTCGTTGACGGAGTTATGGACACCTCATCACC
The DNA here is from genome assembly GCA_027002825.1 of Caldifarciminota bacterium. Classification (GTDB taxonomy): domain Bacteria; phylum Hydrothermota; class Hydrothermia; order LBFQ01; family LBFQ01; genus JAADCS01. Next base: position 5,303 of record JALWZG010000042.1, read on the forward strand.
CTATAAACCTGAAAAGGGCGAAGACAATCCCCACAAAGGCCAGTATCTGTGTAGCCCAGAACACAAACATCCACCTGATCATATCCACCTTCATCTTTCCCATCCCCTCGTATATCTCGGAGCGGAACTTTTCTATCCTCTCCACCATCTCGGTTCGGAGTTTACCGATCTCGTTGTGCATCTCTGCCCGGAGTTTGCCCATTTCGTCATGCATTTCAGAACGGAGGTTCTCAATCTGACCCGCCATCTCGGAACGAATGCTTTTAATCTGCCCCGTCATCTCCGAGCGGAGTTTGCCTATTTCGTCATGCATCTCTGAGCGTAGGCTCTCAATTTGACCCGTCATCTCGGAGCGGAGGCCCTCAATCTGTTCCGTCATCTCAGAGCGGATCTTACCGATCTCGTCATGCATCTCTGAGCGTAGGCCTTCAATCTGACCCGTCATCTCTGCCCGGAGTTTGCCCATTTCGTCATGCATCTCTGAGCGGAGGCTCTCAATTTGACCCGTCATCTCGGAGCGGAGACCCTCAATCTGACCCGCCATCTCAGAGCGGATCTTACCGATCTCATCATGCATCTCTGAGCGTAGGCCTTCAATCTGACCCGTCATCTCCGAGCGAAGTTTGCCTATTTCGTCATGCATCTCTGAGCGCAGGCTCTCAATCTGACCCGTCATCTCTGCCCGGAGTTTGCCCATTTCGTCATGCATCTCTGAGCGCAGGCTCTCAATTTGACCTGTCATCTCGGAGCGTAGGCCCTCAATCTGGCTCGTCGTCTCGGAGCGGAGACCTTCAATCCTGCCGATTATCTCGGCCCGGAGCTTGCCTATCTCGTTCCACACCTTCGCTATCTCCCGATGAACTTCGGCGCGTAGTTTTCCTATCTCGTCGTGCATCTCGGAACGCAGGCCTTCAATCTGACCCGTCATATCGGAGCGGAGGCCCTCAATCTTCTCATCCACTTCGGTGCTGTGCTGGGCGAAGAGCTTATACATCTCGGAGCGCAGTTTCCCAATCTCCTCCGCAAGCCTACGGGCGAACCTCTCCTCAAGGAGACGGAATAGGTAGTCCCTCGTCCTCCCCCTCTCCTCCTCAATCACCTCAAACAGAGCGTTTACACCGTCCTCGCCAAGCTTTTCCCGCAGGGTGTTCAGAGCCGAGAGCTTGTCCATTCCAATGCCTATTATAAAGGTGAACAGCTGCAGGAAAGCGGATTTGCCGGGAGGTGATTCGCCGTTAGAATACTTTATAATGGGTGTTTTGCGGGACTTTTTCATATCACTCTCCCATAACAAGTCCCTGGAAGGCTTCCTGACCGGCACACGCCTCGGAAGGAAAATCTCCCGCAGATTCGTCGCGGGTGAGACCTTAGAGGATCTCGTCCGGGTTGTTGGAAACCTGGAGCGGGATGGGTTTTACACTACGGTTGCTTATCTCGGAGAGCATTACAAGGCGAGAGAACCCGCGATGAAAAGCACGGAGGAGTACGTGCGCCTGACCAAAGCCCTCGCCCCTTTCAAGGATAAAAGCGAGATTTCCTTAAAACTCACCCAGCTGGGCCTTGAAATAGACGAGGAGTTCACACTTCGGAATTTGAAAAGGATAGCCCGGAATGCCAGGGATGTCGGGCTTTACATAAACGTGGATGCGGAGGAGAGCTCCCTTCTTGACGCCACTTTTAGGATCGTAAAGCATCTCAACGAAGAGGGATACGGCGTGGGAACCGTAGTCCAAGCCTATTTACACAGGGCGTTTGATATACTCCGCGACCTATCCGGATACGGTATGAACATAAGGTTGGTAAAAGGTGCTTACAAAGAACCTCCGGACGTGGCCCTTCAAGATAAAAGGGAGGTTGACGAGAACTTCAAAAGGCTCGCCGTTGAAATGCTGAGGATGTCCGACCGCATATACTGTGAATTCGCAACCCATGACGAGAGGATAATAGGGTTTATAGTAGAAAAGGCGGAACAGATGGGTATACCCAGGGATAGGTACGAGTTCCAAATGCTATACGGTGTCAGGTTGGGCCTTCAGAGGAGGTTGAGGAGGACGCACAGGGTTAGGCTCTACGTCCCGTACGGAAGTCACTGGTACCCCTACTTCATGAGGAGGTTGGCGGAGAGACCGGCCAACGTCTGGTTTGTCCTCAGAGGACTTTTCGGCTGATCGCCTTTAGAATCACCGCCATGCTTGAAGGAACCTGGTACCTTGAGAAGCACACGGAGAACCTCCTCTTTCTACACAAGATAAAACGGCACATATACCACGGAAAGACGGCGTATCAAAAGGTGGATCTCGTAGAGATAGAGGCCTTTGGAAAGGCCCTTTTCCTTGACGGCAAAATACAATCGGCGCAGGTTGACGAGTTCATATACCACGAGGCCCTGGTACACCCCGCGATGCTAACCCATCCCGATCCCAAGAGCGTCATAGTTCTGGGTGGAGGTGAAGGTGCAACCCTGAGGGAGGTTCTCAGGTATCCCGTGGAAAGGGCTGTGATGGTGGACATAGACGAGCAGTTGGTTAAACTCTGTGAGGCCTACCTACCTGAGTGGCACGAAGGTGCCTTTTACGACGAACGGAGTGAACTGGTGTTCACGGATGCGAGGGGATATCTGGAGAGGAGTGAGGAAACCTACGATGTGGTCATAAGCGATCTGACAGAGCCTCTGGAAGGAGGGCCCTCCGTCATGCTTTTTACGAGGGAGTTTTACAAAACGGTTTACGAGAGGTTGGGTGAGGACGGTGTTTTGGTGGTACAATCGGCAAGCGCCGATCCGTTTTACAACGATTTTGTGAGGGACGTGTTCGTCACCCTGAAAGAGGTTTTCCCCGTTGTAAAGGTTTATCATGCGCCCATGTTTTCCTTCCAAATGGACTGGGCGTTTACGCTGGCGAGTAAAGGTAGGGATCCCGAGAGCGTGGCAAGGGAGGAGATCCAGGAGAGGATTTCAACCTTTGAAGGGAATCTCAGGTTCTACACGCCGGACCTCCATTCCGCCCTTTTCAAGCTGCCCAAATTCCTCCTTGAGGTACTTCCGAAGGGGAGGGTTATAACCGATGAAAATCCACCCGTATGGCTATCTTGACCTCACGAGGAACCCCAGATTTAGGCTCGGAGTAGGGGTTGGTAGGGCGGAGCATCACATACTCGCCTTTGACAGGGCGCTTGCGGAGGCGGGCTTTTCCGATTACAACCTCCTGAAGGTTTCGTCCGTCCTGCCCGCGGGGGCCAGGCTCTCCCCTGAGGTTGACCTTCCCAAAGGCTCCCTGTTGCCCATCGCCTTCGGTGAAATGTCCAGCCGTGAAAGCGGGAAGATCATAGGTGCCGCCGTCGCCGTAGCCCTTCCCAAGGACGGGAATTCCATAGGTATAATAATGGAGGTGACGGGAGAAGAGCCGGCGAGCGTCTTAACCAAAAGGGCGGAGAGGTTGGCCCGGAAAGCCCTTCGGGACAGGGGTATAGAGGTGGGGGAGGTCTTGACAGCAGGTGTGGATGCGCAGGTCACCGAGGGCTACACGTGTGTTTTTGCGGGGGTTGCCATATGGTCAGGCCGAGATTAGAGTTCAAAGAGGAGCATGCCGCTGGGAGTGGACTTTACATGAGGGTTGACAGGGTACTCTACAAAGGACGCTCACGATTTCAGGACATATTCGTATTTGAAAACGAGTTCTGGGGTAAGGTCTTCGTCCTTGACGGCCTCGTAATGATGACCGAAAGGGATGAGCATTTTTACCACGAGGCCCTTGTACATCCGGCCCTCGTCCTCTGTGAAGAGAAGTCCGAGGTCCTCCTGATAGGTGGTGGGGATGGGGGAAGCGTTAGGGAGATCCTGAAGTACTCACCCGTAAGGGTGACGGTTGCGGAGATCGACGAAGAGGTGGTTGAGGTGTCCAAGAGGTACCTCCCCACCGGAACATACCTTGAGGACTCCAGGGTTGAGGTGGATATATGCGACGGAGCGGACAAGGTGAGGGAGGGTAAACACTACGACTGTATCGTCGTGGATTCCACCGATCCCGTGGGACCCGCCGAAGTGCTTTTTTCGGAGGAATTCCTCAAAAACTCCCACGCATCCTTGAGGAGCGGAGGGGTTCTCGCCATGCAGGTCGGCTCTCCCATGTTCTACGGCGAGCAGATAAAAAACACCTACACGATTTTAAAGGAGGTTTTTGAGGATGTCAGGTTTTACGTCTCGTTCACTCCCACCTACCCTTCCGGAATGTGGGGTTTTCTAATAGCCTCAAAAGGGGAGATGGGGTTTCGGCGGGAGGTTCAGGGTGAGAACAGGTTTGTAAAGGACACAGGGGTCATAAACTCCCTGCTCAAGCTGGGTGAGGTCTGGTTTCCGGATTAAAATCTCCCGTCCTATGAAGTTCGTGTTCATAACAGGGGGAGTCTTGTCTTCGCTGGGAAAGGGTATAACGGCCGCATCCGTGGGTCTACTCCTCAAGAGCCGTGGATTAAAGGTGACGATCGTGAAAATAGACCCCTACCTCAACTACGACGCCGGGACGATGAACCCCTACCAGCACGGTGAGGTCTTCGTAACGGATGACGGCGGGGAGACGGATCTGGATATCGGCCATTATGAGAGGTTTTTAAACGAGAACCTCTCCAAGAGGAACAACATAACCGCCGGTCAGGTTTACATGGAGGTGGTTGAAAGGGAAAGGAAGGGTGTATACCTGGGTGCCACCGTTCAAGTGGTCCCCCACCTTACGGACCTGATAAAGGAGAGGATCAAGGAAGTGGCCCGTGATTACGATATAACGGTCGTGGAGATAGGGGGAACGGTGGGGGACATAGAGAGCCTTCCCTTCCTTGAGGCAGCCCGTCAGATGGGCCTTGAGGAGAGCTCCTTCTACCTCCACGTCTCCTACGTCCCCTTCGTGAGGTCCGTCGGTGAGATAAAGACGAAGCCGACCCAACACTCCGTTCAGAAGCTCCGGGAGATAGGTATCCAACCGGACGCCCTTGTTGCGAGGGGTGAGATCCCCCTAACACCCGAGGCCCGCCGCAAGCTCGCCCTATTCTCAAACCTACCCCTGAGGGCGGTTGTAAGCGCCCATGACGTTGATAACGTGTACGAAGTGCCTTTTCTACTGGACGGGCAGGGATTGGACGACCTCATACTTGAAAAGCTCGGCGTGGGGGTATACAGGCCAAAGGATCTCAGCGCGTGGAGGGACTTCGTTGGAAGGGTGGAGGGGGGGAACAAAAGGGTGAGGGTGGCCATAGTTGGTAAATACGTTGAAGTCAGAGACGCGTACAAAAGCCTCCTTGAGGCTTTGGTGCATGCGGCCGCGGAAACGGGTGTTGGGGTGGAGGTGGGGTTGATAGACGCGATAGATCTGGAAAAAAGGGGGACAGACCCCCTGAAGGACTACTCAGGTCTGATAATCGCGGGGGGATTTGGAAGGAGGGGGATAGAGGGTAAGATCAAGGCCGTGCAATACGGTAGGGAGAAGGGGATTCCCACCCTTGGGATCTGTCTCGGCATGCAGCTGATGACGGTTGAATGGGCGAGGAACGTCCTCGGTCTCAAGGGTGCGCACAGCGAGGAGTTTGACCCCAAAACCCCACACCCCGTGATACACATACTACCCGAACAGAAGGACTTAAAGCGTATGGGGGCGACCATGCGCCTTGGGGGTCAGGATGTGCGTCTGAGGGAAGGCACACTGATCCACTCCCTTTACGGAAGGGACACCGTCAGGGAAAGGCACAGGCACAGGTACGAGTTCAACAACGCCTATAGGCAGAAGTTCTCGGAAAGTGGTATGGTTATAAGTGCGGAGGTGGGTGAACTGGTTGAGGCCGTGGAATGGCCGGAACACCCTTTTTACATAGGTGTGCAGTTCCACCCGGAGTACTCCTCCAAACCCCTACAACCCCATCCCCTCTTCGTCGGGTTTTTGAAGGCGTCTAATCGGTTATGACCACGTCCACCACCCTGTCATCCTTTGAGAGCTTGATCAGCTTTACACCCCTGGCGGTTCGGGAATACTTGGGTATATCGTGGAGTTTTATGCGGTTTATTATACCCTTTGCCGTCAGGACTATGGCCTCGCTCTCGTTTCCCGGATAACGGAAAAGGGAAAAGAGCCTACCCGAGGTCAGCTTTACACCCACCTTCCTTCCCCTTTTAAGCACGGGTATCTCACGTGTGTCCATCCTCTTGGCGTATCCCCTTTCGGTTATTACTATGACCTCGTCCTCCTCGTTTATGGGTATGGCCACAAGGGGTTCCCCTCTCAAGGCGTAAACGCCGAGGCTCTGTCTGCGTAGGACCGGGATGTCCTCCACCGCAACCCTATACCCCTTACCCTCACGGGAGGCTACCAGAACAAACCCCTCACCCCGCCTTGGAAAGACGCTCACAACACCCTCCTTTGAGATGGAAACCCCCTTCCTCCCCCTTAAAACCTCGGAGAACTCAACCCTCTTTATCCTCCCACTTCCCGTGAGGACGACGAGCTCGTACATCTGCGGGTCCTTGGGAACGGGAAAAGCCCAGACCACCTTTTCATCCCTTGAGTAGTTCTTGAAGAAGTTCCTTATGGACCTTCCCCTCGCCGCGGCAGAGGTTTCCGGTATTTCATAGGCCTTTATCCAAAAAACCGCTCCCCTATCCGTTATGACGACCACATCGTCATGGGTGGAACACTTGACCACCGCAGAAGGCGCATCATCTTCATAAAACTTAACGGCACTCTTGCCCTGTGTCCTCCTGTTCATCGCCCTGAAAGACCTCAGGGGTAGCCTTTTGGCGTATCCACCCTTTGTGAACACAAGGACAACGTCCTCCTCCTTTATCAGGGACTCCACGTGGAAGTCCTTCACCTCCTGATACAGCACAACACTACGCCTCCTGTCGCCGTACTTCTCCTTCACCTCAAGCAGCTCCCTCTTCATCAGGTCGTGGAGGACGCTTCTGTCCGCGAGGATGGACCTGTACCAGGCGATGTCCCTTTCGAGGTTGTCCTTTTCCTCCTTCAGCGAGGAGAGCTGAAGCCTTGTCAGGGACGACAGCCTCATCTCCAGTATGCTCTGGGCCTGAAGGGGGGTAAACCCCATCTCCTGCAGGTTTTCTCTCGCCGCGGATGGGTTCTCGGCCTCCCTTATCGTCCTTATCACATCGTCAAGGATTTCCAAGGCCTTGAGAAGACCGCTGACCACCTCCAACCTGTGAAGGGCCTTGTTGAGCCTGTGTTCCGTCCTCCTGCGGATCACATCCTCACGGTGTTTTATGTATATCAGAAGGGCTTCCCTCAAGGTCAGAAGTCGGGGTTGGACACCCACCAGGGCCAACATGTTTATGGCGTAGGTCCTCTGTAGGTTGGAGTACTTCAGGAGTTGGTTTTCAACAACCTTGGGATTGGCACCCCTTTTCAGCTCTATTACAACCCTTATACCCTCCTTGTCGCTCTCATCCCTCAGATCGCTTATACCCTCAACCTTTCCGGCCTTTACGAGATCCGCTATCTGCTTTATCAGATCCGCTTTCTTGACCTCGTAAGGTATTTCGGTTATCACAATACGGTGGTTTTCTATTTCGTATTTCGCCCTGATGGTTATCTTACCTTGACCGGTCAAATAGGCCTTTCTCAAACCCTCACCGGCGAACACGTACCCACCGGTGGGGAAATCGGGTCCTTTTACGATCCTCAGGAGATCCTCGTCGGGGAGGTCGGGGTTGTCTATGAGGGCTACGGCGGCGTCTATGACCTCCCGGAGGTTGTGGGGTGGTATGTTGGTGGCCATACCCACCGCTATGCCCATGGTGCCGTTTACCAAAAGGTGGGGGAAGCGGGAGGCCATTATGACTGGCTCCTGGTACTGGCCGTCAAAGTTGGGGACGAAGTCCACGGTGTCCTCGTCTATCTCACCTATCACCTCAAGGGCTATGGGCTTCAGGCGGGCCTCCGTATAACGGTAGGCGGAGGGGGGGTCGCCGTCTATGGAGCCGAAGTTCCCCTGACCGTCTATGAGGGGGTATCGGAGGGAGAAGTCCTGGGCCATGCGCACCAGGGCGTCGTAGACGGCCTGGTCCCCGTGGGGGTGGTACTTACCTATGACCTCACCGACGACCGTAGCCGACTTGCGGAACGGGCGGTTGGGGAGGAGGTTCAACCTCTTCATGGCGTAGAGGATACGCCTCTGTACGGGCTTCAGGCCGTCGCGGGCGTCGGGTATCGCCCTACCCACGATAACGCTGACGGCGTAGTCAAGGTAGCTCTCCTTCAGCTCCTTCTCAAGAGGGGTTTCAAGGACTCTTCCCATTTGGAGAAGGTATTATACTGGCAGATCGGGTATTGCGTTTTTACCGGCTTTTATATTGCCCTGGGTTAAAACCAAAGCCCCATACCCACCCCTATGACGGAGTTTACCTTTCTCTTCTCCTTCTCCCTGTTGGCAAAGGCGGAGGAGATCTCGGTCAGTTTTGCCCTCTCAAGCGATAACATGAGCATCCAAGGTGTCCTCCTGTACCTGTACCACAGCGAACCTCTCAGCGCCAAGGGATAAGCCTTCCCCTCCCTTAGGGCGGATGTCCCGACGGTCAGACGTAAGTTTCTCCTTTTGTATATCACGTCAAACCTGAAGGCTTCACTTCCCCCGGAGAACAGGACTATGCTGGCAAAAGGTGATCCCAGACCAAAACCCCATCCGCCGTTTTTCACAAGATAAAGGGATGTGCTCCACACGTTCGTGTGAAGGATGAAGTCTATCTCGTACTTTTCGGAGGCCGGCAGGGAGTTTTTGCCCTCAACCAGTTCGTCAACGTTGCCCTTTAAGAAATAAACACCCACGTTCCATCCGTCTATGCGATCCTTCCACGAGCTTCTCCCACCGTAATCCGAGGTGCTTATGCCGTAGTCCGATGAGGTTGACGGAGTGGAGGAGGACGAATAGGACGCTTTCCCACTTGTGGTATCCACCGAGGTTTCATCCGATGAGGACGAAGAGGTCGTGGAAGAGGACTCCTCCTCCCCTTCGGACTTATCCGTCGTATCCGGGTTAAGTATCTTCTCAACCGTTTCCTTGTTGTAGTTGTCGTCAAAGAGGGAGGGTTTGAGCTTGTAAGCCGTTTTGTACTCCCTCTGCGCTATTTCGTAGGCCTTGTACCTGTAGGCCAGAAACCCGTAAAAGAAATGTCCCTCGGCGTAATCGGGATCGAGTTCAACCGCCTTTTGGGCGTGGTCTATGGCCTCCTCGTAATCGTTGAATATGAGGGCCTTCATGAGGCCCCTTCCCAGTTCCTCATAAGCCTCATAAACGTCCGTACCGGCGTAATTCCCCCTTTTTATTTCCCGCAGCTCTATCTTTCTCAAGACCTTTTTGACCACAAACGTGGGTATGGCGTACGCCAGTCCCTCCCTTGATGACCCCTCCTTGGCGAACACCACCCCAACAACCTCACCGTTCCTGTCCAAAACCGGCCCTCCGGAGTTCCCCGGATTGACGCTCATGTTCAGGAGGATCGGGTTGTCGTCCTTATCCGAGGCTATGAAGCCGAATACCACCTTCAGCTTGTTATCGTGGTAGGATGTTCCGGGAAAACCCAAAGCCGCGACGGGTTCCCCCTGGTTGAGGGCGTTTCTGTCCGAAAACTTGAGCGGTTTAAACCCCTCACCTATTACCTTTAAAACGGCTATGTCGTTGTCGGGATCGTCGTAGAGGAGTTCTGCAAAGTAAAGGCTCTCCATGAACTCCCTGAAATTCCCCGTCCGGGCATCGCTCAAAACCACCGCTATTACCTTTGCCTTCCTGACCACGTGGCTGTTCGTTATTATCGTCCCGGTGGTGTCTATGAAGAACCCACTACCGAGTGATACGTTCCAATCGGCAACAACGTCTCCGACCGCCCTTAGCTTGGGAAGACCGAAGGCCAGAATGCGCACAACGGCCTTTTTCCTGTTATCCGTCAGTATGGCATCCCAGTTCGGCAGTGTGATCTGTCCTATCAGGAAGAACATCCCTTTATTATAAACCCGAAAGGCTACGGCCGTAGAATCGCTTCCGGATGCGTCCACTCCTAACGGATCTTTACGAGTTGACGATGGCGGAGGTGTACCTCAGAAGTGGGATGGACGGATGGGCGGTTTTTGAGATGAACGTAAGGCCTCACAGGTACAGAAACGTCCTCGTCTCGGCCGGTGTTCTCGCTGCGGCCAAGGAGATAACCGAGCTCAGATTTGACGAGGAGGATATAAGCTATCTCAGATCCCTTGGGAAGTTCTCCGAGGAGTTCTTGGAATACCTGAGGGGGTTCCGATTTGACGGAGACGTATACGCCATACCCGATGGACGCGTGTTCTTCCCCGGAGAACCGGTTATGGTGGTGGAGACGAGTAGGATAAAGGGCCAGATCCTTGAGACCATGCTCCTCAACAGGGTGGCATATCAGGTAAACTCGGCCTCCAAAGCCCTAAGGATTTATCACGCCGCCAAGGGCAGAATGCTGCTGGAATTCGGGGCGAGAAGGGGAGCTGACGAAATGGCCGCCGTCAACGTATCACGGGCCACCTACATAGCGGGATGGGCGGGGACATCCAACCTTGAGGCGGGCAAGCTCTACGGGATACCGGTTTACGGAACCATGGCCCACGCCTTCGTTCAGACGTACAGGACGGAGTTTGAGGCCTTCCTTGAGTTCGCAAAGGCCTATCCCGAATCAGCCATCTTCTTGGTGGATACCTACGATACGTTCGCCGGAATAGAGACGGCCGTTGAGGTAATACTCCACCTCAGGGACAAACTGAAGCTGAAGGGCATAAGGATAGACTCCGGGGATCTCGTGGAGCTTTCGCGCTACGCACGTAGGAGGTTGAAGGAGGCGGGGTTGGAGGACGTGGTGATAGTCCTTTCGGGGGATCTGAACGAGTGGAGGATCAGGGATATAGTGGATAGGGGTGAGGCCGACGCTTTCGGCGTCGGCTCAGAGGTTGCCATACCTTCGGACAAACCGGTCCTCGGCGCAATATACAAGCTGGTTGAGGATGAGGCCGGTTTTAAGCACAAGTTTTCCAAAGGTAAGGTGGTGATAGGAGGGGCCAAACGGGTTTACAGGTTCTACGATGGTAGGGGTAAAATCCTGAGGGACGTGGTGGCCCACAGGAGCGAGAGTTACGGGGGCGAACCACTTTTGGTCCAGGTCGTAAAGGGTGGGGAGTACGTCTTTGAGGAGGACGACCTGAAGAGCGCCCGCGAGAGGTTTTTAAGGGATTTCTCAAGCGTTCCGGAGGAGTACCTCAACCTGGACGAGGAGGTGGACGTGGCGGTGGAGTTCTCACCCAAACTAAAATTCGGTTAAGGGTTGAACGTTATGTCCGTATGGTACCTGTCAGGGATATGAGGACGGCGCACATGTACCACACCCACACGGCCGCCTGACTCCACACGCCCGATATGAAAAGGGCATCGCCCACCACCAAAAGTAGGGCGGTAGCCGCCCCGAAAGCCCACCGCTTCATTATCAGGGTGTCCCAAAACATGGCCAGATTGTGGAAAACCGACAGGAGTAGGAGGACGTCCGTTATCAATAGGAACGAGTTCGGTGAAAACCTGAAGAGTTCCCCCAAAACGTTGGGTATTAACCCTATGAGGACCAGGAGGACAGCCATCAGTGAATACAATCCCACGAGTCTCCCCATAGGTGGGAATGACCCCCTACGCAAGAAGTGAAAGGCGTACCGCGCGCTGGCCAGCAGGAAAAGGGCGCGGGCCACTACGAAGATCAAAAGGGCGGTATATGGCAGGTACACCCTCTCCTCCACCCCTATTAGGGCGCATCCCACGGCCTGAACTATAAAGGAAAAGCCCAATATGGCCGTAAGCTGTCCTCTCACGCTCCCCCACCCAAACTCCACCACCGTTCTCCTAAACCACAGGAAGCTCGCCAGGACGAACATGACCGTCAATACAGGAGCGATATTTTTTGGGTTTATCAGGACAAATGCCAATCCAACACCGGAGACAAATATTACGATATAACGCATGTATATCAAAAACACGTGTTTATTCTAAAGGATGCAAATACGAGTCTTACGCAGTCTTCCTCCAAACCCAAGCAACGCCCTCACTTGCCCAAGCCCAGCCCCAAATGGACAAAAGCCTTGAGGACACCCACTCTATTCCTCAAACCGACCTTTCCATCCACGTACTTATAGACTGGCAGATCCGGATAATACGAAAGGCCCACAGTCGGGGAGATGGAGAGGATGCGATACCTCCAGACGTAGGAAACACCCGCACGCAGACCTACAGCCGTTCCCCGCAGGGAAGAGTTGAAATCACCTATCTCCCCGTTCCTCAGTCCCGTAATCACCGGTTTGGCCAGACTCAGGGATATGAAGGGGTGAACTTTTCTCGCATAACGGTAAAGGGTGAGGTTGTAGAGGACGTAGTAGGAGGAGACGCTTAAGGCCTCATCCGGTGAACGGACGTTTTCCCACATGTACATACTTCCGTATCCGACGGATAAGATGTAATTTCCCCTCTTTATACCCGCTTCTATGCCGAACTGGTGGGTCTTTTCCAACCACGCCCAGCGAGGAAGGTACGTCGCCGGACTGAGATGAATCGCCACGAAAGGCATCACGGCATTCATAACACAACATTTTATAGCGGAAAATCACCCTACGGCCTTACGGCGTACTTGAACCCCTTACCCTCCGCCATGAGTTTGAAGGCCTCCTCTATCCTCATTAGGGGGAATTCTCCCGACACGAGAAAGGCCAGTCTCCGCCAGTTATCTTTAAGAACATGGAGGGCGCGCCTTACGGACGTGGGAGTGTGATGGAACGACGTGAGCAGGTGTATCTCCTCGTAGTGTATGCGATGGGCGTCAAAGGGGACGTACGTCCCGGAGGGAAGACCTCCGAAGAGGAGGATCTTGCCGCCTTTATCCGCGTAATCCAGAACCTTCCTCCAGACCTCTTCCTTACCCGTACTCTCTATTACCACGTCGTACTTCCCTATGGCATCCGTGTAGGTAAAAACTTCGTCGGGTTTTAGGTTTTCCGCTATCAGGGAGAGCTTTTCGGGATTCCTGCCCAGTACGGCCACAGAGTGGCCCATGAGTTTGAGAGCGAGGACGAAGAAGGAGGCGATGGACCCCGTACCCACTATCAGAATCCCCTCGTATCCTCTGAGATTAAGGGTTTCAACTCCGTGCAGAACACAGGCCAGAGGTTCAACCATGGGAGCGTACTTGAAGGGGAGGTCCGGAGGTTTGTGGTAGAGGTTGGTGCGCACTACGGGAGCCGGGATCCTGAGGTACTCCGCGTAAGCCCCTAAGACCATGTTATCCTTTAAGTTTTCGCACAGGTTGTACCTTCCCCTCCTGCACATCCTGCACGTATAACAGGGACCCGTATTCGCCCCCACGACCTCGTCTCCCACTTTGAAACCCTCCACCCCCTCTCCCACCTTAACAACGACACCCGAGTACTCGTGGCCGAAGGGCCCGTTCCCTATGAGGTGATGCCCCCTCAGGAGGGCCTTGAGATCCGTTCCGTCCGTAAGGGCGTACTCCACCCTTATGACGACCTCTCCCTCTCCCGGCTCTGGCTCCGGAACTTCAACTATCCTCACCTTCCCGTTATCTATGACGGAGGCCTTCACGCCCCGATTCTACGGACGATCTCCGAATAAACCCTGTCCACCACCCCCCTGTTCCCCTCGTAGAACTCCCTCGCCCTGCGCCCTATCTCCTGTGCCACGTCCGGCTTCAAAAGGAGGCCGAGGAGGACCTGAGCCAGTTCCTCGTGGGTCTTAACGACCAGAACGGCCCCTGCCCTTACCATGTCCCTCACGTAAGGCTGCCTGTGGAAGTAGGGGCCGCTCACTATGGGTTTTCCCCAGTAGGCCGGCTCTATGAAGGAGTGTCCACCGTAGGGGCGCAGGGTGCCGCCGACGAAGACCACTGATGCCCACCTGTAGAGACTCCACAGGTCCCCTATGGTGTCCACCACTAAGACGTCGGTGTCGTCGGGATCGGTCAGGTAGGAGACCGCAAACCCCTGCCTGCGGAAGGCGGCAGATATGCTCCCCACGTTCTCAAGGTGTCTGGGTGCCACCATCACACGGAAGCCGGATACGTTCCGTCTTACCAGCCTCGTAGCCTCGGCTATGTCCCCTATCTCCCTGCCCCTCACGTTCGCAAAGAGTATGGCCCCGGCGGGCTGGAAGGGGGGGAGCTTAAGGTCCTTAACCGGCCTCTCAACCGAATCAAACTTCAGGTTACCCGCGACCTTTACCTCTCTGGCGCCCAAGGAAAAGTACCTCCGGGCATCTTCCATGCTCTGGGCAAGGACGAGGTCAACCTTTGAAACTACCTCCCTGAAGATACCCACCCTCCTGTACCACCTGTAGGCCCTCTCGCCCATGGTGGCGTTGACTATGAAGACCGGGAGACCCCTTTCCTTCGCCACGGTTATGAGGTTGGGCCATATCTCGGTCTCAACTACTACCAGCGCCCTCTTACCCTCAAGCATGCGAGAGATGCAGCGGGGAGAGTCAAGGGGAAACCGCACGGCCTTGAGGCCGAGGGACAGGGCGTATTTATGACCGCTGTCGGTGAACACGGAGAGGGTTGCTCCCGGAAAGCGTTTTATGAGGGGATAGGCGGCGTTCACCTCACCCACGGAGGATGCGTGGAACAGGATATCCCCCTTCGCCTCCGGACACCTCACGGGCAGAAGGGACGTAAAGGCACGGTACAGGCGGTACAATTCCAGAGATTCTACGGACGCCCTTAGAATGGAAATGGTGTACGTGCTGCTCCTTTTAACTCAGACGGAATGGACGAAGTACTCAGGGAATCCGGTAATGACGAGGGAAGGGAACTTCTACGAGAACGCCATAGGCAGTCCCTCCGTAATTTTCCTCCGGGATACCTTCAGGATGTACT
>JALWZG010000043.1 GCA_027002825.1 Caldifarciminota bacterium
GTGGTGGGGAGTGGGGGTGTGGGTAAGCTCGTCGGTGTGTGGTTTGGAGGGAAATTCGTGATGGACAGGCACAGGGTTAGACCCGTCGGTGAGGAGGCTCAGGTGGAGGACGTTCAGGTCGTCTTGGGAAGGGATTCCCAACACTACGATCTGACCACACACCTTGACTTCAGGGCTCCCATGGGTAAGGGGGAGTCCACCGTAAGGGCGGTCTTAAAGGATACGGCGAGGGCGGTCCTCTACGGCATGATAGACATACAGCACGGGGCCAGACACGCCGACGCCTACCTCTCCGAACACACCCTTCTGTTGAACAGCGGGGCAAGGGCCGACTCCATACCCGGCCTGGAGATCATGACGGATGAGGTGAGGGCCACCCACGGCGCAACTGTCGGTCCGATAGACGAGGAGAAGGTCTTCTACCTGAGAAGCAGGGGACTTTCGGAGAGGGAGGCGAAAAAGCTCATAGTGTTGGGATTTTTTGAACCCGCGCTGGAGAGGATAGAGCTTCAGGACATCAGGGAGTACGTTGAAGGTGTGGTTGACAGGGAGATTTAGAGGGACACCTTGACGGCGTGTACACATTTTAGGTACAGGCTTTCCGGGAAATGCGGGAAGAAGGGGTGATCCGGAGGTTGTAGGAGGACGTTGTGGATGTGGAGGGGTATTCCCCTGTCAGTTGCGGCAAACCTGACGTATTTGAGCATATCCTCCAAGGAGGCCTGGTAGGAACAGGTGCATATGTAAAGGTGGCCGGGGGTGTTGAGCCTCGGTAGGGCGTTGTAGGTAAGCTTCCAAAGCGCCCCCAAGATTTTTTCCCTTTCACCTTTGCGCTTTGATATGGCGGGGGGGTCGGCCACGATCACGTCATATGTCTCATCCGTATCTTCAAGGAACTTAAACGCATCGTACCGCAAGGTCTCTATCTCAACTCCGTTAAGACGGGCGTTTTCCAGGGCGAGGTCAAGCGCATCACTTTTCGTATCAACGGCCAGGGACTTCGCCCCCTTCAGCGCGGCGTATACCGAGAACCCACCCGTGTAGGAGAAGAGGTCCAACATCCTCATGCCTTCGCTTATCAGGGAGGCGACGTACTCCCGGCTCCTCCTCTGGTCAAGGTAAAATCCGGTCTTCAATCCGTTTACCACGTCCACGTAGAATTCCACACCGTTCTCCGTTATCCTCAGGGGGCCGGAAACGACACCGAGCAGTGGTCCTTTAAAGGGTATCAGCCCCTCATCCCTGCGGCTTTCCATATCACTCCTCTCATAAACGAAGGTGGGTGAAAAGAGTTCAACGAGGACATCCATTATGGTGTTTTTAACCTCCTCCATCCCCCTGGACCTTATCTGGATCACAAGTCCGTCGTTGTACCTGTCCACTACGAGACCACCGAGGAAGTCCGACTCCGAAAACACGACCCTGAAGGCCGTTGAACTTATACCTTTTCTGCGGTCGTACGCTTCAAATATCCGTCGTCTGAAAAAAAACTTATCTATTGGCTCGGCCTTCCGACTCAAGAACCTCCAAACGATCCTCGCCCCCCTTGAGTAAAGCCCCCTACCAAGGAACTTCCCCCCTTTTGAGAAGACGTCCGCTATCACACCTCCCTCTTCCACGCCTTGGACCTCATCCCTGTAAACCCACGGATACAGGTTTTTGACCTTCCGCTCCTTCCCCTTTTTGAGGTAAACCCTCGTGTTCCCCATCGTTTGTGTAGTTTAAAGT
>JALWZG010000044.1 GCA_027002825.1 Caldifarciminota bacterium
CTTACATGATCTCCACGGCCTTTTACCTGAGGTTGCTTTCCGCCTTCATATTCTCCGGATTCTTCGGCAGGCATCCCGTTTATGAGAACCTCCTGACGAGTGCCGTACTCCTCTTTACCGGTATAACCGGGTACTTGCGTGGCCTGGGCTTCCTTGAGTTCCTTGAGAAGTACGCCGTAAGTCTTAAACTCTCCGTCATTTCCGCCTTTCTAACGGGGTTGTTCCTGTACGATCTGCATCACGCCCACATAGTGGGGGAGGCCAAACCCTTTACCTTCGGCGCCCTCCAGCTCCTCGCTGGCATCCTCCTTATCGTTCAGGGGTTTGAGACCTCCAAATACCTCGGGGAGGAGTACACGCCTGAGGAGAGGGTAAAGAGCATGAAACTGGCCCAGTTGATCTCCGGGGGGATATACCTCGCGACCATCCTGCTCCTCACCCCGATCCTGCACAACCTCAGTCTGGATAAGGTGGACGAGACGGCGATAATAGCCCTTGCGGCCGGGGTGTGTGTCGCGCTCGGCTACCTGATGAAACTGGGGCCGCTCATGAGCCAGTTCAGTGCGGCCGTGGCCGACACCATAGGGGCCGGTGGTCTTATAAGGGAGGAGACCCACGGGCGTATATCCTCCAACACAGGTTATCTGTTCACGGCCTTTATGGGGATAGTTCTGGTCTGGAGTGCGAACATCTTCCACATAATAACCTACGCCTCCAAGGCCTTTGCCCTCTACTACCTCCTCCAGACCCTCATAGCCCTCTTCGTGGCCGCGGAGAGGAGGGACATCGGGAGGGTTGGCCTTTTCGTTCTCATAGCCCTTGCACTCGCTTTCGTGGTTCTCTTCGGCAAGAGCGCGGAATGATTTCCTCAACGTTCCATTTCGGCCGTAAAATTCCGTATATTGACAGATAATCGGAAATAAACACAGGAGGTGAGTATGCTGGTAATTGCGCTTTTAACGACTGCGGATTCGTTGAACGCCACGTTTGTGGGTGTTTTCCCGTACGGCCTGACAACATCCCTGAGTGTGGACACGGGCAGGGGAATACTCTTTCTGCCCGTAGGGAGTGGAGTTGAGATATATTCGCTGTTTGATCCGGGAAACCCCGCCCTTATAGGTCTAATAACCGTTAGAGATCTGGTAGCGGATGTGGCCTACGACCCTTCGGATTCAACCCTCTATCTGGCCCTGCGTGGCATAGGTGTTGAGGCCTACGACCTCAGAAATCCTCTGGCACCGGAGAAGGTCTGGGAGTACATACTCCCGTGCGGTGGTGCGCTGGGCATAGACGTCAGGGATAGGACTCTGGCCCTTGCGGCCTACAACTGCGGCACGCTGGTTTTTCGGGACTTTAGTCTGATAGGTGTCCATCCGGGGACGGCGCGGGACGTGGTCTTCGTGGATACGCTCATCGCCTCCCTCGTAGACGAGAACGTTGAAGTCTTTGCCCCCTCGGACCCTTCATCTACCCTTCACCTCCTGAGCGGCCCCTACCGTTCTCTGGCCTCCCACGGTTCTTACCTTCTCGCCCTCCGCCGGTACGCCCGCAGTGGCATGTACGTGGACGTCTTCAGGGTATTTCCGACACTCTCCTACAGGGGGAGCGTTATACCGGAGAACCTGAGGGAGATATGGACCCACGGAAACCTCCTCCTCGGATACAACTACCTCTCCGGCACATCCCTTTACGCCTACTCTCTCTCCAATCCCGAATCTCCCGTAAGGCTGTGGAGTAAGGGATCTTCCTATATCTCCCTTCCGGGCGGTCTCGCCACGTACTCCGGTATTGTCTACGTCGCCCTTAGCGGCTACTTTTGGGATAGCCTGCCCGTAAGTCTCCTGATATTTGAGGACAGTACCCTCCTCTCCGGTATACCCTCCCTCCAGTCCATCACCTTCGCCCTCTCCGGAGATTACATGTACGTCGGCACGTACAGGGGCATAGCCGTCGTGGATGTCGGCGACGTCTCCTCTCCCCGCCTCGTAAGGGTAAAACCCACCGACCGCCCCATAACGGACCTGGAGGTGGCCGGCGACGCCCTTGTGGCCCATCCCGACGGCTCAGACACCCTGCTCGTATACTCCCTGTACGACCCCTCAGACCCCTCGCCGGCATCTATCGTGTACGCCCCCCTTTACGGTGGGGATATGGAGAGCCTTGACACCCTCCTCTTCGTACCGGGTAGTGGAATCGTCCTCAACCTCTCAGACCCCTCCTCGCCCGCGGTAGACACGGTCCTGTGTAGTGGGTGCGCCCTGGACCTGTGGGACACCCTCCTTGCCGTTGGGTACGTGTCCGGGGTGGGGGTGGTGAAGGTCCTGAACGCCGCCGACCCCTCTTACCCCATGGTTGACAGTGCCACTTTCAGCGACTACGCCCTGTCCATAACCTCCCTATCCCTCACATCCCACCACCTCGTCCTCTCATATCAGGGCTGGTCCTATCCGGACAGTACGGTCGTCTTCTCCTTGTCCCCGTTGAGTCCCCTTTACCGCATCCCCGGAGGTATAGCCCCGGCCGAAGGGGTGCAGGACTACGTTATTAGCGTGGGATCCGGCGGCGTCTTCGCCCTTTCCCCCTCCGACTCCCTGAGCGCAGTGGCCTATTACGGGTCAAACAACTACGACGACGATCCCGTCGGTGGGGACCACCGGAAGATCCGCCTCAAAGACGGCAACCTGTTCGTGGGGACCGCGTACAAGGGGATACACATCCTCCGTTTTAGGCTTCCGCTGTCCGTCGCGGAATCACCGGTAATGCGCACACGTTTTGCTAGAGAGGGGGTTTACGATGTCTCAGGTAGAAAGGTCGGGGATTCCTTGAAGGAGATCCGACGCAGGGGGGTGTACTTCGTGGTGGAGGGCGGTAAGGTCTTCAGAGCGATAGTCAGGTAGTACGCCTTAGAATCCGCCCTTGAGGGGTATATACGTCCACGTTCCGTATTGCCGCCGTGTCTGTCCCTACTGCGACTTCTACCGCAAACGCTCCGGCACTGTAGATGAGGAGTACGTCCTCGCCCTAATAAGGGAGATAGGGTACGAGGCGGACGGAGGAGCAGTAAACACCGTCTTCTTCGGAGGGGGAACGCCGAGTCTACTGAAACACGACCAGATTGCCCGGATAATGAAAGCGCTGCACAGAGCCTATAGGGTAATCCCACTTGAGATAACGCTTGAGGCCAACCCTGAGGACGTAGTCCCGGAGAATTTGAAGTTCTGGAGGAGCATCGGAATAAACCGTATAAGCATAGGAATTCAAACCTTCTGCGAAAGGGGCCTTAAGGCTCTCGGCAGGTGGCACACACCGGAGGAGGGTATGAGGGCTATCCTGAACGCCCTCTCTTACGACTTCATAACGAACGCAGACCTCATATTCGCCCACCCGGATCAGGCTCTTAAGGACTTTGAAAACGATCTCTTAACTCTGGTCAAACTCGGTGTGCATCACATCTCCGCATATGCCCTTGAGATCCATGATAGGACACTTTTTGGGTACTACCTGAGAAAGGGGAAGATAAAGGAGAGGGAGGATTTGAGGGACTTCTACATCCTGCGTGAGGAGGTTCTGACGTCCTTTGGGTACAGGAGGTACGAGCTCTCCAACTTCGCCCTTCCGGGGTACGAGAGCAGGCACAACCGCATATACTGGACGCGAGAATGGTACAAAGGCTTCGGCCCATCGGCCTCCTCCTTCCTTCCGGAGGAGAGGTTGAGGTACACGAACCTGCCTTCCCTGAGCCGCTATATAAGGGAGTTTCCACCTCCGAGAGAGTACGACCCCCTTGACGACGAGAGGGAGAGGATGGAGAAGGTGTTCCTTGGGCTGAGGACGGGAAACCTGCCCCTTGAGTGGTACGTAAGGGAATACGGAGAGGAGCGCCTTGAGGAAGTGAGGGAGTTTCTGGACGTCAAAGACGGGCGTATCGGAATAAAGGTTGAGTACATGCACGTGTTTGATGCGGTGGTTAGAAAGATGATTTGACACGGCTTTAAAATATATCCCGTTGTCAAAGGACGGCAGTATGGACCCCCTGAACTTGAAGGATGAAAGAAAAGAGGCGGAGGAGAGGCTCAAGGAGGACTTTTCAGAGAAAAACTTCCTGAACCTCCTGACCGTCCTCCTCCTCATGGGGGATATGCGGTCCGTGGGCAGGTACCTGCGGGTGTGGAGGGAGAGAAGGGGAGAGTACCCACCCTCCTTCAAGCCCTACCTCGCCCTGTACTACATGAGGAGTATGGAGATAACCGCCCTTAAGGGGATGCTTCCGGACCTGCCCCCGGCGATCCGTTCCCTCGTTCACCTGAAGGTGTTCGCCGACCCCCTCAAGGCTCTGGAGCTGGCCGAGAAGGTGGAAGATGACTTCATAAGGGCGAGGGTGAAGTACGAGATAGGCACGTTTATGGGCAGGCCCTATCCCCTGCCCGAGCCGAGGAACAGCCTTGAAGAGCTATCCCTTAAGGCCCTGCGTGCCATGAGGGGTTTCCACTCAGGCAGACTCCTTGAAACCCTAAAGGTAGCCGACGAGATGGTGGACGAGGGCGTAGACTCGTGGCTCAGGCCCACGGCCTTGCACGTTAAGGAGAACGAGCTCCTCCTCAGGGGTAAGGCGTCCGAACTGCACTTTTTGCGCCTGGCCGCCCATGACCTCGGAATGCGCAGGGAGGCCGAGAGGATAAAGATATACGAGCGTTTCCTCGGTGAGGACGTTGAGATTGAATTACACGAGGAGGACAGGAGTCTCCTCAAAGTACTTGAACTTTCGCAAAAGGCGAGGGAAGGCATGCATCTGCCGGAGGAGAAATCCCCTCTCTTCGGGCTTGAGGCCTTTTGGTGGTACGTCTCCAACGTGAGGAAGAACAGGACCTACCTATCCTTCTCCGGTCGCCTCCGCCTCATGGAGGGGCTACAAGAGATAAAGCTCCCCCGTCGCAGGGCTTTGGTTCTGCTGGCCTTTATAAGGCTGAAGGGGTACACCTTCGCCAGGGAGAACGCCCACGTTATATTCCCGGAGAGTGCGAGGCCGAAGAGGAGGGCGGCGGAGTACCTCCGCTACATAAGGCCCTACCTTAGGGTACCGATAGACGTGCGTATAGCAAAGCGTTTTAAAACGTTTTTGGACGAGGAGGGGGAGGGGTGGGCCGGGTTTTTGAGGGAACACGCTCTTTAGCGTACGACCAAGACCCTACCCCTCCCGTTGAGGGATACGAAGTAAACACCGTTTTTGAGGCGGAACCCCTTTCTGCCGTTTACACGTCCTGAGAGGACCAGACTTCCGTCCGCCCTGTAGATCCTGACCTCCCCTTCATATCCTTCAACCGTCAGGATCCCGTTTTCGGTGAACACCCTCGCTTCCCTGTAAGAGGGATTCTCATGCGTACTCAGCTCCTCCTCCTCGCCGTAAACGGCAGCGTTGCACGTCCACACCACGGCATAACAGGAGCTGTCCCCTATGGCTATCATGAGTTTGCCAGGCTCCTTCTTCGCGACTATGACGTCGGATGTGGTTATGTACGGTGCGGCGCCGCTTCCCGCCCACACCCTGGCGCTCCAGCCGTTGGAGGGGGACCAGGCCACGGGATTCTGACAGGCCGTTATGACGTCCAAGATCCCGTCCCCGGTTATGTCCGCAACCGTGGGTGCGGAGCATCCCTCGGAACTCTCCGTAAAGGTGGCGATGGTGCTTCCGTTTGTGCCTTTGAGAACGGTGATGGTGCCGGAGTGTCCGGAGACAGCGTTCAGGACAACGTCCGGAAGGCCGTCCCCGTCAAAATCTCCGGAGGCCGGGGCGCGGTTGCCGGACACCGATACGGCCCACTTCGCTATCGGGGAGTTGGAGGCGTCCAGCTCAAAGGCGGCGGTGCAACCGCTCCCGCGGGCCACGAGTTCGTCCTTGCCGTCGCCGTCAAGGTCGTCGGCCAACAGAACGGAGATGTACGGAGAAGACTGCAGGCGGCTTCGGACGAGAGAGGAATGGGCGAACATGTCCGGGAAGGAGCAGAAGGGGGAGAGGTCCCACTGCCACAGGAAGGTGCCGGCGCCGGGGCGGTAGCACTTTATCAGGTTGGTGGAGTAGTCCGTGCTGGCCGTGGGGAAACACACCTCAAGGTTCCCGTCCCCGTTGAAGTCTCCGAGGACAGGTGTCCCCACCCTCAAGCCGGTATTTACGGACCACACCTCCGTAAAGTTGGCGGAGCCGCCGTTCAACCGCTTGGCGTATGTCCCCTCGCCCCAGAAGAGGTCGGAGTTGCCGTCCCCGTCAACGTCGGCCACGGTTATGGCGGAGAAGACGGAATCAACGAACCGTATGGTTGTGTGGTTGCACGCCCCGTCCACTCTGAAAAGTGTGGCCACATTACTCCTCACGGCCAACAGGGGTATCTGGTGTCCGGTGGATGCGTTCGTGGTTATCGGCCCTTCCATCATAACACCGGCGTTTACGCCGATACCATTTCCCACGTTTATACCTCCGGAGCAGACGTTTGAGCCGTCGTCGTTGTCTATGGTTGGGTAGGCCCATACTATAGTGGCGCTGTTCGTCCCCCATCCGGTGAAGAAGATCTCGGCCCTGTTATCACCGTCTATGTCGGCCGTGGTGACGAAAACCGGAAGGTCCTCCCTCATATCCTCCCAGCTTTTGGATACGGTGGCCGGTTCGGTGCATCTCCACGGGGCGCGGGCGGTCTTCTTGTAGTCGTGTCTCCCCTGCCTCCAGTAGGGATCCTGAGGCGTGTACATCTGGGCGTGCAGGCCCACTCCCGTTCCCACCCCCAATACGACTACAAGCCATTTCCTCATCACCCTGTGATTTTAAGTGAGTAGGTGCGTGCGACGTCGGGCCTCGTTGTCTTCGGTTAGACAAAGGTTGACGGGGGCTATCGCCAGCCTTGACCTTCTTTGAACCATCTCCCATAGAGAACTCATCAACGGACGGGGTTATAATAGAGAGACCTCAGAAGGATGGTCTCTTCCTACGATGACGTTTTCACCTTCCACGAAGACGAGATAGAGAGGTTTAAGAAGCTGCTGGCGCAAACGGTAGGGGTATGAAGGATCTCATCAACAGGGTAATACTCGGAGATGCGCTTGAGGTGATGAGGCGGATTCCGGACGACTCCGTTGATATGACCTTCGCCGATCCCCCCTTCAATCTCGGCAAGACCTACAACGTATACCGCGACAGCAAGGATTTCAAGGAATACCTTGAATGGAGCAAGGCTTGGCTTAGGGAGATGGTTAGAATCACAAAACCCACAGGCTCAATATTCGTCCACAACATACCCAAATGGCTGACGTATTTTGCCGCCTATCTGAACGAGATGGCGTATTTCAGGCATTGGATAGTCTGGGACGCTATGGGATCTCCTCTTGGGAAAACGCTTCTTCCAAACCATTACGGCATCCTCTGGTACACCAAAAGGCCGAAGGGGTTCAAGTTCTACGATATACGTTCTCCGCATCCGAGGTGTAGGAAGTGCAAGGTCGTTCTCAAGGATTACGGAGGGAAAAAGAACAAGATGCACCCCTACGGCCCGCTTCTTTCAGACGTCTGGACAGACATACACAGGATAAGACACAAAAAGAGGAGGGATGAACATCCCTGTCAGTTGCCCATCCCTTTACTTGAGAGGCTGATACTCATGACGACGGACGAGGGGGATACAGTTTTTGATCCCTTTGTGGGGACGGGGACAACGGCGGTGGCGGCCAAGAGGTTGGGCAGAAACTTCATCGTCGTTGACATAGATCCGGAATATGTTGAGATAACCGAAAGGAATTTGAAATCGGCAAAACCGACGAAGCTCAACGGGTGTTATGTGAGCGTATATCTCGGCAGGGTTATCACCATAAGGGACAGGGATTGGGAGAGGATTAAGGACGCCTTCATAATCCCGCAAGATATAAAAGAGGTGGAGGTAAGGCAGATAAAGCTCAAGAGGGGGAAAACCCTCTTCTAAATCACTTCTCTACCATCCCCTTCGGCGTGCAGAAGCAGTTGCCGTAGTTCGTCGGGCAGCGGCACAGCGTGATGGTGCTATCGCCCACCCGGACCTTCACCTTCATTCCGAGGTCCATGTCCCTCCCCTTTTTCGCCTCCGCCGGTGGGCTGCCCGCAACCAACAAAATCCCTAAAGCAAAAGCAAAGAGCAACCTCGTCATAGTCTAAGGTACCCCTTGAACTTGATCCCAAGGATGTAATCCGCCCTCTCGTAGGTGAAGGGGTTGGTGTTGAGTGTGTCCGTGGGTTTGAGCTTTGTATTGAGGGAGACGTACAGACCTGTCAGACCCTTCTCAAAGGAGAGGAAGACCCAGACGCGGTCGTATAGACCGGCAAGTCCGGATCTGAATCCGCCGATTAGACGAAAACTTTCCCGTTTTTGAACGTTCTTCTCCCACCCGGTATGGACGGTGGCGAGGTTTCCGAGGGAGAAGGTGAGGCGGAGGATGTTGGAGTAGGTGGGGTCCATTCCGGGGTAGAGCCACACCCTTACGGTGTTGGAGACCCTGAAGAACTCCGAGAACCTCCACGGGAGGTTCAGGTTGAGGGTGGAGTAGTCACCGAGCTGCCCCGTGGCGTAGTTGTACAGGTTCCCGGTGGAGAACCACACACTCCAGTAATTCGCCCTGACGTTGAAGTAGGAGGACAGCCTGAAATCCCTTGAGAAGTAATGCACCAACGTGTCGCGGAAGGGGTCGTAGCTGTAGGCGTCCCCCAGGTCCGACGAGAGGTAGATGCTGTGTCCCCGCCCGAAGGAGAGGCCCAAGGACGGGCTGACGAACTTGGAGAGAGGCTCACCGGCATCCCTGGTCACACTGAACTCCGTTCCAACACCGAGGTAGTTCAACTTCCCCAAGTTGAAGAAGGTCCTGTGGATGGTGAACCCGGCGTACTTTGACCCGGCGGCCGGTGAGTAGGTTATCCTCTCGGCGTAGAAGAGGGAGTCTATCTCGCTGTAGGAGAATCCCACCTTCCACTCCTGGGACTCGTACCCGAAGCCGAAGGCCTTGGTCCACCCGCTCCGCCAACCCGAAAATTCGTCGTAGTAGTCCGCATGCATAAGGGCGAACCCGCCCTGGAAGTAGCCGTAGTTGAAGGTCACATCCACATCCGCGAGGACGTTGGTATCCCTGATGGCTACGAAGCTACCGGGGTTGTTGAAGTCGGGGTAAGGATAGAAGCCGGTGTACCTGGCGAGGAAGGTTCCAACGGCGAGGTTCTTCCCCCTGTAGTTGGTGCGGAGGACGTTCCACATCTGGCCGGAGTCCGTCCTCACCGTAAGTAGGGCAACGTTCGTCCCGAACAGCGACAGACCCCCTTTCAGGCCGAAGGTTATGGGGATCTCGTTCCCGTACTCATCCATTCCAATATTGCGGGTGTATAGAAGCATGGTGTAGGGGAGGAAGGAGTTGAAGTTGGGCTGGAAGAGGTCTTTGTCGTGGGTGAAGAAGGGCCTACGCTCCTGGAGGAAGTACCGGTAGCGGCCGACGTTTATGTAGTAGGGGTCGGACTCAACGTTGGAGAAGTCGGGCTTTACGGTCAGGTGGGCGAAGTTGTCCTCAAGGGTGAGCCTCACGTCCCCGCCGCCGTAGGCCCTCTCGTACCTCTCGTACTCCCCTATCCAGAAGTTGTAGAGCGAGTCCTTACGGTAGGTGATGTAGGGCATGAGGGTCAAGGCCCACGAGATAGGGGGATAAAGTTTGACCTTCAGCATATCGGGGAAGATCCCCTTGCGGTTGAGGGGTATCCGGAAGCTGTAGCCGTCGGCCGTACCCCTGCGGAAGGCCATACCCCATACGCTCCCCCTCCGGTACCGGAAGGCCTTGAAGGGTATCCTCATCTCAACGATATAGCCGTCCTCCGTTATCCTGCCGGCAGCCTCCCACTCCGTGTCCCAGGAGGAGTTGAAAATGCCGGAGTTTATCTCAACGTCCGATCTGTTTCCGAAGGGGTCGGCCGAGAAGATGTAGTACTTTTTCCCGCTCCCATCGTAGGGGTCAAGGGCGAGGGATACCCTGTCGGGAGACAGAGATCCCCTCTCCCCTCTCTGGAGGACGGGCTTTCCGCCTTTGCATATAAACGCGACGTAAAGGCCTTTTTCGGTGTAAAAGACCCTAACCTCGGTAGGATACGGAACATCTCCACCCAAAGTGGGATATTGCTGTTTGAAATCCCTGAAAACGAGGGCGGAGTCCCAGACGCTCTCAAGCTCTCCGTCTATACCTACGTCCCTCAACTTGGGGAGCGAAAATACACTATCTGCTGAACCTATCAACACGCCCAGAATTACCATACTTACCTCCGCGAGTAGAAATCGTAAGCCCGCAAAACGGTAGAGCCGTCGGAGGGTCCGGCCTCGTAGAACACTATTCTGCCATCCTTTACGATCAACTTTATAGGCGGCTCGGCGACTCTGAGGATTTTAAAGAGCTCCAAGAATTCCCCCACCGTGTCAAACACAACCCTTCCCCCATACCTCATGCTCTTCAGCCATTTCCTACTCTCCTCGGCATCCCTGTGGGGGAGGACGAGGACGCTCGCGGGATGGGTTGTAAGAACCTCCCACTCCTTCGGCGAGACTATGCACGCCGTCGGTGGATGGACATACACTATGTACGTTCCCCTGCCCAGTGAGGAGAGGATGTGGGGAGCCGGAAACTTATGCACGGTATCTATGGCAAAGACTTCGGCCTCTTTCAAACTGTTCACCCTCCAGAGGAGAAACAGGGAAAACAAAAAGAGGATCGCACTAACGAAGGGGAAGTTCCTCAGATTTCTCACCATCTGAGACCCTTACGTAGATCCTTCCCCCTTTCTCGTAAATCGCCACTATTGAGGGTAGGGTGTCCGGATACTCCGGCCACTGGGGTACGCTGTCCCTTCCCTCCTTTCTCCAGGTGATACGGCCGGGTTTGGGCATGGGAAAGAGGCCGCAGGACTTACCCACCACTTTAAAGGAGTTCGGCTCCAGTTTGAACACGCATGGGTAGAAGTGGAAGGCGTAGTAGAGCGTATCGTCCTTCAGATACATCAAAGTGTAGGTGTCGTTGTATCCGAGACTGTCCACCTCTTTGGGCATGGGGAAGGCAAACGTATCGTATACCCCTTCAAGGTCGTATGTGTGGATGTAATACCCGAAGTTGAGCGTGCGGACGTTGGAGTACAGCTTCGGCGAGGAGGCGTTCATGATGATCCTATCCCTGTACCTGAAGACCTGAAGGGGCTGGGTGTGGTCAGATCTTATGAGGAACTTAACCTTGAGCTTTCCGTCCGGGGCGTAGTAGCGCACCCTCCTTTTGTACCACTCCACTACGAAGAAACCGTCGTTGCATCCGACCAAGAAGTTGTAATTATCGGAGGGAGGTGGAGGGGAGAGCCTTACGGTGTCCTCCCCCTCCACCACTATCGCATCGCCCGTGAAGGTGTAAGTTCTACCCCCGTAAGAACACCGGTAGAAGTCATAGGATGGCGTGAAGGCGAGGATGAGCATGAGGGTATTTTAGAGCGGAGAAGGGGTTATCTGATCACCACCCTTTTCGTAAATCGCCCATCGGGGGATCTGACTATGTACACGCCTTTCGGCAGGCGAGGGGGTCTCCCTCTCCACTGCCCACGCCAGACGATCTGCCCTCCAACGTTGTAAATCACAACCGGCCCTTTGTAGTTCTCCCGCTTGTCCGTTTGAATCCCAACCGTCGGAGTGTTGGAGGTACAGGTGTTTGTGCTGTAGGGTTCGTATTCACCGGCACGATCACACTTCGTGCAGCCGTACACACATATGGTAATACATGTCCCAGGCCAACATTCCTTATAGGCGTAGGCAAACTTACACGCTCCTGTACCCCCGGCGCTGCACCCTTCGGGACAGGGGCCGCATTCCTGGCAGATTTCTGAGATATCTTCATAACGGTCACGGTCATCAAACAGGCCAAAGGAGAAGGGCGCCATAGGTGATCCATACCCATGTTCCGTTATCACTGCGGCAGATGTTGGGTTTATCTCTTTCGCCTCCACGCTTTGAGGCCTGAGCGTGAAGGCAAGACCCAGTATCACGTAGAGCAGGGCGAACGCTATGGACAGCCTTTTCATCTCCCCTGCCTCCTTTTGAGATTGAAATTATATGGCCGGTTCTATACCGCGCACTACCTTACCACCAAAACCCAGCCAGATCCTTCCGTATAATACGTTATTGTGGCTGATAGGTTGTTGGTAAGGGTGCGCACACTTACGCCTCTCTGGACCGGGGGATTAGACGGTACGATGGACAGGATCCACGAGACGGGGATGATCGGTAGTTTGAGGTGGTGGTATGAAGCGATAGTGAGAGGGCTGGGAGGGAGCGCGTGCGATCCAAGTGAGCATACGTGTTCCTTTGATCTGAAGAAATATCGTGAAAGCAAAGCCACAGATGAGCGCCAGAGACTCCGTGATGCTGGGCTGTGTGATGTATGTCAGGTGTTCGGAGCGACGGGGTGGAGGAGGAGATTTGGGGTCTCCATTATAGAAGATAGAACCCGACCGGCGTGGGAACCCCGCGATAAAGCCTTGAACATCCGTCCCCCGGAACGGGCACGGGGGTGGTATCTTTTGCCAGGATACGTAGGAACCTTTACGCTGGGATTTGAAGGAGAGGAAAAGAGCATATCGCTTCTGGCCAGTCTGCTTTTGTGGCTGGAGAAATTTGGTACTCTTGGTGCCCGCCCGCAGTTAGGTTATGGGGCCTTCCGGATCTTAAATCGTGGTGAGGTGTTAAGAGTGGGGCGTAAGTGGCAGTGGAATGTTCTAAGATCTACGAATCCGGATCAGGATGGTAAAGATAAAGCCATGGAATACCCCGATTTGCGGAGATTCCTTTTCTTCCGCTATGAGTTTGTACCTTCAAGACCCGGATGGTGGACGATGGTTCCGGGAATTGGACGTGTAGGGAGTCGGGTACAACCTCTGGTCTCCCAATTGGGAATGGTTCCCACCACACCCGCGTTAAAAAACGAGTGGCGGTTTCACCAATGGCACGGCAACAGGCGCGATGAGCTGGAAATTTTTGGAACCTTACGCCCGGAAAGACGGCGAGGGCGAATCAGCGCTACATGGGCGTATAAGGAGAGAGGCGTATGGTTTATTCACGGATGGGCGTGGATGCCCCGAGGGGAGAAACAGGCTAAGCATCTATGGGGAATACTCACCAATACGGCTGTCTGGAATAAGGTACTGGGCGTCAAAGGGAAGTTGACGACTTTCCCCACGCAACGATGGAGAGAACGCGGGTATAATATCGTGCGAAGGTTTTTACAGGAGGGCTTAAATGATTAAACGACTCGTTATTCATCGGTTTCGGGGAATACGACAGGGGGTGTTGGAGGATTTTGGGAAGATCAACGTGTTGATAGGTCCGAACAACAGCGGGAAAACAGCCATTTTAGAGATGTTGTATCTGGCGGGGGTGTCGGGAAGGGAATGTGAGGTTCTTATTCCTGATGTGGAACCAAGCGCTTGGAAGGCTACTACTTTAAATCGCCTTGATTTTTTGGGACATAGGCCTTTTTCTCGTTTGCGGATCCGCCATGGGGAGCCTGAGAAAGGAAAAGATACTCCTGCTGTACGTCCCAATGAATACACTTTAGATGTGGAGTTGGCAGAATTGAGTGAGAGTTATCCGCTCCGCCGTTTCACCTTATCTGCTCCTCCAGAGACGGGTGGTCATAAACCCCTTTTTGAAAAGGAAGATGAGTTTTATATTTCGCTTTTCCGTCTTTCTCCTCATATAGACGTACCTGTGCCGGAACCCATGATACCCCCCTTTTTCAATGTACAAAAGGCTTCCTTGGAAAACATGTACTGGACATATTTGTGGGAGAGGTCCTGGGTATACCGATGGGATAAAGGGGAGTGTGATAAAGGGAAAACCAAGGGGTGTATTGACCATTTTGCTGTGTGGGCCTTGGAAGGCGAATTACCAGATCCTAAGAATGTACTTCTCTTTGATTTTCATTCTGCTAACCAGCATTTCAAAAAGGAATTCACACAACAGGCAAAAGATTATATGTCAGACTGGTATGGCAAAATTGCCACAAGCTTGGCGAAAGTCTTTCCTGAATTCAAATGTGCCAAAATTGAGATTGATGACGCCCCAGGAAGTTATGAGGAGGAGACTGGATATATACGTTTCACCGGAAAAGCACGCATTAGCATAGACCACTTCGGTGATGGCGCGCGCCACGCTTTCAAAGTTTTGGCTGCCTTGATTGCATTACGAGAGCGCGTGATGAAGGAAAATAAATCGGGACTTTTTCTATGGGAGGATCCAGAGCTGTTTATGCATCCGGCCACGTTGGGACGTTTGCTTAAAGAAGTAATTGATTTAGTCAACGATGTCCCTATTCAGGTTTTCTTGACGACGCAGAGCTTGGAGGTTCTTGCCTGGTTTGTGAATATAGTTGAACGTGAGCATCCGCTGACTAATAAGATTAGAATGTATCGCCTCAATCTTGACCAAAATCGCGGAACAATCCATGCAGAATCTTTCACAGGCCAAGGAATCGCTAGCTGGTTCCGACTGTTCGGCGATCCTCGTCTTACACCTGAAGAGGAAATGGCATCGCCCCTGTACACGCTTTTTAGGGAAGAAGAAACTTATAGCAATGACGATGAAAGTTAAAATTCTTGTAATTACCGAGGGAGCAACTGAACGTGAAGTGGGTAAGGTTCTTTATGATCGCGGATTATTAAATAAACAGGGGCAACCTAAACCTCCTAATTGGAAAAGTGCCTTTGGTCAAAATAGAGAGGGATATGATCAGGTTATCAAAGCGTTGGCAAATCATTCTATAAACTCTAAACAGCGGATTTTGCTTGTTTTCGATCAAGAGGATGCACCTTCTCCACAGCACCGAGCAAACCGCATTGCGCAGGACCTATCGCGTCAAAACCCAAGAACTTGGAGTAGTTTATCTTGGGTACCACTGGGAATATATTCCAACTTGTTTAAAGCTCAAGTTAAAAGTACATGCATTGTGTTGCATATCTCAAATGCAAGTGGTCCGAACATTGCAAACAAGGATTTTGACGGTTATATTCTACAATTACTAACGGGATCTGCAAAAATTGAAATTGCATCTCAACTTGCACCTTCTGGTATAAATCCTAATATTCTACTAAGTAAGGCAGAGACTAAATTTACAAATCTTATGAGATGCAATGGTTTTCCGTGGCAGAGAAACAAGGCATGGCTTTACGCCTATATTACTGCCTTTCAGTTTCGCCAATCCCACGTTTGGTTTGCTAAAAGGGTAGTTGAATGCGCACCTCTCAATGAGTTGCGCCGGGTTTTTGCACCACTGATAGCTGCTTGGGATTGGTTGGTGCAAAATGGAGGGACCTGCTAATGAAACGCGAATTCCACGCCCAATTTCCCCTTGTTCTAAAAGATAGCGTTACCCAGGGTTTTACTATAGCATGGTTAGTAAAACAGAGCGACCACCTCCCTGCTCGCTGGCCGGGAATCGCTAAGATTAAAGACGATTGGGCACGTTTGGAAATACTCTCTCAGGCCATCATTACTCGCCGGAAAGAGGAGGCACGTATGGGTACGCGTAAAATGAGCGGAGGCCTGAGATACTGGATTGAAAATCATTCTAAGAATTTCTTTAAACAGCAGATTAATTACATGAAATCTTTAAATCTTTTACCACCTCTTCCCGACCCCTCCATCTTCCCCCATGGCACGTGGGCCGCAAGGATAACCTTCACCTTAAAGAAACCTTACATAAGCAGGGACGATAAGGAGTTCTACATCCTTGACAATCCCGTAAAGAAGGAGTGGGTGTTTAAAGTGCCTTACGTCGCTCCCGCTCAGTGGAAGGGGGCGCTAAGGGCGGCGATGCGACGTTTACGAGGGTATACCACATGGGAAGAAGAAGCCGACGATGAACAGATGGTGCGACTCTTCGGCAATGTGAAAGGTGAGGAGCAAGACTTTTTCAGGGGCTACCTGCACTTTTACCCCACCTTCTTTGATAAAATCGGTATAGAGGTCATAAACCCCCACGATAGGAGGACGGGGGCGGGTAGGAATCCGATCTACTTTGAGTGCGTGCCGGCGGGTACCGTCGGCACCTTTACAATTCTCTACGTGCCGATGGGTGTTAGGCCGGTGAGTGAAAACGACGCCAAAGAGGATATAAAAGCCGTGGCCAGAGGCATCCGCGCCATGCTCACGGAGTACGGTTTCGGGGCGAAGACGAGCAGTGGGTACGGGGTGGGGGAGGTGAAGGAGGGTGATATTGTGGTGGTACCGGAGGAGCGGAGGGACGAATTTATAGGAGGATGGAGGGATTCAGACGATGAAAGCGTTTGAAGAGGTTCGGAGTGTTTTGAGTGGGCATCGGAACGTCATGCCCAAGGAGGACCGCAAGCGCTTAAGTGAGGAGTTGAAACGACTGGCCCGGCAGTACGCCGAACTTCTTCGGGATAGGGTGGGTGATCGTCTGGTCTCCGTTGTGCTTTTCGGCTCTGTGGCACGAGGTGAAGCCGGCCCTTACTCCGATATTGACCTTTTTATCGTTCTGGAGGATGCGCCCAAGAGTATGAGGCGTCGTCGTGCGGTTCTGGAACCTGCGCGTCAGGCTCTTACCCCGGCTCTGGAGAAGCTCTGGGATACGGGTATTTACACTGATTTTGTGGAAATTGTACGCACACGGGAAGAGGCTCAAAGGTTTCATCCGGTCTATCTGGATATGACGCAGGAAGCCGTTCTACTTTACGATAAAGGGGGTTTTATGGCAAAGGTGCTTGAGCGGGTGAAGGAGCGTCTCAACGAGCTGGGTGCGCGGCGGAAACGTCTAGGTAAGGTTATGTACTGGGATCTAAAGCCGGACTTCAGGCCGGGGGAGGTGATAGAGTTATGAACAATCACGATATGGCCCGGGCGATGTTAAGACGTGCAGGGGCCATTATGGAGGAGGCTCGTTTTTTGTATGAAAGGGGGTATTGGAATTTGGTAGTTCGCCGTTGTCAGGAGGCAGTGGAGTTGTCTTTGAAGGCGGCTTTGATATGGGCGGGTGTGGAAGTACCTCGTAGTCATGATGTTGGTCCCTGGCTTCGCAGGGAATCCGGGCGATTCCCGGAGTTTTTCAGAAAGCTGATACCAGAATTGGCATCTGTTTCGCGAACTCTACGGGCGGAAAGGGAGCTAAGTTTTTATGGGGATGAGGCTTCGGGGGTTCCTGCTGAGGAGCTTTACTCACGGGAAGATGCGGATATGTATTTGCAGGAAGCAGAGGAGGTTTTTGGGGTCTGTCAGAAGTTAATTGAGCAGGGAGGTAAAAATGAGTAAGGATTTGAAGGTTCTGGCGAACAACAGGGAAAACATCCTGCTGGCGGAGTTGGCGGCGTGGTTGCATAACATAGGAAAACTGGATCCGAATTTTCTTTTTCTTGTCATGCAAACTGGAGAACCTCCAGAAGTTCTTGAAATTTATCGTATTCCGGGCCAATATTCCTTTAAAAGATTTTGTAAACCTACTGTTCTCATGTCTCGGTTTTTATGGGAAAATCTAAAAGGGCCCTTATATTTTGTGGATATTGGTTTAAGAAATGAAATTGAAGATTTGAAAAAGAAAATAGATCTGATTAAAAAAGATTTGGATATGGCTAAATCAGAAAAACATAAAGAAAAGGAATTTATTAAAAAACTTGGAGAAAAACTTAACAAGTTAAAAAACTTGAAACAGGAAAGGGAGCAAGAAATGAAAGAACGTGAAAAAATCTTATGGGAATATTATGAAAGGGAAATTGAATCATGTTATTTAAAGATAATTGAGAAATGGCCACTTGGCTCCTTATTAACCCTAATGTGGGAAGATTGGTTTGATAAACCCAATATATCTTCCTATGAGCCGGGGTCCAGTTCGGATCCAGATTATCAACGCACACCAAAATCTGATCTAAAACTAAAGAATAATCTTTCTATGGATTTGCCACTTCTCCTCCTCCTCTCACATGGTGAAGTTTCAGGTCAGGAAAAAAGGGGACTAAACAGTGACGGACGTTATGTAGAAGTGGCCAGCTATCAAGTGAAACCAGATCCCAAACTGGGAACTCTCAGAAAGTCAACCGTCTTTGGATATGAAGCCGAATTAAATTGGAAAAAATGGGTAATACACAGAAAATTTATTATAGACTTCATGCTGAAATATTGGGATGTTCCCATTAATCTGTATAAAAGTATAAACAGATTGTTTTTACCATTGTGTAATGCTTTAGGAGACACACAGCGCCCTATTAATGAAATATCGTTATGGGATTACTCAAGTTCTGTTGCAGCCCTGTTCAAGTCAGCTGTTGCCCGTGCCATTTTATCAGGGGAAATACCAAAACCCTCTAATATGTATTGGCGTTTACTTTCGGTTCGCTTTAATGCTATGAAGTTTATTTTCCAAGCACAAAGTGTGGCAGATTTAATAGCTCGTAAAAGGCTGGTGAATGAAATTTATGATATTATTAAGCATTTATTTGAGGTTGAAATTCCTTTGGGGTCCGTTGTTTATAAGGATGAAAACGGTGTAGTTTTTGTAATACCAGATATACCACAATATGAGAGAACAAAGTTAGAGCAACTCGTTAAAAATAAAATCCATTGGGTGATTAAAAACCCTCGCTCAATGGAAACTTGGGATAAGGATACAAAGATTTATGGTGCTGAAGATATTCAAGTTCACGTTCAAATAGGAGAACCGAACCGCGGTAAAAAGTTAAACTTAATGGAAGTTCTGGTTCCCTGTGCAAAGAATCCCCCTGTATTTGAAAACTTTAACCGATGGTGGAAAGTAAAGAGAGAAATCTGCGTGGTTTGTGGTTTGCGACCTGAAGGATACATAGAAGAAGACTTACCTAATTTTGTAACAGAAAAAAAAGCACGCGAGCGACACTTATGTGGTATTTGTTTGGCTCGCCGAGGACGACGATCTCAGGAGTGGGCTAATAGAAATAGGAATGCAACCATTTGGATTGACGAAGTTGCAGACACTAATGGGCGTGTGGCGTTGATTGTAGGTTATCTTGACTTAAAACATTGGCTATCTGGCAAAATGATAAAATCTTTAGCAATAGGTATAGATAAAAATAACCGTTGGTTATCAAAACCTCCAACTTTCGCCCGCATATCAAGGGTGTGGAATATAACAAAAACCTTTTGGAGTGAAATACTCAAAGATGTTAAATCGTCCATGGTAGATGATAGAAGGCGTATACGATTGTTCCTTAATGCTAACCCCGGGCTTGGTGATTATCACGCTTATGAACTTAAACTGGGTAAGGCAGTGATAAGAGTGGTATGGATTCCACCTTCCGAAAGCGAAGACGGTTATTTACTAACGATTGAGAATTTAGGATATATTGCTAAACAACTTGGAGCTTCAAAAGATATATATGAAGATTCTGCGCTTTCAGCCATCTTTGTAGAGGACCAAATCAGGAAACGATTACCATGGATCACCGTACTTGTAAACCCTGAAACTAAATTCTCTCCAAACAATAAGGAGCAAAGGATACAAATAATTAGCACCGACTATGAAGAAGTTGCTTATTCTACAACTATCCCCATCCTCACCGAACCCCAGGTCTTTATGGCTCTGGTTCCGGCAGACAGGGCGATGGAAATCGTAGAAAAGATAAAAACCAAATACGAACGGGAGATGGGGAAGGTCAGGAACCGTCTCCCTCTGCACCTTGGCGTTGTCTTCGCCCATCGCATGATGCCTCTAAGGGCGATTCTGGACGCGGGGAAGAGGATGCTGGAACAAAAGTCTCATCCTCTGATGTGGAAGGTGATGTCTGTTGAACGAAAGTATATAGATAAAGGCGATAATTTGCCGAAACGGTTTGATGCCGATAAAAACGGGCAGTTCAAAGAATGGTATGAGATAACTTTGAAAAACGGAAAACATCTCACCTGGTACG
>JALWZG010000045.1 GCA_027002825.1 Caldifarciminota bacterium
CCCTCCTTTCCCAGGGCCTTCAGGTAGGCGAGGGTTATCAGGAGGTGCTTTGGGATCTTTACCTTTTCCCTCCCCCTGTACAGGGACAGCCTTCCGGAGAAGGACAGGTAGGTTATACCGTCGCGTACCTTATGCACGTACCAGAAAACGTTCCACATGCCGGCGAAATCCTTGAGCAGAACGGGCTCCCTGCCGGCGTTCGTTTCCCTGACCATGTGGCTCAGGTACCTGAAGTACCTGTAGCCTTTCGGAACGCGGGGAGGAGATTCCCTTTTGAGGAAGGATAGGAATATGCGGGTCCGGAGCAGAAGGCGGTAGGCTTTCAGTCGCCTCGCCGTATCCATAACCAGTTCAAGGTCGGCCACGGATCCGGATAGAAAGGCCGAGAATACGTGACATACGAGGGCGAGATGTTCCGCCCCTTTCCGTATGGCCCCCTCCTTGGCCTTCCTCAGCTCCCGTACGGCCCCGTCCAGATCTCCGGTGTAGGCCATGAAGTTAGCCCGGTTGTAGATGTAGATCTCGCGGAGTATCCCTTCCTCAGGTGGGACGTATCCGGAGATGGGCCTGCCACACCTCAGGGCCTCAATCTGATCCAGGGCCATGGTCACTATGGCCTTTGTACGCCGGTCCAGGTTTTCCCGCTCCAATAGGTCCAAGAACCTCGCACGGGCCTCCTTCAGGTATCCGAGGTAGAAGAGTATCTGGGCTACGGTGCGTTCGGACAGCTTTCCCCCCTTCATGAGAGTTTGTAGGCGGGCGAGTTTCAAGGTGTTGAGGTAGTAAAAGGCGAGGAGTTCGGCCCTCTCCTCAGGGCGAAGCGCCCGACTGTGCTGTCTGTAGTACCTCTCAAACTCCCTGAAGTTGCCCAAGAACAGTAGGTTTATAAACCTCTCCTTTATCCGGGAATCCCCGACGGACACAGGTTTAAAATTTTAAAGTTGCCCGACGAATTTCAAATCCTCGCGATAGACGTATCTCACCACGGCGCTCCCCACCACGCTCCCCTGTAGCCGAATTCAAGGCTCATTCCGTTGTGTGCGCCCCCACCAGATGTTGGGAAAAAGAATTGATATTTAACGGCGACGAAGAGAAGCCCAAAATCGTAGGATTTCCGCCCGTATTGCCTTAGAAAGTTGATCTCAAGGTTTCCTGAGAAAAACAGGTTGTGATCCGTATCCGTTCTATGGACATAACCTATGGAAAAGCCGGGAGAGGGTAAGGGAAGCTCCTTTCGTGTAAGCCTTCTGGGGTAGGGCATGAGTTGGTAAGTAAAGTAAAAAAGACCGTCCGTTGTTCGGCTCAACCCCGACGGTGGTTTTTTGAAGAGGTTTCCTCCGACCGAAAGGTCTCCGTGTCCACCTGGGGCTGTAAATCCAAGGACAACAACGCCAAGAATTTCAGGAGAGGAGGAGTCTATGTCTTTTCTGACCGCGAGGGAACAGGAGGATAAGAAGAGGAACATCGGTATCCATCTTATCCCATCACGGTATTTTAGAGGTGGGAGGGAGATTGATGGTGAGGTATTGCTTACACCCGTGCAAACGGTTTGGATTATATGTTTGTTTCAATATCTTATGGGTAGGTGAAAACTCCACGAAGGGGACTCTGGATAGTAGGCACGAACCTGTTCCAATCCCTTATAGGTAGGCTTCAAACACACGCAGGGGGGTGCGTCGCCACCTGCAGTAGCCACGTTTCAATCCCTTATAGGTAGGCTGAAAACTCTATCTTCAGATGCAAGATCTCCTCCATCCTCTTGAGTTTCAATCCCTTATAGGTAGGCTGAAAACCCGTGCCATACTCGTGTTTCTCCTTCTTTTCTACCTGTTTCAATCCCTTATAGGTAGGCTTCAAACATTTTGAGCGATAAACTTTTTGAGATGGACAGTGTCTAGTTTCAATCCCTTATAGGTAGGCTTCAAACGAAGCTGCTTCATATCGCAGAGCTGCGGGCAGGAAGGTTTCAATCCCTTATAGGTAGGCTTCAAACGTGGCCATGATCATGATGTTAAAACTCCGTAAGGTTGATGTCTGGGACGGCACCCTAATACTTCAGCTATCCGCGACGAAAGGGTTTCAATCCCTTATAGGTAGGCTTCAAACCCGCCTCATCCGTGAACGTATACCACGAGTTCGCATGTTTCAATCCCTTATAGGTAGGCTTCAAACCCGTCTCCCATCCCACCCTCTAAACTCAATTGTCATGCGGAACTACCGGGTATTATAAGGGCGGGAAAACAAAGGTATATGTTCGCAAACCTCCAATCCTGCGCGAAAGCCGGGGGGTTTGCGAAGTGGGTGTGAATGCCCATGGCCATTAGAGAAACGGCCATTAAGTTCACCTGAACGACCGTTCAAACACTCCGCACAGAGCGGGATTTTTCGGAGGTTTGCGAGGTCTCTTTGTGATACAAAGTGATCTACGGTGAGGTTCATCATTCACAGCCACATAGTGTCCCATGTGGTAAAGCGCTAAGCCCACAGCTCCGCTGGACGGTAGGACAAGAATTTGCCTTGAGAGATCGGGGTTCAGAGGTAGGGAACAGACCTACTCTACCCTCCACACGGATACGACCCCGACATCTGAAACCCCCTCTATAGATTCAATGGCCTTTTCAAACTCGTCTATTGATTCCCCACTTCTGAGGGTCGTCCAAACCCTGATTTAAGGATAGCGTTTTTCACCGGAGTTGGGGGTTCTTTTTGATAGGGTTCGGCTCCCCATTTTCCTATCGTTCCCCAGTATAATTCCCGGCTATGCCGACCATTAACCAGCTTGTAAGGTACGGGAGGAAGAAGAGGAAGAAGAAGAGCAAATCCCCTGCCCTTGACAGATGCCCGCAAAAGGCAGGCACATGCATAAGGGTTTATACAACCACACCGAAAAAACCCAACTCAGCCCTGCGTAAGGTGGCAAAGGTAAGGCTATCAAACGGCAAAGAGGTTATAGCCTACATACCGGGCGAGGGGCATAACCTTCAGGAACACTCAAAGGTTCTGGTGCGCGGGGGAAGGGTAAAGGACCTACCCGGAGTGAAGTATCACATAGTCAGAGGGGTGTACGACGCCGCGGGGGTTGCCGGACGTAGGAATTCGCGCTCAAAGTACGGAACAAAAAGGCCGAAAGAGTGATCAAGGAGGGTTGAAAACATGAGAAGGAGAAGAGCACCTGAGAGAAAGGTGATCCCCGATCCCGTTTATAGGAGTGAGCTGGTCGCGAGGTTTATAAACAACCTCATGTGGGACGGGGAGAAAACCAAAGCCCAAAAGATCTTCTACAAAGCTATGGAGCTCATCGCCGAAAAGACGGGGGAAAACCCCCTTGACGTCTTCCACAAGGCCATAGAAAACGTAAAGCCCTCGGTTGAGGTCAGATCCAGACGTATAGGTGGGGCAAACTATCAGATACCCGTTGAAGTCCGACCCAAGCGCCAAACATCCCTGGCCATAAAGTGGATAATCAGAGCGGCCCGCAACCGTCCGGGGAGGAGGATGTACGAGAAGTTGGCCGCGGAGATAATAGACGCCTACAAAGGCACGGGTAATGCCGTGAAAACCCGCGAGAACGTCCACAAGATGGCGGAGGCCAACAGGGTTTTCGCCCACTTCAGATGGTAGGAGGTAAAGCATGAGCAGGTGGAAGCAGTATCAGATAGCCAAACAGCAAAAGAGGAAGATAAACGCCAAGCTTGACAAGACCTTCTTGAAGGTGAAGGATCTACTCGTGGCGGGCAAGTACGATGAGGCGAGGGAAACCGCGAGGAAAATCCTTATGAAATACCCCACACACATGAAGAGTTGGAGGATTGTAAGGGCGGTTGAGGCGTGGGAAAGCGTTATAGGACAGTCCTTTGCCGATTTAAAGGCCAGCGAAAGGAGAAAGGCCGTCAAGGCCCTGACCCTTGAGTACAAAAACAACGATTTTATAACGCCTGAATCCTTTGAAAGGCGTATTAAAACGCTTTCCACTTGAAATCCCCACCGCCCGCCTTTAAAATTTTATGTGATGCCGACCATCCTTTTAACCCTTTACGCGCAGGGGAGCTGGCACGGCGGTGGTGGTGTGTGCGCCCCCGTACCCACTTGGGGTACGAGGTTTTGTTATCAGAACAACATGGCGTGGGGTATGCCCGGCCAGATAAACCCCCTGGCCACGAGCTACAACTGGTCCAACTGGCAGTTGGATACGATTGAGCTCACGACTCCGGGCAGGTACGGAAACGCCTTTCCGGCGGATATGGACGGGGACGGGGATGTAGACGTAGTCGCCTACCGGAACTACACAACCCTTACGGTTTATCTGAACGACGGCCTTGGGAACTTCACACCCCATACAGTTGAAAACACGGCCTCCTTTACGGCCTACACCTGGCCGGTCTGGGTTAGGGACGTGGATCAGGACGGCAGACCTGACATACTCGCACCCATGAGGAGCGGCCTTTACGTTTACT
This sequence comes from Caldifarciminota bacterium, assembly GCA_027002825.1. GTDB lineage: Bacteria > Hydrothermota > Hydrothermia > LBFQ01 > LBFQ01 > JAADCS01. The sequence goes on from JALWZG010000045.1 coordinate 4,455, forward strand.
ACCAGATAGCGCCCCTCACGTTCGTAAGGCAGCAGATAGTGTCGGCCTCATCCCCTTATTGGTGTGGGGGTTACATATCTTATGCGAATGCAGGAGATGTGGACCACGACGGAGACGTGGACGTAGTGGCAACGAACGGATGCGGCCCCGGAAGCGGTGGTGGTGGAGGGGACATAGTCCTCTTCAGGAACGACGGAGGCACGTGGACACCCATCCTTCTCTACAACTCCCATCCCACAGATAACAACTACAAGGCCATGAGGATATACCTCACAGACCTCAACAACGACGGATGGCTTGACATAGCCACGAGCTACTGGCCGGTTATAGTCCTGAAGAACAGCGGAGGGAGCTTTTCGCTCTCAAACATCTTCAACGGTGTGGCCCACAACACGGACGGCCTCTGGCCCCAGGACGTTGACGCCGACGGGGACGTTGACCTGATATACGCCCCCTATCAGGGGGGTTCCTTCAGGATAGGATATCTGAGGAACGACGGTGGCTTCTCCTTTACGCAGGTTCTAATAAGCTCTTCCACGACGATACTTGACTTCTACGATGGACTCTACGCCGGGGATTTCAACTCGGACGGCTCAACCGACTTTCTCGGAGCTTTAACAGAGATAGACATATACGTAGGCCCAACCTTTACCAAGTACGACAACGTGGACGGAGGACCGGCCGGGGGATGGAACATCCACAACCTGTACTTCGCAGACGTTGAGAGGTACGGATGCGTGGACATCCAGCAGGACATAGTCTTCACCCAGCTGAACTGTGGGGGTCTTGCTTACTGCAACATGCCTTTAGGCCACTACATACTAAAAAACAGAACGGTCACGTCCTACGCCTCTGACGCCCGCCTCATATCCTCCCCCCTTGAGGCTCCAATCGGAAGCTGCTCCTTCAAGAGGATATACTACTCGGGCTGTTCACCCCCGAACTGGACGGTGAGGTTTTTCGTGAGATGGGGGAGTACCCCCTCCGACCTATCCACATCACCGTGGGTTGGCCCCGTCCCTTCAGGTCAAGATTTAACCCTACTCGGTCTGAACCCGACGTACGATAGGTATCTCCAGTACAGGGTGGACTTCGTGAGAACCGGCCCTCCGTCCAACAACGCCCCGGCCCTTGACAGCGTCTGGGTCACGCAGGACTGCAACATACTCGTTGGGGATCGGTCTCTCCTTTCCCACGAGAAGGGAAGGATTTCTTCCGGAACAGCCGTCTACTATACGGTTGATGGGAAGAGGTTGAACTCACCACCCAAGAGAGGGGTGTTCTTCGTTATTAGAGATGGCAAGGTGGAAAAGCGGTTGATCTGGTGATATAACCCCGTGATGCGACCCTATAATCTCCTCCTCCATGGAAAAGGTGTGGATAGAGGATCTCGCGGAGCATGTCGGCGAGGAGGTTGAGATCAGGGGGTGGTTGTTCAACAAGCGCTCTGCGGGTAAGATACACTTTCTCATAATCAGGGACGGTACCGGCTTTGTTCAGGCCGTAATGCTCAAAAGCGACCTCCCCGAGGAGGTGTTCAACCTTTACGACACCCTTACATATGAGGATGCCGTGGTGATCAGGGGAACCGTCAGAAGGGACAAAAGGGCCCCCGGTGGATACGAGATAACCCTAAAAGACTTGGAGGTGTACTCCAAATCCCTTGACACGTATCCCATACCCAAGGTACGACCCGAAAACGTACCGGACATAGGCAAACTCTTCAAGTTCAGACATCTCTGGATAAGGTCAAGAAAACAGTGGGCAACACTGCGCATAAGGGATGAGGTTGAAAGGGCAATACACGACTTCTTCGGCAGTCGCAAATTCGTCCGGTTTGATCCCCCGATCTTCACACCCGCATCCGTTGAAGGTACCACAACCCTCTTTCCGGTGAATTACTTTGAAAAGGGTGAGGTCTACCTCACACAGTCCGGCCAGCTCTACCTTGAGGCCGGGGCCATGGCCCTCGGTAAGGTCTACTCCTTCGGCCCAACCTTCAGGGCGGAGAAGTCCCGCACCCGCAGACACCTGACGGAGTTCTGGATGGTGGAGCCGGAGGTCGCCTGGGCCACCTTGGAGGACATAATGGAGCTGGCGGAGGACCTCGTGGTGTATATCGTGGAGAGGGTCTTGGAGAACAGGCGGACGGAGCTTGAGATCCTCAACCGGGACCTCTCCAAACTTGAGGCCGTTAAAAAGCCCTTCCCGAGGATAACCTATGATGAGGCCGTCCGCATCCTGATGGAGGAGAAGGAGAAGGGACGGGACATAGACTTCCGGTACGGTGAGGACTTCGGGAGCGACGAGGAGACCGTCATATCCGAGAGGTACGACCGTCCCGTTATGATAACCCGATACCCCCGCAAGATCAAACCCTTCTATATGAAGCCAGACCCCGAAGACCCCGAAAAGGTCCTGTGCGTGGACGTGATAGCACCGGAGGGATACGGGGAGATCATAGGGGGGAGTCAGAGGGAGGACGACTACGAGGCCCTCCTACAGAGGATAAGGGAAGAAGGACTTCCAGAGGAGGAGTACTCCTGGTACCTTGACCTCAGGAAATACGGCTCCGTCCCACACTCCGGCTTCGGTTTGGGGGTTGAGAGGACGGTCGCATGGATGACGGGTGCATCGCACGTGCGCGAGGTGATACCTTTTGCCAGAACACCTGATAGGATTAGACCGTAATGCCTGCCACGTCTGAATTCCTCTCAGAACTGGAGTTGGCCTTCAGGTCTGAGAACCTTGAAAGGATCATCCTCCTCGGCATGAAGATGATGAACATGGGGTGGTACGGGAGGATGGGTGAGTTTTTGAACAGGCTTGAGAGGATACTTGAGAAGGTTCCGAAGGAGGAGAGGGAGAGACTGGAGGTTGACGAAAACCTCCAGATTTTCAACACGGTGCGCTATCTGTTGAGCGAGCTATCGCCGGAAAAGGCGCGCCCTTACTTGAAAAACGATTGGAGCTGTTTGGTGTTCTACGAGTACGTGGGGGATCACCCCAAGGCGTTTGAACACTTCCAAAGACTGAACCTCAAGGACTTCTGGGGTAAGGTTAGGGCCATCTATTTCAGGATGTACAGGGGTGAGGAGGTGGAGATCGAAGAGATAGAGGGGTTAGAGCCTTCCGACAGTGTCCCGGAGTTCGTGGTTCAGGTTCTGGCGAAGGCCTACACGAAGGGACTGCACATGGTGCTTGAAGGGGATGTGGGAGAGGAGAGGTTTGAGGAGATACGGAAGGCCGTGATGTACGGCTTGGGTGAAAACTACGATCATTCGGTATTCCGCGTCATGCAGGTCTTCATACCCCTCGCCGTCCTGATCGGGAGGGTGGGAACGGCAAAGAGGTTTGTGGAGGCGGCCATATCCACGGCTTCCCTTGAGAAAAACCGGTATATGGAGGAGTGGTTTAAGCTCTACAGGAAAGCCCTTTTGGGGGAGAGGGAAGGACTCAGGGAGAGCGTTGAAACCTTCAAGGAGAAGGGGTACATAGGACATGAAGTCCTGGCGCGTTCCATAGCCTTCAACCTTGGAGTTGACACCGATGAAAACAGTAGGGTATCGGAAGATCTCTCCAAAAGGTACTGGCATAGGCACGTGTTGAGATACGCCGAGGTGCTTTCCGGAGGTGGGAGGTCGCGCTAAAACCCCGCAACCCCTTTAAAATACCTGTTCTATGATACCGATAAATCTGCACGTCAAGAACTTCCCCCTTACGGAAGCCGTGGAGAACTACGTGAAGAAAAGGCTCAAAGCGGCCGAAAAGTTCAAGGATCTCGTCATGCACATAGACCTCCACCTCTCCGAGGAGAGGGGACAGTACATCGGCGTGGCCGTCGTCAAGCTCAAGGGAAAAACACTCAGGATAGAGGAGAAGGACAAGGACCCCATGGCCGTCGTTGACTCCATAAAAGAGGTCATGATCCGTGAGATTAAGAGGGAGAAAGAGAAGATAAAAAGAGAGCGTAGAAGGGCTTGATAAAGAGGCTGGACGTATACGTCCTTAGGGAATACCTGAAGGTCTTCCTCGTCCTCGTGGTGGGTGTGATAGCCATATTTGTGGTGGTGAACTTCTTTGAACTGACGGACAAAATAGCCGACAACCGTCCCCATCCCATGTCCCTCGTCAGGTACTACGCCTGGATGACACCCTACCTCCTGACCATCCTTATGCCCATCGCCGAACTCCTCGCCTGTTTCTTCTCCGTGGGGGAGATGAACCGGCGACTTGAGATACTCGCCCTCAAGGCGTCGGGTATAGACGTCTGGAGGTTCTTCCTGCCAATAATCCTTGTCGGGACAGTCAACACGGGTATAAGCGTTTTCCTGAACTGGGAACTCGTCCCCAAGGGTAGGCTGAAGGCCGCCCTGATAAGGACAAAGGAGATAGAAAAGCGGAAATCGGATCTGGGTAAACACTTTGCCAACAACCTCTCCTTCTTCGGTGAGGGAAACCGGCTCTACTTCTTCCGATACATAAACGCAAAGGAGAACAGGGCAAACGGTATAACGGTCTTCGTTTTGGAAGGGGACGACATAAGGGAGAGGGTTGACGCCTCCCTCGGTCTTTACGAGGAGGGTAGGTGGAAGCTTAAAAACGTGGTGCGAAGGGTTTTTGAGGGGGAGGACGTGAGGGTGGTCAGATACGATGAATACGTGGATACCCTAATGAGGGAAACCCCTTCCCAGTTTTTAAAACCCCTTGGGGACTCCCTTATGACAACACCCGAACTCCTCCAGAGGATAAGATTTCTGCAGAGGGCAGGGCTCGTGAACTACGAGGAGAGAACGGAGTTGGCCATAAGGTTCGTCTTTCCCCTGATGAACCTGATAATCCTCTTTATAGGATTACCCCTTGCCGTCTTCTCGGGGACGAGGGGGGGGAACAGGGCGGTTTCGTTCGGCTCTGCGCTCTTCCTCGCTTTCTTCTACTGGGGCGCCCTGCAGTCCGCGAGGGCACTGGGTGAGACGGGCAAGCTGGACCCTTGGATCGCCGCCTTCATACCAAACCTACTCTTTCTCCTCCTTGCCCTTCCCCTGATGTTTAAGATGCACAGGTAGTATGGCCCTTTTGAAGGCCTCAACCATCTCATCCTCCGATGGGAAATCGCGAGGGTCCAAGGTGGTTATGAACTCCATGTAGAGGTCCCTGAAGAAAAACCACCTCAACCATTTGAGCGGGGGGAATCCGTCGTTGTTGTGTATGTAGAAGAGCATCACGGGAGCGCCCGTTTTTAAGGACATGCGAAACGCCCCCCTTTTCACATCCGGAAGCCTGTTCCTCCCACCCTCGGGAAATATACCTATATCGTACCCCTCAGTGAGGAGCCTGTGGGCCTCTTTGTAGGCACCCGGGAGGGGAAGCCCGTGGAAAAACCTGAGGAACGCACCGAAAAGGGCGTTCTTGAAAAGGCCCCCATGTGCTACGAAAAAGATCTCCCTCGGCCACAGGGCCATTATGAGGGGTGGGTCCATGTAGGAGGAGTGGTTGGCCGCGACTATCACCGGCCCGTCCGGAATCCCCTTCATCCCCTTTAAACCCACCCCCCAAAGGAAGCCCATCAGGAGACGGGAGAGGAATCTCCCCAACCTCCACCTGAGGTCACCCTTCAAACCGTGGCCTTTACGATTTTCCACATCTCCTCCTCCGCTCTCTCCCACGTGAACTTCTCCGCGAACTTCCGGGCGTTGTGGGATAACCTGATCCTCAGTCCCTCATCCGTAAGTATGTCCATGATCCTGGATGCGGCTCCCCTAACATCCCCGTAATCCACAAGAAATCCCGTATACCCTTCCTTTACGGAATCCCTCATACCATGAACCCTGAAACCCACGACGGGTGTTCCACTCGCAAAGGCCTCCATGTTGACCAGACCCCACCCCTCCTTTGAGGACGTGTTGAGCAGGACCCATGACCTCGCCAGGATCTCCGCCTTTTCACCGTCCGGAACGTACCCGAGGAACTCCACGTCCACTCCCCTTCTCCTTGCAAGCCTTTTCACACCCTCCAAAGCGGGTCCTTTCCCCACCATCAGAAACCTGACCTCGGGTAGGTTTTTCTTTATTATGGCGAAGATCTCCACGGCCAGGTCCGGTCTTTTGTACCTCCTAAACCTGTTCAGGTAGAGGACGGTAGGCTCGGGGAACTTTGGCATGGGATGGTAGAACTTGACGTCTATTCCGTTGTGAACCACGCGCACGTTCTCCTCAGGCACACCCGATCTCACCAGTTCCCCCTTTGTGCTTTCGGATACTACCACAAACGGCCAGTCCCTGTATATCCTGGGTATGGCCATCTCCTGGAGGTACACATAGGTTGCCGCCAGGGGATTCGTCTCCTCGTATATGGTTCGGCCGAAGAGGTGGTGCAAGATGGCCATCTTTTTCGGTGTCCGGCTGTAGAAACGCGTGTAAAAGGGCAGCTTGTTCAGATCCTCTATGAGGAGGTCAAAGCTGAGGCTCGCCTCCATCTCCCTAACCTTAAACGGGACGAAAAAGTTGAAGGTCTCCCTCCTGCCCACCCTGTGGACATGAACACCCTCGATCACCTCGTAATCCTTACCACCCCTAAAACCGCATGAGAGGACGTGGACCTCAACCCCCCTTCTGACCATACGCGTGAATATCTCCCTTAGATGCACCTCCGCACCCCCGGCGAGGGGATGCTTCCAATCCTGCCAGTTTATCACGAGCAGACGCACTTTTAATTCTAAGGCCTCTTCACCCTCCCCGTTTCTTCTCCTCCTCCTCCCTCAGAACCCTCCTGAGAACCTTGCCTATAAAGGACTTGGGGAGGTCGTCAACGAACTCAACCTCCTTCGGACACTTGTACCTCGCGAGATACTGCAGGCAGTACTCCATCACCTCCTCCGCCGTCATGCTCTCACCCTCTTTTAAGACGACGAAGGCCTTTACCCTCTCACCCGTCTTGGGATCTGGGACGCCTATCACGGCCGCCTCTTTTATCTTGGGGTGTTTGAAGAGTACCTCCTCCACCTCCCTCGGGTACACGTTGAAACCGGAAACGATGATCATGTCCTTCTTACGGTCAACGATGTAGAAGTAGCCGTCCTCGTCCATTTTGGCTATGTCCCCGGTATAGAGCCAGCCGTCCCGTATGGTCTTGGCGGTTTCCTCCGGTCTCTTCCAGTATCCCTTCATCACCTGCGGTCCCTTTACGATCAGCTCCCCAGGCTCACCCACAGGCATCTCCCTCTCGCCCGTCTCCGGATCTACGATTTTGGCGTCCGTGTCGGGGAAGGGCAATCCTATGCTTCCGGCCTTGTTCACACCGAGTATCGGGTTGGCATGGGTAACGGGGGAGGCCTCGGAGAGACCGTAGCCCTCAACGAGCTTGGCACCCGTAAGTCTCTCAAACTCCTCCTTCACCTTCACCGGGAGTGGGGCCGATCCCGATATACAGGCTTTAACGGACGTGAGATCGTAGTTCTGTACGTCCGGGAGGTTTATTATCTCTATGTATATGCGTGGGGCACCCGGGAAGAGGGTTACCCTGTGTTTTTGTATCAGCTTGACGATCTTTCTGGGGTTGAACCTTGGGACCAGGATGATCTTAGAACCCGTCAGCGTTGAGAAGTTCATGGCGACTGTCATACCGTACACGTGGAAGAAGGGCAGAACCGCCAGGATCACCTCCTTTCCCCATTCAAGGTTGGGTATCCAGTGTATGGTCTGGTAAGCGTTGGCGACGAGGTTGAAATGTGTGAGCATGGCGGCCTTCGGAAGTCCGGTGGTGCCGCCGGTGTACTGGAAAAGCGCTACGTCCTCTTTGGGGTTTATCTCAACCTTTGGGGGCTCCGGAGGCAGGAGGTTGATGAGCTCCGAGAACGTGTATATGTTCCTCCCCTTCGGGATTGACGTGGGCAGACCCTTCAACCTCATCCTCAACTTGTAGCCGAATCCGAGGAGGGTGGGCATGTAAGAAGCGAGGGACGTGTATATAACCCGCTTCAGGGGTGTCTTATCCTTAACGGCTTCCACCTTGGGCCTGAGGACGGCGAGTGTTATCAGGGTTTCCGCCTCGGAGTCCTTCAGGATGTGTTCAAGCTCGTATACCGTGTACAGCGGATTTGTCTGAACCACTATTCCACCTATTTTTAGGACGGCGTAAAAGGCTATCATGAACTGGGGACTGTTGGGGAGCATAAGGGCGACCCTGTCCCCCTTCCTCACACCTATGGAGTAGAGGGCGTTTGCGAGACGGTCTATGGACTCCTGGAATTGGGCGTAGGTTATGTCCCTCTTCATGAAGTGTATGGCGATCTTGTCGGCGTACTCCCTCGCCTTTTCCGAAACCAGATCCGGCAAGCTGACCAGGGGGTAATCTATGGTGCGGGGCACCCCCTTATCGTAAAATCTGTACCAAGGCCTGTTCATCTCTCACCCTTCAAAAACGTAACCTTCCCTCTCAAGCGACCTCTCGGCTATCTCCCTGTTCACGCCCACGCTGTTGGGTGGTGTAAAAGGTCGGGTCAGTTTGCGCACCATAGACGTCATGGCCTTCAGGTCGTCTCCCTCCACCATGTAGGGCAGCACGCTGTAGGCCCTCCACTCGGCGTGCTTTACGGCCTCGTAGGCGAACAGCTCAACCATCCTCTCCATAAGACCGTCTCCGGATTTCAACGCCCTCAAGAGGGCGCTTTCAAGGGCGTATACGGTTATGACCATATCGGCCAGAGCGGCCAAAACCTCCTGCTCCTCCCGTATGTCCTCTTTGAACCTGTCGGCGGCGACTGCGGCCATGGTCAGGGCCATACGCTTTACCATTTGGAGGGCAAACTTCTGCTCGGATAGCGGCCCCTCAGGTCGGGGAAGGGTTGACGGTATGAGGGTGAGGGTTTCCTTGGCCACCCTGGCGGCTACGGGTATGAGGGGGAGCTTCCCCTTTGTCGCCCTTCTCATGAGCATTCCGGGTATTAACAGGCGGTTTATCTCGTTTGTGCCTTCAAATATCCTGTTTATACGTGAATCCCTGTAAAACATCTCGGCGGGATACTCCGCTATGTAGCCGTACCCTCCGAAGATCTGAACTGTCTCGTCCACGACGTAGTCCAACATCTCAGATCCGAACACCTTCACCACGGAGCTTTCAACGGCGTACTCCGCGACCGTATCCCAGGCCTTTTTCGGATAATCGGGATCTCCAGGGGAGAGGGAGCGCATCGCCTCGTCCAGTAGTCCTGCCAACCTGTACACCATGGACTCGGTTAGGAATATCAGGAGGTTCATCCGGGCTATCTTCTCCTTTATCAGGCCGAAGTTGGCTATGGGTTGTCCGAACTGCACCCTCTCTTTGGCGTATCCGACGGCCGTCTTCAGGGCGTACTTGGCGGCGCCCACGGCGCCCACACCGAGTTTGTACCTCCCTATGTTCAGGATACCAAAGGCTATGTGATGACCCTTTCCTATCTCTCCGAGGACGTTCTCCACCGGAACCTTGACGTTGTTCAGTATCAGCGCCCTTGTGGATGACCCCTTTATACCCATCTTCTTCTCTTCAGGTCCGAAGTCCAGACCCGGCGTATCCCTCTCCACTATGAAGGCCGTGAACTTCTCACCGTCCACCTTGGCAAAAACCGTAAAGACATCCGCTATGGCCGTGTTGGTTATGAACTGCTTGTTCCCGTTGAGGACGTAATACTTTCCGTCATCCGAAAGGACGGCCTTCGTCCTTATGTTCATGGCGTCCGATCCGGCGTTCGGCTCGGTCAACGCGTAGGCGCCTATCAGCTCCCCGGTCGCCAGTCCGGGCAGGTACCTCCCCTTCTGTTCCTCCGTGCCGAAGAAGACTATGGGTAGGGTTCCTATCCCCGTGTGCGCCCCCCATGTGACGCTGAACGCCCCGTATTTGGACAGCTTTTCGGCTATGAGCATGGAGGAGACCTTGTCCAACTCCAGACCACCGTATTTCTCGGGTACGTCGGCGGCAAGGAGACCCAACTCCCCGGCTTTCTTCATGAGGGATCTCATGAGTTCAAAGTCCTGGGCTTCCAACCTTTCAACGTGGGGTAAGACTTCCCTGTCCATGAACTCTTCGGCGGTTTTCGCCAGCATCTTCTGTTCCTCTGTGAGGTCTTCAACTGTGAAAACCTCATCCACAGGCGTCTCCTCAAGCAGAAAACCTCCACCTAACTTGTAAGTCTTCATGTTCTCCATTCCAAATCCTCCTTTTGATGTTGATATTATACGGTGAGAAATTACGTTGCAAACACACAACACGGAAAAACCTTTTGGCTATAAGCTCACCTTTACGTCCACACCCACAAGCCTCCTCGCCGATATAAAGGCCGAGAAACCGTCTCCCACCTTTAAAAAAATCCCGTAGGCGTAGAGGGGTGGCCTCCGCCTCTCAAACAGGGCGTCGGCAAACGGTCCTGTCCGGAGGCGACCGATCCGGACCACGGGTACGTCCACCCTCACGAGGGCAAACTCCTGCGAAAACAGGGATGTGTAGGGTATCTCGCGGAAGCGGTCCATACCCCCTACCCTTTCCCTCCACCTTCCCAATCCCCTGAAGACCAAGAGGTAGAACCATCCACGTTTAAACCACAACCTACCACCCAACTCACCCGATCCGGCGGTTAGAAAGGCGGAGATGTAAGGGTCCGAAACCCTCTCAAGGACGAGGGTGGGGAAAAAACCTTCACTGAAAAGCACCCCCAAACCGGCCCTGAAGGGGTAAGACCAGACGTAAGGTACGGATATGAACCTGTAAAATACGCTGTCCCCTCTGAAGTACTCCGCCTCCCCCATCAGGCCGCTCGGAAGTAGTGGGGGTAGATCCACCTTTAAACGTGTAAAGGCGGACGTGGAGTCGTAGGACGCCGCAAGACTGACGGATATACCGGAGGAGAGGAGGTGTTCTCCGCTGAGGAGTAAAACACCCCAAACCCCCGTTTCCCCTCCGGATATCTGGGCGCCCACACTCCCACCCTCACCCTCAAATCCGAACACCACCTCCGAGTCCCCCCTCATCACGGAAACCTTTACCCCGTAGAATCCGGCCAACCTTCTCCTACTTTCAACCTCCTCCAGACTGAAGGCCTTGCCGTACATCCCCCTGAAAAACCATTTCAGGAAATGGGACGAGGCTTTCCCTTTTACACGGGGCGAGTTTAAAACGTAAAACCTCCCCTTCAGGACTACTGCCACGTACTCCCCTCCGTTTACGGAAACCCTTGCTCTGGCGAAGGGATAGCCGCTGTTCGCGAGCCGACGCAGGACGGATCTCACGGCGCTGTCCGCCTCCTCCACCGGGTAAACCCCACACGAAAAGGTGCTTCCCAGAACTATACAGGCCTCAACCACTTAGATACTCCTTCACCCTTTTGGCGAGTTCAAAGCCGAAGCCGGGAAGTGAGGCTATATCCCTCAGGGAGGCCCTCCTGATCCCCTCAACCGAGCCGAACTTGCTCAGGAGCAACATCTTCCTCTTCTTTCCTATTCCAGGTATACCGTTGAGTACGCTCTCATCTATACGTCCGTCGCGCAGGGTCCTGTGGTAGGCGAGGGCGAACCTGTGGGCCTCATCCCTAACCCTCATCAGGAGTCGGAGGGCGGGATCGTTCAGCGGGAGGTTGACAACCTTCCCTCCCGGCAGGTGCAGGGTTTCGCGCCTTTTTGCCAGGGCGATCACGGGTACATCCAAACCGCTTTCGGCAACGGCCCTCAGGGCGGCGTTCAGCTGACCCGTACCCCCGTCTACGAGGATGAGATCCGGCAGGGGCCACTCCCCGGCCCTCCTGATCCTCCGGGTGATAACCTCGTATACGGCCGCGTAATCGTCAACCCCCACGGAGTCTTTTATCCTGAACCTCCTGTACGAGGGTTTGTGCGGATGCCCCCTCAAGAAGACCACCATGGACGCCACCCTGTGATCACCGAAAAGGTGGGAAACGTCAAAACCCTCAATCCTCTCCGGTATCTTGGGTAGGTTCAGGAGAACCCTTAACGCTTCCAACGAGGGGTTAACCCTCTCCTTGGCCTCAAGCATTCGGGAAAGCCTCTCCTGAGCGTAATCAAGGGCCATACCGAGAAGACCGTGTCCCTCGGCGGACTCCACAGGGATACCGAACACGTCCCCGGTGTCAAGGGCCGGATATGTCAGTATTCTGTCGGGTTTGGCGGTGTTTTCCACGTAATACATGCTCAAGAACTCCCTCAAAGTCTCCCCTTCACCTCCGGCCGACAGGGATACGTAAAAGGTGTGTACGTCCTCCACCCTCTCCCCCTTCAGGGCGTAGAGTGCTATCACACCCTCACCACCGTAAGACCTGATCACCCACATATCCCTCCTGTCCCTCCTCTCCTCCAACACCTTTTGAAACGCCTTCAACCTGTCCCTCCAAAGCGCGGCGGCCTCGTAGTTGTAGGCCTCAGCCTCTCTCATCATGTTATCGTAGAGCATTTTTAGAACGGCGCTGTCCCTCCCCTCAAGCACACCTTTAAACCCTTCAACCGCCTTATCGTACTCCCTTTCAACGTCATAGGCGCAGGGCGCAAGACATCTACCTATGTGGTACTCTATGCAAGGTGGAATTCTCCTCCTCGCGGGGAGTTTTAAAGAACAGTTCCTGATGGGGAAGAGCTTTCTCGCAAACCTGAGGAAATCCCTCACGTGCTTCCTGCTCAGGAAGGGTCCGTAATTCACGCCCCCCGCTTCGGGCCTCCTCACAACCTTTACAGCGGGAACCTTTTCCGAGCTGAGATGTATGTACAGAAAGGGATTTCCATCCTTCAACCTGACGTTGTACCTCGGTTTAAACCTCCTTATCAGGTTGGCCTCAAGCCTCAGTGCCTCCTCTTCCGTCCTGACGGGGATCACCTCCAGCTCTTCGGCCGTTTCCACCATGGACGCCATCCTCTCGTCCAAGCGTCCGAGATAGCTCTTCAGGCGCCTTGCAAGGGATTTGGCCTTTCCTATGTATATGGGTCTGTTTTTGGATTTGAAGATGTAAACGCCCGGTGAGTCCGGTGCGGAGAGTACGACCTCCCTTACGCTTTCCCTCATGGGGAGAGCTTCAGATAGAAGAGGGGAACCGGAACCACGGAGAGCCTACCCTCGGAAAAGGTCGGATAAACGCTTAAGAACACACCGCCCGATACCCTGACGGGTCCCAACCTCCTGCCGTATCCCCCCGTGAACATAACGCCGAGATACCCCTGATCCTCTATCCCAAGCGAGCTCAGGCCCACGCTCGCAGCGGACAACCCCACGGAGACCTCCCAATCCCCCACAAAGGTGCCGACGTAAACGGATGAGGTCAGGATTTCAAAGGTTTGGCCGCCCACAGCAAACCTCATCCCCCCTATCCCAAAACCCATATACCCCTTATCCTTGGACGTAAAACCGACCTCAAGGTAGGGATAACCGAAAAAGGTTGGGAGCTCCTCCATAACGACGGAGGGAAAGGTGAAGTTCAGGCCGAGGCTAAGGAGCATTCCCGACATATCCCACCTCCACGCCTATTGAGATACTGCGCGGGTAGACGTAGAACACCCTAAGCCGGTGGGGAAACCTCCTCAAGGTCAACCCCACGTACGGGGCTTTCACCTCCGGGGTGTGGGAAACACCGAGGGTGACCTCCGGCTTCATGGGTAGAGTGGCCAGCATGTACCCCAGATAGGCCTCTCCACCCACCTCCGCTCCCGAGGTGTCCGTCAGATATACCCTTCCCCCTACGTTCATCTCCCCTCCTCTGGAGTAGTATACGTATTTTGCCCTCAAAAGGATTATGGGTAATCTCCTTCCGTAGAGGACTTCTCCCGCCTTCATCACTATGGCAGAGTATCCCCCCAGGAGGAGCTTTTTCCTTCCGAGAAGGATCTCGTGTTCCAAGCGGACGGTCAACCTCGGAGGTAGAATGGGTGAGGACCAGAAGGCGACCTGCCTGACCGAAAGGCGGGTCCTCCCCCAAACCCCGTCAAATCCCGCGAAGACCGGAGAAACCCCGGAGATCGGAACGTTTATAAACCCACTCCTGAAGGTCAGGTTATCCGCCTTTCTCCGGATTTCAAACCCGAATCCATCCCTGTAGATCCACTCCTCGTAGAAATCCACAACAACCGTCCCTCCACCCGTGTCAACGGGATAAGAGGCGACGTAGGCGCTTCTCTGAAAGTGAGCGTAAATCAGGGACAGACCCCATCCGTCCCTTTGGAGGTTCAGCCTTAGATTACTCGCGGCGTAATCCCCGTAGAGATCCTTGAAGTGTCCCCATACGTTGCCCTCCACACTTAGGAAGTATCCACCAAACGTTCCTCCTATAGCGAACTCCGTGGGTGTTAGCCAGGAGGGGGATCTCAGCTGTTCAACATCCGTCTCGTATTCGGTCTTACTCGTCCTGACGGAGTAGTAGTAGTGGTAAAAGGGAAGGTTCTCGCCCATGGACCGAGGAGAACCCAAAACCGTGTTGGAGTTCATCACCTCTTCCAGGTTATCGCCGTTGAGGTTGAACATCAACCCACCCTTAACGTAAAGGAAGAAAGCGGGCGAAACTCCGAGGTACAAAATGGCGGCGCGGGGACTTGAACCCCGGACCTAGGGTTTATGAAACCCTCGCTCTGACCACCTGAGCTACGCCGCCCTGAGGGGGATATTATAAACCCGAAAGGGGAGTGCTGGGCATACATTTTGCAAAAAACCCGGCTTTTCCCATCCACTCCGGATTTAAAATTCCGACGATGACGCTCCTCCTTGGCCTCCTCCCTTACAAAGCTCCCCTTTACTTCCTTGACTCTTTGAACATGAGGTTTGAGGGGGCGGCTCCCCTTGGGGCTGCCTACGACCTCGTTTTGGACGCTGGCCGTAATCTATCCTTCTTGTCCTTCTCCGGCAGTATCGCCGTTTATGACGTCTCCGACCCGAACTCCCCGGCCCTCCTCAGCACCGTCCGGCCCATCCCCGGCCTCTTCGTTGAGATGGCCTACGACCCCGTCTCCCGTACCCTATGGGCCGCGGACTTCTACGGGGAGATCCACACCTACGACGTCTCCGACCCCTCCAACCCGACGGAGATCGGCACCATCCCCCTCCCCTTCCCCATAACGGGACTCTACCTGAACGGGAGCGACCTCTACGTGGCCCTTACCCTCGGCGGTGTGGTCATATACGACGTCTCCGACCCCCACTCTCCGACTATGGTCGGTTCCTTCTCCACGCCCCCTTACGCCTTAGACGTTTACGTGGATGGGGGGCGGGCCTACGTGGCCTCCGATACGGGGGGGATATACATCTACGATGTCTCCGACCCGTCCTCACCGGCCATGCTCGGCTCCTACGCCGGGGGATGGAGGGCGCTGGCCGTCCTCCCTTACGGCAACTACCTCTTCGTCGGGGCG
>JALWZG010000046.1 GCA_027002825.1 Caldifarciminota bacterium
GGGGGACACACTCGTCCTCTACGAAAACCCGTCCGTAGCCATAGGTAACATCTCCCGTGTGGTGGAAGAGCCACCCTTTTTAAGGGTGGAGGTTGAACCCTTTTGGAGGTATTACGTATGGACAAGGTTCGCCCTTGTGAAAACCTCCTATTAGCCGCCGTTATCGCCGTACTCTCAAAAAAGCTGGAGGTTGTTCCCGTCCTTTTCGGTGTGGCCCTGCGCATATCACTCCCTGAAACCCTGTTCCTGTTTCTGGCGATCTGCGCCGCATTCTGGCACAGGCGTGTTCTGGGGGATTTCGTGAGGAGAAACCGGCTTTATTTCACCGTATCCTCCCTCTTTGTACTCTCAATCCTCCTATCCTCCCTCAACTCCCATTTCAAAGGGGAGGTGTTCAAGGAGGGCATCCAGGTTTCAGTGTACCTTCTACTCCTACCCTTTGCCATCCTATCCGGCGTAGACATACCCCGCACCTACATAAGGGCGTCCAAATTTGTACTTCCGGTTCTGGCGGTCCTTACGGCCATAGGTTATACGACGCACAGGTGGATCAGGTTTTCGTTTTTGGGTTTCCATCCCAACGAGATGGCCTTTTTGACCGGATTGTTCTCGTTGCTATTTGCGTTCACATCCCCCTTCTGGATAGCCCTCTTGAGCGTTTTCTTCACCTCCCTTTTCTTCTCACGCTCCGCCATGCTCGCCCTCTCAACCTCCCTACTGATGAACTTCCCGTTTGAAATCGGAAGGCGCGGTAGAGCTGCCATCAGGTTTTTGACCCTTTCCCTCTTCTCCGCCTCCTCCGTTTTTTTGACTCCGAGGTTCCTGAAGAGCGTTTACGCCCTGCAGGACACACTCATCAGCAGCGTAAAGGTTGAAAAGGAGTTGGTCGTAAAATCGGAAAAGGCACAACCCCAGGTCGGCGTAAAACGGATATACGATATGGAGAGGATCTGGATGTGGAAGGCGGCGGTTGAGATGTGGAGGGTATCCCGGAACTTCCCCCTTTTGGGAACGGGAATGGGAACCTACCAACACAACGTCAAAAAGTCCTGTGCGGAGGGAAGCATATCCGAGGAGCTATGCTCCAAGAACATATTCTACATAGACGGACACAACCTTCTGGTGCAGATCCTCACGGAAACGGGTGTGGTGGGTTTTGTGACCTTTCTGATCCTCATGCTCTACGTTGTGTGGAGCGTAAGACGGAACAGGTTGGCGCTCACCGTTTTGGTCTTCACCCTGCTTTTCAGCCTCCTCCAACCCACACCCCTTTTCACCAGACACGAGGGCCCTATGGTCTGGCTGTTGCTTTTCTGGGGAGGTCTTGTAAAACCCCCCGAAAAGGTTCCGTTTCGGGGATAGAATACCCTTTCCATGGATTTGAAGGAGAGGATAGAGAACGTAAAAAGCGTTTTTCCGAAGGGACGTACGGCCCTGATGGCCGCCCTCCACGAAGTCCAGAGTGAGTACGGATGGTTGCATCCGGAGGGCCTGAAATTGGTTGAAGAGATCCTCGGATACAGCGAGACGGAAATCTTCAGCCTTGCCTCCTTTTACCACTACTTTCACCTTGAACCCGCCCCCAGGTACAAACTGCACATATGCACCAACATAACCTGCATGCAGAAGGGGGCCTACGACCTCCTCAAAGAGGCCGTGGAAAAGGCCGATCCCAAGAAGGTCCTCGTGGACGAGGTTGAGTGCATAGGACTCTGCGACCACGCCCCCGCCGCCCTCCTAAACGGCACCCCCTTGCACTCCCTTGACAGGGACAGGCTTTTGGACGTCTTGGAGCATCCGGAGAATTACGACAGGGGTTATAGGGCCACCTACGGGGATTTAAAAGGGCTTTACGGGGAATAAAGGGGGGTTGAAATAGACTCCCCCACTTATGAAAAGGGTAGCTGTCGCGGTTTTATTCTTGGCGGTTCTCGGGGGTTTTGGGTGTGGTAAGAAGAAGGATTACGCCAACCTGTCCATAGAGGAGGTCTTCAGACCGTACGGGATCAAGAGCGGATACATAAAGTACAAGGTGAGCGGGGACGACGAGGGGTACGAGTACCTGTGGTGGGATGAGTACGGCCTGAAGACGCACAAACACAGGCAGGTGGTCTCGGTCAAATACGGGAACGTTCCCCTGGAGGGATGGGATATAGGCACGAAGGAGTGGATTTACTCCTACGGTAGGAGGTACAAGAAAAAGTACATAAAAAAGGAGCTGCGGTACGAGTACACCCCCGATTCCATAATAGGATCCGCCCGTCCCAACAACCTCCTCCTCATCCTCAGAGGTCGCTGGAACAAACTGACACCGGAGCAGAGAAACAAGATAGGCCCCGCCATAGAAAAGTTCGCCAAGGAACTCCAGCTCGGTATAGTCTACAAGGGCATGATACAAAAACCAAATCAGCTCTTCACCAAGAAGATCGTGGGCAAAAAGGCGGACGTGTACAAGGTCAAGGGTAAGGATATAAGGATATTCGTCTACAAGGGGATACCCCTCGGATGGGAGGTCATAACGCCGGACGGCTCCGAGATCTTCGTTGAGGCCGTTGAGATCAAGGAGAACATAGAGGTGCCGCCGGACAAGTTCGGCCCGCTAAAGGGGCCGAAGGTGAGAACCGTGGTGTACACCGAGGATTCACTCGCCGTCCAACAGGAGAAGATACTCATAAACGAGATGCTTAAGACGTACCTGCCCGAGCTGTTTGAGTACTGAACACCTTTAGAATAAAGGTATGCTCTTTATGCTTTTGGCGAGCGTGGACGTAAAGGCTGTTCGCATACACAAGAAAACCCTGAAGAACGGTCTGAGGGTTTTCGTCGTTGAGGATCACTCCACCCCCGTGGCGGCGGTTCAGGTTTGGTACAGGGTGGGTTCAAAGAACGAGAGCTACGGGATAACGGGCGCATCCCACGTCCTTGAGCATATGATGTTCCGCTTCAAGTGGAAAGGGGTGGACTTCAGCCAGTACATAGACAGGATGGGGGGTACGGACAACGCCTTTACGACCAGGGACGCCACGGCCTACCACGAGGTCATACCTTCCGACAGGGTGGAGGAGGTCCTTCGGATAGAGGCGGAGAGGATGAGGAACATACCCTTTACGGGGTTTGAGGAGGAGGTGAAGGTGGTTCAAGAGGAGAGGAGATGGAGGACGGAGAACCGTCCGAGAGGTGTGGTCTGGGAGGCGCTCTACGCTTCGGCCTTTATAGCCCACCCCTACCGCCATCCCATAATAGGATGGATGAGCGATCTGGAAAACCTGACGGTTGAGGATCTGAAGAGACACTACAGGACTTACTACGCTCCCAACAACGCCGCCCTTATAGTCGTGGGGGATGTAAACGCCGAGGACGTTTTCAAATGGGCGGAGAAGTACTTCGGGAGGTACGAGCCTTCACCCGAAATACCGAGGGTCAGGACGAGGGAGCCGGAGCAGAGGGGTCGTAGGGAGGTGGTCATAAAGAAGGAGGGATTTTCAAAGTACATGGTCCTAGCATGGCACATACCCGAAGGGAAACACCCGGACATAGTCAGCCTGGACGTCCTCAGCGACTACCTCAACTCAAAGACCTCACCCCTTTATGACAAGCTCGTAAAGAGCGGTCTGGCCATGTCCTATTGGGTGGGCGCCCTCTCCCAAGAACATCCGGGTCTCTTCGTCGTGTGGATCACGTTGAACCCCCAGACGGACTACGATACGGTTGAAAAGGTGGTGCTTTCGGAGCTCGGGCGGTTGAAGGAGGAGCCCGTACCCGAGAGGCATATAAAGAGGTCCAAAAAGTCCGCCGTGATCAGCACGATAAACCAGAGGGAGAGCGCCTACGGTCTGGCCATATCCATGGGTTGGAGTTGGATCATATACGGCGATCCCGAGAAGATAAACACGTATTTCAAGGACGTTGCCAAGGTGGACGCCGAAGGGATCATGTCCGCCGTGAAGAGGTACATACACAAAGACAGATACACGGTGATCAAGCTCATACCCATACCACCAAAGGATATGAGGGCGTTCATGGAGGGGATGAAGAAGGCACAGGAGTTCCAGAGGTGATACCAACCTTTCCATCACAACCCCTTTAGAATACGCACCCCGTCCTTAGGAGGGGGTTTGGGTGCGTCGCGGCCTGCTGTGCAGCCGTATAATTGCAGGTCGCTTTTTTAGTAAAGGGGAGAAAAAAAGGAGGTAAAGAGCGATGGCTAAGCCCAAGTTTGAGCGTACGAAGCCCCACAAGAACGTGGGTACCATCGGTCACATAGACCATGGTAAGACGACGCTGACGGCCGCCATAACGGCCGTGCTGGCGCAGAAGGGACAGGCGGAGTTCAAGTCCTACGACGAGGTGGCCAAGGCCGACGCCAAGATCGCCCGTAAGGACGAGACCAAGATCCTGACGATCAACGTGGCCCACGTTGAGTACGAGTCCGACAAGTATCACTACGCCCACATAGACTGCCCCGGCCACGCCGACTACATCAAGAACATGATCACCGGTGCCGCCCAGATGGACGGGGCCATACTGGTGGTCTCCGCCGTAGACTCCGTGATGCCCCAGACCCGTGAGCATGTCCTGTTGGCCCGTCAGGTCGGTGTCCCGGCCATAGTCGTCTTCATCAACAAGGTGGACCTCGTGGACGACCCCGATCTCCTTGAGTTGGTGGAGATGGAGGTCAGGGACCTCCTGAACGAGTACGGCTACCCCGGCGACGAGGTCCCCGTGATAAGGGGTTCCGCCCTCAAGGCCCTGCAGAACCCCGGCGACTTTGACGACGAGATAGGCGCTGGGGCCATCCTCAAGCTCGTTGAGGCCCTTGACGAGTACGTACCCGAGCCAAAGAGGGAGATAGACAAACCCTTCCTGATGGCCATAGAGGACGTCTTCTCCATCACCGGTCGTGGTACGGTCGTGACCGGTAGGGTTGAGCGTGGCGTCCTGCGTCCCGGCGACGAGGTTGAGATCGTGGGCTTCAGGGAGAGGCCCCTCAAGACCGTCGTCACGTCCATAGAGATGTTCCGTCGTATCCTTGACGAGGCCATCCCCGGCGACAACATCGGCGCCCTGCTCCGTGGTATAGGCAAGGACGAGGTGGAGAGAGGCATGGTCCTCGCCAAGCCCGGCTCCATCAAGGCCCACAAGAAGTTCAGGGCCGAGGTGTATATCCTCAAGAAGGAGGAGGGAGGCCGCTCCACGCCCTTCTTCAACGGCTACAGGCCCCAGTTCTACTTCCGTACCACCGACGTGACCGGCACCATCAAGTTCGCCGACCCCAACCGTGAGATGGCCATGCCCGGCGACAACGTCACCATGGACGTTGAGCTGATATACCCCGTGGCCATAGAGAAGGGACTGCGGTTCGCCATCCGTGAGGGTGGCCGTACGGTGGGCGCCGGGGTGATCACCGAGATCCTTGAGTGATGGACAAGATCCGCCTGAAGCTCAAGAGTTTTGACCCGGCCGTCCTTGACAGGACGGCCCGGGAGATCGTTTTTACGGCTAAGGCCACCGGTGCCAAGGTGGCCGGACCCATCCCCCTTCCGACCAAGAAGTCCCTCTTCGCCGTCATACGAGGCCCGCACATAGACAAGAGGGGACAGGAACACTTCTGGTTGAAGAGGCACGCCCGCCTCATAGAGATAAGGGACGCCACCCCGGAGACCATAGAGAAGATCTCACAGATAGACCTCCCTCCGGGCGTGGATATCAAGGTAAAGATAATCACGGAGTAGAGCCATGCTCAAACTGATAGCCAAGAAGGTGGGGATGACGCAGGTGTACGTGAAACCGGAGCATGAGCCTTTCGGCATCCCCGTACCCGTCACCGTCCTCCAGGTGCCGGAGAACGTCGTCGTTGGCCATAGGACGGCCGAAAAGGACGGGTACAACGCCGTCATCGTGGGCTACGAGTTCAAACCACCCCACAAGATAAAGAAACCGGTCCTTGGGTTCGTGAAGGGGGCGCTGGGCGAAAGGGAAAGGTATCCCACTAAGTTCTACGAGTTCAAAACGGACGAGTTAGATAAGTACCCCGTAGGCTCCTCCCTCGGGGCCGCCCTCTTTGACGGGATAGAGGTGGTGGACGTACAGGGCAAGACCAAGGGGAGGGGCTTCACGGGGGTGATGAAGAGGTGGGACTTTTCGGGAGGCCCAGCCGCCCACGGATCCAAGTTCCACAGGAGGCCGGGGTCCATAGGTCAGCACACCTACCCCGGTAGGGTGTGGAAGGGCAAGAAGATGGCCGGTCATTACGGGAACGAGACCGTCACCATCCTCAACCTCAAGCTCGTGCGGATATACCCCGACGACAACCTCCTCCTCGTCAAGGGCGGTGTTCCGGGACACAGGGGCGCCTACGTCTTCGTCAGGCCGGCCGTTTACAAGTACGGAGGTGATAAGCGATGAAGGCCCCTATCTACAGCATCACCGGAGAGAAGAAGGGCGAGCGGGACCTCCCCGAAGACTTCTTCGGAATAAAGCCCAACGGCCACCTACTGTGGGAGGCCGTCAGGGCCTACCTGTATAACCAGAGGCAGGGGACCCATCACGCCAAGACCCGCGGCGAGGTGAAAGGCTCCCGCCGGAAGATATGGCCCCAGAAGCACATGGGTAGGGCCAGGCACGGGGACAGGTACGCCCCCATATTCGTGGGAGGAGGGAAGGCCCACGGCCCCAGACCCAGAGAGTACTACATAAAGATGCCCAAGAAGGCCAAGAGGCTCGCCCTCCGCATGGCCCTCGCCGACAGGGCGCAGAACGATCGTCTGCTCCTGCTTGAGAGCATGAGCCTGGAGCAGCCCAAGACCAAGACCGTCTACAACTTCCTCAAGAGCGTAGGTCTGGTCGGGAAGAACGTCCTCTTCGTACCGAAGGACTACAACCGTACCTTCTACCTCTCCGCCCGCAACATCCCCGACGTGCGCGTCCTCCACGCAGACCAGCTCAATACCTACTACGTCCTCTGGGCCGACTACGTGGTCGCCGAGGATGGGGCGATAGATAAACTGAAGGAGAGGCTGCTATGAAACTCTCTTACGAGGAGGTACTGATAAGGCCGGTCCTTACGGAGAAGGCCCTGAATCTCCGTGATAAGTACAACAAATACACCTTCATAGTGCATCCCGACGCCAACAAGCACCAGATAAAGGAGGCCGTTGAGAAGATATTCGGGGTCAAGGTCGTCAAGGTCAACACGATGAACTACAAACCCAAGCCCCGCAGGGACATCCGTCGCCGTCGCATCATGGGACGCACGAGCAGGTACAAGAAGGCCATCGTGACCTTGGCCGAGGGCCACAGGATAGACCTGGGGGTGTGATATGCCTGTTAAGAAGTACAAACCCTACACTCCCGGCCGCCGTTGGATGAGCGTCATAGACTACTCCGCTTACGTGACCAAGGAGGAGCCGGAGAAGTCCTTAACGAGGCCCAAGAAGCAGAAGGCCGGGAGGAACAATCAGGGTAAGATAACCGTCCGCCACAGGGGCGGAGGCAACAAGAGGAAGTACCGCATCATAGACTTTGTGCGCCACGACAAGGTGGGCGTTCCCGGCGTAGTGAAGTCCATAGAGTACGACCCCAACCGGACGGCCTTCATAGCCCTGGTGGCCTACAGGGACGGGGAGAAGCGGTACATACTGGCCCCGGAGGGCCTGAAGGTGGGGGACGAGGTGATAGCCGGACCGGACGCCCCCATAAAGATAGGGAACGCCCTACCCCTTGAGAAGATACCGGAGGGAACGCCCATCCACAACCTTGAGATAATACCGGGTAAGGGCGGCCAGCTGGTGAGGGCCGCCGGCACCTACGCCACCATCCTATCCAAGGACGAGAACTGGATATACGTCCAGCTCCCCTCAAAGGAGATCCGGAAGTTTCACCACAACTGCTACGCCACCGTCGGACAGGTCTCCAACGTGGACCACGAGAACGTCACCCTCGGTAAGGCTGGTAGAAACCGCTGGCTCGGACGCCGTCCCGCCGTCAGGGGCGTCGCCATGAACCCCGTAGACCACCCCCACGGAGGCGGTGAGGGCCGCACCAAGGGTAAGATACCGAAGACGCCCTGGGGTAAGATCGCCCGCGGCGTTAAGACGCGCAGAAAGAGGAAGCCCTCCGACACCTTCATCGTCAAGCGTCGGAGGATAGGATACGGATCAAAGGAGTGAAGATATGGCCAGAAGCCTGAAGAAGGGGCCGTACGTACATCCCAAGCTGCTTAAGAAGGTGCGTAAGGCTCTGGAGAAGGGGGACAAGACCCCCATAAAGACGTGGTCCAGGGCGTCTATGATCCTGCCGGAGTTCATAGGCCTGACCTTCCTCGTCCACAACGGCAAGACCTTCATACCCGTCTACGTCACCCAGGAGATGGTTGGACACCGCCTCGGAGAGTTCGCCCCCACCCGCAAGTTCGGAGGGCATAAGGACAAAGAGGGCAAGAAGGCGGGTAGGAAATGAAGGTTAGACCCTTCGGACAGCTCACCAAGAGGGAGTGGAAGGCCGTAGGTGGGTACTCTACCCTCCGCAGGGCCAGGATATCCCCCAAGAAGATGAAGCTCATCGCCGACCTCGTAAAGGGGATGAACGTACAGGAGGCCGACTACGTCCTCCAGTTCACGCCCAAGAAGGGCGCCCGCATAATGCGCAAGGTCCTCCGGGCGGCCGTCGCCTCCTACAGGGACAAGTTCGCCCCCGACAAGAGCGTAGACGACCTCTACCCCTACCTCCGCATAGCCATCGTGAAGGTGGACAGGGGACCGATGTGGAAGATACCCAAGCCCGCGGTGAAGCCCGCCCGCTTCGGAGGGAACGGAATATTCAGGCGCAGGACCTCCCACATAACCGTAGTGGTCCTGCCCGATAGCAGAAAGGAGGGTAAGTAATGGGTCAGAAAGCCAACCCTATCGGACTTAGGACGGGGTACTTCAGGCCCTGGCAGTCAATCTGGTACGCAGACACCAAGCAGGAGTACGTCCAGAACCTCCTTGAGGACTACCAGATAAGGAAGTTCATAACCGAGTACTACAGGAGGCTCCCCAACGACCCCCAGATCTCCCGGATAACCATAAACCGTGTGGGCCTGAACGTGCACGTCACCATACACACCGCCCGTCCGGGTGTGATAATCGGTAAGGGCGGAAAGAACATAGAGGGACTCCGGGAGGCCCTGAACAAGACCTTCGGGGGGCCGGAGAAGAGGATATTCGTTGAGCATCAGGAGATAACCCACCCCGAACTTGACGCCCAGCTCGTGGCATACAACATAGCCCGTCGCCTTGAGCAGCGAGTCTATCACCGCCGCCTGATGAAGAGGGCGGTTTACTCCGCCATGAGGATGGGCGCCAAGGGGATAAGGGTACAGGTGAAGGGACGCATAGGCGGGGCCGAGATAGCCCGTAAGGAGTGGTACATCAAGGGAAGGGTACCCCTCCAGACCCTCCGTGCCAACATAGACTACGGGTACGACACCGCCTTCACCAAGTGGGGAACCATCGGGGTGAAGGTCTGGATATACAAGGGGGACATCCTCCGCGGTAAGAAGGAGGTGAAGCCATGATGCAGCCCCGCCGTGTGAAGTGGAGGAAGCAGCACAGGGCCAAGCTCAAGGGGGTGGCCACGGCCGGGAACCGCATAGAGTACGGCGACTACGCCCTGAAGAGTATAGACAGGGGTAGGGTCTTCGCCCGGCAGATAGAGGCCGCCCGCGTTGCCATAGTCCGTGCCGTTGGCAAGAAGGCCCGCCTCTGGATCCGCATCTTCCCCCACAGGCCCTACACCAAGAAGCCCGCAGAGGTCCGTATGGGAGGCGGTAAGGGGGACGTCCACGCCTGGTACGCCGTCGTAAAGCCCGGTACCATCCTCTTTGAGATTGCCGGCGCCAAGGAAGAGGACGCCATCAAGGCCCTCAAGACCGCGGCCTCCAAGCTCCCCGTCCGCACCAAGATAGTCTCAACCAAGGAGGTCGGGAGATGAAGCCCACCAAGGCCAAGGACCTAAGGGCTATGAGCATAGACGAGCTTCAGGCGAGGCTCCGGGTACTCCGCGCCCAGCTCCGGGACGCCCGCTTCAAGAAGGCCCTCGGACAGCTTGAGGATCGCAACTTGGTAAGGTACTACCGCAGGGAAATAGCGAGGGTACTGACGGTACTCCGTGAGAAGGGGGTAAAGCTATGAGCAGTCAGGGACACAGGGGGAGGAGGAAGGTCCTCCGCGGCATAGTCGTCAGCGACAAGATGAACAAGACCCGCGTCGTGGCCATCTACAGGATGAAGATGCACCCCAAGTACAGGAAGTACGTAAAGGTGCGCAAGAAGATATACGTCCACGATGAGAACAACGAGAGCAAGGTAGGGGACCTGGTTGAGGTGATGGAGACGAGGCCTCTCTCCAAGCTCAAGAGGTGGAGGCTCGTCAAGATACTCCGCAAGGCGCCCGTCCTTGAGGAGATAGCGAAGGAGGTACTGCAAAATGAGGAATCTGCCTGAACTTTCTTACGTCGTCGTGGCCGACAACACCGGGGCCAAGGAGGCCTTGATAATCAAGGTGCTTAAGGGGAGCGGACGCAGGGGGGGAAGGGTGGCCGCCAACGTCGGCGATGTGGTGGTGGTCTCCATAAAGAGGGCCATACCCAACGCCTCCGCCAAGAAGGGGGAGGTCCACAAGGCCGTAATCGTCCGTACCAAGAAGGAGATCCGCCGGAGGGACGGCTCCTACATCCGCTTCGGGGACAACGCCGTCGTCCTCATAAACCAGGCCGGCGAGCCTAAGGGGACCCGCGTCTTCGGACCCGTGGCCCGTGAGCTGCGCGACAAGGGCTTCCTTAAGATAGTCTCCCTCGCACCGGAGGTACTGTGATGGCCCAGAAGATAAAGCGCGGGGATATCGTCATAGTCCTCTCCGGAAAGTGGAAGGGGCATCAGGGTAGGGTGATGCGGATGTTCCCCCGTAAGGGTAGGGCCATAGTTGAGGGGGTGAACCTCGTAAAGAGGCACAGGGGGAAGAGGCACGGACGACAGGAGGGCCAGGTTGAGGAGGTACCCGCCCCGATATACGTCTCCAAGCTGATGTTGGTGTGTCCCAAGTGCGGGCAGCCCACCCGCGTTGGCTTCCGTTTCCTTGAGGACGGCCGCAAGGTGAGGTACTGCAAGAAGTGCGGGGAGGTCATAGATTGAGGCCTCCCCTTCCCTTTGATTTCAGCACCTTTACGGAAAGACCGGTCTGTCAAGTGTAAGGGTTATCCTGTAGGGTATAGGTACCCTTCCCGCTTTCACGAGGTGTTTCCTGTGCCACCTCAAAGGATCGATCACAACACCCCTCTTTGACGAGGCGTGTACAACCTTGCCGTCCCCCACGTATATCCCCACGTGTCCTATGGGTTTCTTGTAGTAGTCAAAGAAGAGGAGGTCTCCCGGTTTTATGCTGTCAAGCGGGACGGGTTCTGCCCACTCCGCCATGGCGGACGCCGTCCTGGGGGGTGAGTAGCCCAGCTTCTTCAAAACCGTTCCCACAAAACCGCTGCAGTCAAACCCCGTGCTGTCCGTGCCTCCGAACCTGTAAGGTGTACCCAGATAGGTCAGGGAAAGGTACACCACGGTCAGGGTGGGATCCACGCTGAACATCACAACACCTCCCTCGCTATGACGAGTCGCTGTATCTCGCTCGTACCCTCCCCGATCTCCAGAATCTTCGTATCCCTCCACAGACGTTCGGCTTCACCCCACACCACACCGTCCGGCCCCATGATATCCAGGAGGATGTTCACCGATTTCATGGCAAACTCCGAGGACACGAGTTTGGCAACGGCTGCGTACCTGGTGTACCTCACGCCTGAGTCCTTCACCTTGGCAGCCCTGTAGGTGTATTCCCTTGCAACCTCAAGCATGGAGAGGAGGTCGGCGACCCTGAAGGAATACCTCTGGTCCTTTTCAAGTCCTTTTTTCAGGACGTAATCCCTTGCGAGTTCAAATGCTCTCGCGATGGTTCCGACCCCCATGGCGGCTATACCTATCCTTCCGGCATCAAGGGATGCGAGGGCGTATTTGAAACCCTCCCCCCTCTTTCCTATCACCCTCTCGTAAGGCACAAAAACCCCGTCAAGGGAGATGGCGGACGTGACGGATCCCCTCCATCCGAGTTTGTCCTCGTCCTTTAGGATGTGAAAACCCTCACTCCCGGTAGGCACAAGGAAGGCCGTTATACCTTTTTTACCCCTTTCGGGATCGGTTTTGGCCATCACTATCACAAAATCGGCGACAGAGGCGTTGGTTATGAACTGCTTCTGTCCGGTTATCCTGAAACCGCCTTCAACCTCCTCCGCCCGCGTGCGCAGGGCACCCGCATCCGAACCGCAGCACGGCTCTGTGAGGCCGAAGGCCCCTATGTTCTCACCCGTTGAGAGCTTGGGAAGGTACTCCTTTTTCAAACCCTCCGAAGCGAAGTTTATGAGGAAGTTTGCCACCAGACCCGATGTGACGGCGAACGTGACGGCCGTGGAAGGGCAGGCCTTTGTCAGCTCCTCTATGAATACGACGTAGTGCAAGGTTGAGAGGCCCAGCCCACCGTACTCCCGCGGTATTATCACACCCCCGAGGCCGGCCTCAAACACCTTTTCCACACTCTCCCTGGCAAACCTGTCCTCTTTATCAACCGTCATGGCATGGGGTCTTATGCTTTCAGCCACGGATCTGACGTATTCCCTGAAGCTTTCAACCTCCCTTGGGACCATTGCCGGATATTTTAAGGTTGGGTCTGTCAATCAAGTGGGAAAACGCTGTCTATCCTGAGGTCCACAGTGGCCCCTCTGAAACGCACGAGCATCTTCCGCGGGTGGTAAAAAGGCTCATATGAGTACTCCGAGAGCCTCATTTCAACACCCCGTGCCTTGAGGTAGAGCAGTTTGTCCTGAAAGATCTTGACCTCAAGCAGGCTGTCCCTTAAGACTGTCGTATCGCCAACGTGGACAACCCGTCTGGCCTTTAGGTTTAGGCCCATGAGGGAATCCCACGGCAGTATGAAGGTTCTCCCGTCCTGGAGTTTGACGAATACGCTGTCCGAGAGTTTGAACATCTTGAAGTTTCCGCTGTTGCTGGCGAACATGAACCTGAACCTGTACCTGCCGTAGGCGACAAAATCGGGCATGTCGGAGTACAGCTTTTTGACACGTCCGAACTCAAGGGCCGCCACGACCTCACACGGACAGGTCTCCACCCTTTCGCCGCATCCGTAAGAGAGCAGCGAGAGGGTTAAAAGTCCGATGCTAAAACGTGATGGCGAAATCGCCATACGTGATGAAGTACTCGTATTTTCCCAGACCCACGTTTATGGGTTCTCCCGTTGAAGAGATGAGGGATTGGCCGTCGTTGTACTGGCGCTTGTACTTCACCTTTAACCTGAGGAAGGCGTTCCTGCCTACGGACCTGGAGAGGGAGATGTAAAACTTGCTTCCCCTGTTGTAGAGGAAGTCTATGCCGTCATCCTCAAACACCCAGAGGGAGTAGCCGTTGCTGGTCCAGACGCTCGCGCCCACCTGAAACCTCATCTCCCACCTTATGAGATCCGTGCTGTAGAAGACGTTCAGAAGCGTGCCGTTTCCCGGTGGTATGTTGGTGTTGTCGGAGGAGTACTGGGAGAGTTTGGCCTCTATACCCAGGACGGATTGGGCATCCGTTATTACGAACGTCCTGAGGGCGGTTTCCACGGACCTGCTCTTGAAGGGTTTTCCGTACCTCATGTCCGTCCTCTCAAGCCACCTCCTCCAGACCCTGAGGCGGAGCGCCCATACGACCCTCCACTCCAGTTCGGCGTGCAGCCGCCTGTTCCACATGCCGTCCGTGAGGTCCTCCCACACGTCCAGATAGACCCTGGGGAGTATTATGTCCTGAAAGAGCCTGTCCCTTATCTGGAAGAAGAAACCCCTCTCGGGTTTTGGAAGGGGAAGGTCCGCGAGGTTGGTGGCGAGGGGGTCCAAAAGGCGGTAGGAGTACCGGAAGTCCGTCCTCTCAAACCTGTTGTCCTCCTTGAAGGGTCTGGCGTAGGGGTTCCAGTAGGTGGGGTCGTAGCTCCTGTAGACGAAATCAAGGCTCCTCGTCTCACCTACGTACCTCAGGATCGTCAGAAAAGACGGTTTTTTGTGCCTCAGATTGGTGGCCACGTCTCCCCTCAGGACGAAGTCCCCGAAAACTGCGCTGTAGGTTATGCCGGCAAACCTGTGGGTTTTGCCCGTGTCTATATGAAAAGAGGGGTCGTACCTGTACCCTCCGTTGAAGGTTGACGAGTAAAAGGGAACGGCCACACTTCCCCAATCCCCGCTGAAGGGTTGGGCGTAGTCTATCTGAAAGGCCATGAACCCCAGCCCGAGACCGTTATCGCTTATGTAGTTCAGACCTCCGCCCAAGATCCTCTCGTCTATCCTGTCCCTGAAGAGGGATGGCAGGAATTCGGAAGAGTAGTAGAAGAGCGGCCTTTCGGCCGTATCAACAACGGCGTCCTTTTTGTCCCGTGAGAATATGAAAAACGGGGAGAATCCCCTGTAGCTCCCCCACACACCGACACCCCTCAGTTTAAAGGCATCCCCGTAAAGTATATCCGGCATGAGGCCCACGGTGTTCCAGTAAACCCTGTCCGATAGGTTCTCCGATGAAGTGAATATCAGGCCGTTTCCAAAAGAGAATCTGTAATCCCCCGCCAAAACCCTTACGTGGGGAAGGGTGAGGCCGGCGTAAACCTTTCTGTAGGTTCTGTAGCCCTCGTAGTGGTAAAAGCCGACGTCAAGCCTGTCCCACAGCTTGAACATCCCCCTCAGGGTGCTTCTGGGCCTGGGTAGGGAGCTTATATCGCTCGCCTCACCCCTGAGCCGCTTGAGGAGTCTGGATATGGCCTCATCGCTCCAGCCCGCCTCCTTCATGAGCTGGACGTTCCTTCCGAGGCCCGATGTGTCTTCCAGTTCGTTTATGGAGGATGCGAAGAAGGAGGAGGGGTCATAGGCGTAGTTGCTTACGTACCCGTGGGCGAATATGAAAGCCCTGAAGGGTTTGTACGTGTGCCTGTAGGTGATATACCGCCGGAGGTTCCTGTAGCCGTAGAGTGTCAGTCCGGGGGTCCACCTCAGATCCCTGCGGGATTTTATCCTGGTGTACTTCCTCCACTGGACGACCTTTACGGCATCCTTCAGAGAAACCCCCGGCAGATTTGCCAGTTCCAAGAGGTTTGCCCTGTTCACGTCTACGGGGTTTCCCCCCAGGAACAGCCAGTAGGCCCGGCTTATATCCGAGGGGGCCTCTTCCGATGCCCTGAGTGAAATTATCTGGCTCAGGGCTGCTCCCAGACTCCTGCTCTCTTCCCTGTCCTCTGGGGCGTAGAGTATAAGACTGTCCTTCACCTTTTTGAAGATCTCAGGCGTTATACCGGGAACTTCAAGGAGCTGGTAAAAACTCCTGTACCCTCCAAACCTCTGCCTGTACTTGTAAACGCTGTCCGCCAGTGTCCCCGGAAAGACCTTTCTGAGCTCTTCAAGAGACGCCGAGTTCAGGGCGACATAGGAGAGGATGAACATCTCAGTAGGGTATTTTAAGAGGGATGGACGTTTGGAGTGCCTCTACCTCCCGAACCTCTCCCTTAAATACAGGATTACGGCCCAGATGTCCTTTTCGCTCAGGATCCCCTTGTAGGCGGGCATGGCGCTTCCTATGGGCTTTCCACCCTCTGCTATCGTCCAGAAGAGGTACTCGTCCGTGGCTATGCGCCGCTTCATTATGAAGGAGAGATCGGAGGGTTTGGGATCCAGACCCTTGGCGGCCGGGCCGTCCCCTCTGCCGTCTTCCCCATGGCACGCCTTACACTGCTGGACGTATATCTCCTCTCCCCTCTTTATCAGCTCCGGCGAGGGTTTGTAGGGGTTTTTCTTACCTGCGTACTCCGCGGGCAGGCCTGCGTGCATGTAAAGTCTGTGCCTCTTAATGCTGACCTTGTCCATGTGGCCCATCATGCGACCTCCCATCATCCTCCCTCTCATCATCCCCCCGTGCCTTCCGGCCTCAGTGCTGCAGGCTCCGAGTAAGGCCGCCAGCGTGATAACAGACGCGATGGAACTCGCAACTCTTCCTCTCACGCTTGTATTATCGGGGGGAAACGTGCGGCCGTTGGTTCTCCCTTAAAATATTGGTGTCCCATGGCGGTGGTCGTGATCCTCTTAACGGGAAACGTTCGGTTTACGGTCTCCGTCAACACCTGGCCCAAGGCCGGAGGCGGGTTCTTCAACACCAACTTTCAGGCCATGAAGGGGGACTACAGCGGGGGGTTCACCGAGGCCTACAGGACGGATTGCCTCCTCCTGTCTTCTTCCCTGACCGACGCCAGTACGTACGCCCAGTTCGCCGTGGAGGACGTCAACGGGGACGGTAAGAACGAGGTGGTGGTACAGGCCTACGACCACGTTTGCGCCTTTGACGGCGCCACCGGAAACCCCCTGTGGTACTACTCCCTTGATATGGGTTTGGACGTCACCCCCTTCCTCGCCGATATTGACAACGACGGAGACGTGGAGGTGGTCGCCGTAAGCCGCACGCGGGATATAAGCGGCCCCGTGAGGGTTATGGCCCTCAGGGGAGCGGACGGAACGCTTGAGTGGTCCTACACCCTCAGCACATCCAGTCTGAGTACGTCTTCCCCTACGGCCTACGACTTGGACGGGGACGGGGATATGGACGTTCTGATCGGGTGCGACGACGACACCCTCTACGCTCTGGACGGCTCAAGCGGAGTCCCTATCTGGAAGTTCGGTGCTGACGGGGACGTCCGCACTACCCCCGCCCTTGACAACGGTTATCTGGTCTTCTCATCCTTCGCCGGTACGGTGTACTCCCTCAACTTCTCCGGGGGCCTCCTGTGGTCCATCTCCCTCGGTGACAGCATCTGGGCGTCTCCGGTTATGGGGCAGCTGGACGGCACGGGCAGGGCGGACGTAGTGGTCGCCACCCTCGGCACGGGTAAGGTCGTGGCCCTGAGCGGGGATGACGGAAGTACCCTGTGGACCTACTCCATGCCGGCGGGGGTTCGCACCACGCCCGTACTCGCCGATGTGGACGGGGACGATACGCTTGAAGTGGTCGTGGGGGATGTTGATGGGAACATACGCGTACTCAACGCCCTCAACGGTACCCTTGAGCAGGCCTTCTCCACGTCTCCCAAGACGGGCGTAAACCCCTACTGGGGCATGGTGGCGGCCGACATCTACCCCGGCGCCCCCGGTTTAGAGATCCTTATAACGACCGATAGCGTATTCCGGTACTACCCCAACAGGGCTTTCATATACTCTTACGACGGAACCCTCCTCTTCTACAGGGATAACAGCGGGGACGGCTCAACCGTATCCGACGTTGATAACGACGGGTGCATGGAGTTCATAATTGAGAACGAGGGGGCGAGCGTACCGCCCGGACAGAGGTATTCGGTGTACGACTCCCCCACGAATACGGGGACATCCTGCGGTGTACTCGGCCAAGACAGTACAGCTCTAAGCGTGGGGGAGATGCCGCGCGGGAGTTCCGGCAGTGCCGTATACGACGCCTCCGGGCGACGTAGACCGTTCGTCGGGGGAAGGGGGATATACATCGGTAGAGAGGGTAAGGTTATCCTGCGCCGTTAGGATAACGGAACAATGGGGTTTTTACACCTGAACGTACCGGGTAGAAAGGGCCTCAAGGAGGTGATTGAGAAGGAGTGGGACAGGATAGAGGCGGAGTTCTCGTCCCCGGTGAAACGCAGGGGAGAGGAGTACTTCTCCTGTGGGAAGGTCGTCGCGACGGACGTAATGCCACATACCGCCCACTTCAGGTCCTCCGGCCAACTCGCCGACTCCTACTCCATAACCCTCTCCTACGACGGGGACACCCTCCTCGGCATGTGTACCTGCCGCTCCGACCCACCCTGCAAACACATATACGCCTCCCTCCTCATCCTCAAGAGGAAGGGGGGACCGGAGGTGAGGGAGATAGTCATGAGGCTCCACAGGGAGGAGATGGCCGAGCTGCTGATGGACTACCTACCGGAGAACGTAAAGAAGGCCCTGATGGAGGGGTCGGAGATGACACTGCTCCGCTTTGAGAAGTACGGGGACCCGTCCCCCCTTACGGGACTCCTCCCCTTCGTCCCCGTGATATACGACACCTTTAGGGCCGAGGGCTTCGTAGAGAGGGTCATAGAGGCGTTCAAGAAGAGGGGAGTCCCCTGCCCCCACACCCTGAGGGTCGCCCTGAGGGGGATCGTCAGGAGAGCGGAGGATAAGGTGCGGTACCTCCGGTACATCCACGAGGCCCTTACCTCTAACGGGTGCGAGCTGCCGGGCCTGAACTTCGGGGACCTCCTTACGGAGGAGGAGAGGGTGAGGGCGGTCGACGAGGGGGTACCCTACGACCTCGTGAGGGTTGAGGGGGAGGTGGTACCGGAGAGGCTCTCCTTCTCCAGCGCCGACGCCTGCCTTGACTACCTCCTGAACACCCTCCTGCCCAAGAAGAAGGCCCGCGAGATTGCGAGGAAGTGCATGGACAGGTTCGGACTCTACCCTCCCCTCGTCCTCTACTACCTACAGGTTGGCGGTGAGCCGGACGTGGCCCTGAAACTCCTCTCAAGGAGACCTACGGCCTCAATGCTCCTCGCCCTGAAGGACTTCGTACCGGAGGAGACCTTCGCCGACTTAGAGCGGCTCCTGAAGAGCCTTTCGCCGGAGGAGTACGCGCACTACGTCGCCGAGGTCTCGCCGGAGGAGCTGCCGAAGTTGAAGGAGATGGTGGATAGGGAGGTCCTCACCCCCCTCGTCATCAGGAACGCAAAACGCATAGGTGAGGCCGCCTTGCCCATAATAAGGGAGGAGGCGGTGCAGATAGCCTCCGGCCGGAGGTGGAGCCTATACCCGAAGGTGGCGGAACTCCTGAAGCTGATGCGAGAGATCTCCCCGCAGGAGTACGAACGCACCCTGAAGTACCTGAAGGAGACCTTTCCCAACAGGCGTCGGCTTATGGAGGTGTTGGAGGAGTAATCGCCCACATACTGTCAACGGACAACGACCGTAATCTCCCGTTATGCTCAAACGCACAGTCAAAGAGGATATAGATCGCATGGTTGAACTGATGTTAGGTGGTGCTATTCCCTTCTGCCCCATAGGGAAGTGGGAGAGAGGTTCCTCCTGTCTGTGGAAAAGGGTGAAGGGGAGCAAAGCGTTCGCAAGCGTGGTCGTGTGGAAGGGGAAGGGTGAGGTCCCTCAGGAGGCCCGGAGGATTATGGGGCAGGTGCTTTTAGATATAGGGGCCGAAAGGTTGCGCGTTCTGGCGATAAAGGGCGTGGGCGAGGGGTTTGAAACTTATGCTTATGTACTCTCCATACCGGCGAAGGAGACCAAAATAAGTGACCTTAGCTCTCTGCACAGGTTCGTTAGAGATCTGGCCGAAAGGCACAGTCTGGGCAAGTATGTGATAGGGAGTGGGGAAGACGTTTCCCTGTACGTGAGATCTTCCAGCGGGAAAGGGTGGGGGGTCGTAAGGCGGTGGGATGGGGACTCCTTTCGTCCGCAGCACCTGTTCGGGG
>JALWZG010000047.1 GCA_027002825.1 Caldifarciminota bacterium
AATCAAGGCCGAGCCACTTCAGACCCTCAAGGATGGCGTCCACCCACTCCGGTTTGTACCTCTGCCTGTCGGTGTCCTCTATCCGCAGGAGGAACTTCCCACCGGTGTGGCGGGAGTAGAGGTAGTTGAATATGGCCGTCCGCGCCCCGCCCACGTGGAGGTAACCCGTGGGGGAAGGTGCAAACCGTGTCCTAACCATGAGGGCAGAATTGTAAGCCGGATGCTGTTGCCGTGCCGTCACTCTCAGGTGTATAATTCCCACTCCAAAGGAGGGGTGTTTTAGTTGAAGGACCCGCTGCTCATCACAGGAGGCCTTGGTTTCTTGGGGAGCTGGACGGTTGAGGAGGCCGTGAGACGCGGCTACAGGGTTGTAGTCGTGGACGCTTTTACGTACGCCGCGGACCCGGAAAACCTCTCATCCCTGAAAACGAGGTTTCTCGTACCCCGTCAGAGGAACGTTTGGGGTGTTATAAGGGTTGTCCACGGCCTGAACGCCTATCCGCTCGTATCTCCGGTGGGAACTCCCGACTACGAGGTTGTGGAGGACGTGCCGGGGGAGGTGGAGAGGTTTCTGGAGTCGGATTTGGACGTCCTGGTAATAATATCCTCCGTGGAGGATTACGAGCTGATGAAATCCCTCATGGGATACGTCGGGGGTGTAATACACCTCGCAGCGGAGACGCACGTGGATAGGTCAATAGAGGACGCCTGGGACTTTATAAGGGCGGAGGTCATAGGTTTCCACAGCACCGTAGACGCCTTCAGGAGGGTGAAGGGTAAGACGGGGAAGTTTTTACTCGTCTCAACCGATGAGGTTCTCGGGGAGGTGATGGAAGGTTACGCCTCGGAGGATCATCCGCTCAAGCCCCGAAACCCCTACGCCGCGGCTAAGGCCGCGCAGGAGCATTTCGCCCAGAGCTACATCAACACCTACGGCACACCCATAACCATCGTGAGACCCACAAACGCTTACGGACCACGTCAGCACGTTGAAAAGTTCGTTCCGAAGATCATAAAGAACGCCCTTGAAAACCTTCCCATACCCATATACGGGGATGGAAGGCAGAGGAGGGTTTGGATATACGCGGAGGACGTCGCCACGGCCGTTTTGGACGTTTATGAAAGGGGGGATGTATACGAGATATACCACGTGGCTACGGACGATGAGCTTGAGAACAGGGAGCTCGTAAAGACCATTCTCGGTATGATGGGTAAACCCCACAGCCTCATGAACTTCGTAAAGGACAGACCAGGACACGACAGGAGGTACGCCCTGAAGTGGGATAAGATCAAATCGCTCGGATGGAGACCCAAAACCCCGCTGGAAGATGGGCTTTTAAAGACCATAGAGTATTACAGGGCCAAGTATGGTAGCAGACCTTTTGTTCGCAGATAACCCGTGGTGGATAGGTAAGGAGGTCTCCCCTCCCCCGCGTTTGATACCCCTGCGGGATACTCCGGGCGTTCAGAGGTTTTGGATACCCGTGGGGGGTGTTGAATCCGAGAGCTTAAAAGCCCTGTGCTACGGATGGAGTAAAAGGTGGGGGCAGTATTCCGCCCTCTTCCTTGACCTGAGCCGCGTGGAGTTCCCTCCCGATGCGTTTGAAACCGCCTTGGACTTCTACACCAGTAGGCTACACGGGGCCAGCGAGCGCCACCTTTTGGTCGTAAACGCCGCCCAGTGGATAAAGGAGGATGTGCTTAGGGAGTTCATAGACGATTCGTATACCGTCCTCTTGGTTTACAACGTAAAACCGGAAAGGGATTTCAGGGCGTACCTGACGTATTATCCGGATACCCCCTCACCTGGGGAGGTAAAGGAGGCCTTCTGGGAGGGGGACGTTGAAAGGGCCCTGAGCGTGCTGAGGGGATACGGAAAGGCACTCCTGAGGCGCCTGAGAGCTTATTTTTGGAGGCATGTGATAGCCTTCCCCCCCGAGAGGAGGTTTTACGCCATGCTCAGGGGGATGTACTCCCTCATGCACGAGTTTTACGATATAAGGGAGAAATCCCTCTTTAAAAACGTGCTTTCCCACGTGGCGAGGAGTGCCAAGGGGAGGTTCAAGTACAGGGAGACGGCCGAAACCCTCTCCCTTAGGTTTGAAACCCTGAGGTCCTTTATGGATCAGATGCTCAGCGTGGGTATGATATACGAGTTGCTCCATGTCAACAGGGAGAGTCCGAGGTCTCCCCGTATAGTCCTCCTCGGAAACGGGCACTTCCACCACCTCCTCAACCACACCGACCCCAAGGATATACTGATGATAGATGAAAACTCGGATGATGTCCTCCCCTTCGTCCTCTCCTTTGCCATAAGCAGGGGTGTTGAAAGGGGGGTTGATATAACCTTTGAGGACGACACGGGCAAGAAACTCGTGTTCAGAAAGGGGACCAAGGCCTTCGGATATAGCATAGGGGAAACGGGGAGCTATCTGGAACTCGTAGGTGTGCTATGAGGTACGAGGATGCCGGTGTTTCCATGGAAAGGGCCGAGGAGCTGATCGGATGGTTGAAGGGTAAAACCAAAGGGATCGGTTCCTTTTCCGCGAGGGTGGTTCTGGGGGATCGGGTGATACTTCTATCCGTGGACGGTGTGGGGACGAAGATACTCCTCGCCCTTGAATATTACAAAAAAACCGGCAAATCGGAGGTGTTGAAGTGGATAGGACAGGACCTGGTGGCCATGGTCTCAAACGACATCCTGGCGGACGGAGGTAAAACCGAGTTTTTCTTGGATTACTACGCCACGGGTAGGCTCAACCCCGAAGTCGCCAAACCCCTGCTTGAGGGCGTGATAGAGGCGTGTGGAAAGGTGGGGGCAAAGTTGGTGGGAGGTGAAACGGCCGAGCTCCCCGACATGCTACCCCAGGGTGTGTTTGACGTGGCGGGTTTTGGAGTGGGAACACCCATCAAAGGGAGGCTTGAAAGGGTAAGGTCTGGAGACGTTTTGATAGCCTTTCCCTCGTCGGGTTTCCACTCCAACGGATTCTCCCTGATAAGAAAGGTCTTGCGGACGCGCAACCTCAACATAACGCGCGTTTATACGGAGGCCGGGAGGAGACCCCTCGCAGAGCTACTTTTGAAACCCACGAGGTTGTACTGGAGGGTGGGTAGGGAGATGTTTTTGAAGTTTAACGCAAAAAGAGGGGCGCACATCACGGGTGGAGGTATAACGGAAAACGTCCTTAGGGCCACGGACGGCAGAGGGGTGGAAATACACTGGGACAGGTTGAAGATCCCCAGGGTGATGCGCTTTGTACTCAGGGAGGGGGATATACCCGATGAGGAGGCGAGAAGGGTTTTCAACCTTGGTGTGGGTTTCGTCTTTGTAGTCCGGAGGACATACGTAAAGGAAATTTTAAAACGTTTTAGGAGTGCGTTCGTCCTCGGCGAGGTGGTGTGATGATTATCTCCCCATACGTCCGGCCAACAACCGGAGGGTGGCCGTTATCCTCTCCGTAGGGGCCAAATACGAGGCGCGCACGAGGAGCCTAAGGATGGCGGTCAGAACCTCCTCATCGTCCCCGTAGTCCTTCAGGATACGCTCTGCGGCCTCCTCCGGCTCCCCTCCGAAGAGGTCTATGACCTTCTCGGCCGCCGTACCTACGGCCACGGGGTCCCTTACCCCCATCCTCTCCGCCAGATCTATCACCCCAAGGAAACGAGCCAGCCCTATGGACTCTATCTTTTCCCTGTCAGCGCCGAAGACGAAGAGGGCGAGGGACGTAGCCTTAACCTCCGGAAGACTAACCGGTACGGCCAGGTCCCCGTTAAGGGCCGTTGATGAGAGTTTCTCACTTAGGGCCTCGTACCTCTCCCCCTCCTTCAGGACGGTCAGGAGGAGGGCGGCCACATGCTCACACGCCCCGGCCTTCCCGTGGCATTCGCATTTCGCTCTTATCTTGTCCCTCATCCAGTCGTAGGAGGCTCGTACATCGCAGCCCGACACGACGGCAGAGGCCTCCGTATCCGTAGAGTTGTAGAAGAGGACCTCCCCCTTTTCCGAAATCTCCCGGCCCTTCTTTATGAACCGGTCGCCGAGGATCTCCCTAAGGCCCTCCTCTCCCATAAGGCGGAGTCGCAGGTCTAAGTACATCTCAACCCCCTCTTCCTCCAGCGCCTTATCTCGCCGAGTTCAAGACCGTAGAGGGTGTTTTTGCGGCAGAATACGCTCCCTACGGCGTACTCCGAGGACGTCTCCCTCTCCTCCAACTTTATCGCCTCCGGTTGTGAGCCGCCAAGGGGGACGATGAGGACGTAGTTGGCGTAGGGTATAAGGAGAGTGTTCCGTTTCCCGTCGTAGTGGGCCGGGAGGAAGGGAGGACCTCCGAAGACGAGCCGCTTGAGGAGGAAGACGATACCCGTATCCACCTCGTACGGGACCTCCTCCCCGTTTATGAAGACGGAGTCTCCGGATACGAGGACGGGGACGGGAGAGCCGGGGGCGTGGACGGGGAAGGAGTCCTCACCCACCGGGAGCCTCTCCTCCTCTCCGTTGAACCTTACCTCTATCACCTCCCCCTCCCTCCTGACCACAAAGCCCTCCCGATAGAAGCCAAAGGCCGAAACGGAGCCGTACTTCAGCGTGGCTTCGCCGTTTCCATAGATGTAGATGTGGGCGTTGTCTCCGAACAGGACGGCGAATATTTCACCCTCCGGTACGGATAGCAGGCTAACCTCAACCTTCTCAAACCTCCCGTCTTTCAGGATGGATGGCCCGTAGGCCCCCTTCGGATAGACGAGGGGGAGATCCTGAAGGGCGTACCCGTCTGCCGACCCTTCCCCGTTAAGGACGAGGGCCATAACCCGACCTGTGTCCCCGGAGAGAAGGATCTCGTCCGGATCCGGGGCTACGGACGTCAGGACAAGGGCCGTCCCCTCCCTCCATGGGGCCACCCCTATAGCCCTCCCCGGCACCCTGTGTCCTCTTACATCTTCGCCGTCGTACTTTACGGAGGCCACCTCCCCCCTGAAGGTTGAGAAGGTTATCCACTCCGGGAGGTACGCGACCCCCTTCACCTCGCCGATGGGTACGTAGGGCAGGACAGCCTTACCCGTCTTAAGGTCATACACCTGCAGCCCCCTTGTGCGCTCACCGTAGATCACGTAGTGCCTCCCGTCGGGGGAGACGGACACGGGTCCCTCCCACATTGCGCCCCGCGGATTGAGGGAGTCGTCAAGGAGGAGGGTTGCACTCCCAACGCTGACGGCCCATCCCCCTCTGAAGGCCTGAAGGGAAAGCTCCGGAAGGCCGTACGTCCCCGTCAAAACCTCTTGGACAGCGTAGGCCTTGAAAAGATCGTAGAGGTTTAGGACGTCCCTAACCCTCTGCCGTTGGCCATCAAGGACGTAGAGGACGGGGACGGCCAAGGTCCCCCACTTCGCCCACGAGAGGGCCAGAAGCTCCTCCCCCTTCCACGCGACGTAGGTATTCCCGTAAGGCTCGTTCTCCCAATTATCCCAGGAGACGACGGCGGATACACCGGGCAGGGGCGTCCTACCGTACCTGCGGGACTTCCCTCTAATCTCCACGAACCGCACGTTCCCGAAGACGTCCCCCATGGCCATTACGGAGTTGTTCGGCGAGAAGGCGACGGAGACGATCCTCCCCTCCCCCTCCATGTACCCCTTTTTCACAGGATCCCACGTCCCGGTATCCCATACGGCGAAGCGGTGGGCGCTGGTCTCCAACCTTGAGACGGCGGCGACGAGGGAGGCGTCTTGGGACAGGAAGAAGGACGGGGCGGATATGCCCGAACTCCAGTAGATGCTCACCTTCAACTTCTTCAAGACCTCACCCGTACTAAGGCTCCAGACCTCCGGCGTGGTCTTACCCACTAAAACGTAGCCCCCTACGAGGGCGACGCCGATGTGGATGTACTCGCTGGACGGACGTTTTTTATAGAGCAATCTTCTCCCATTGAGGTCGTAGACGGCGAGGTCTACGGAGAGGGGGGCGAAGGTCTCACCGGACGGGGACCACACTACGCCGGCTATCCTTCCCGCCTCCGGCCGGAGTCTCCTCTCCCCTTCAAGGAGGTAGTGTCGCTTGGCCAAGACCCCCTATTGTACAGCCGCCACTATCCGAACTTCCCCGTGATGTAGTCCTCGGTCAACTTGTTCTTGGGCTTTGTGAAGAGCTGAGGGGTGGGGGCGAACTCTATCAGGTTGCCGCTGTGGAAAAACGCCGTGTAGTCGGATATCCTGGCGGCCTGATGCATGCTGTGGGTGACCAAAACCACGGTTATGTTCTTGGAGAGCTCTTTCATCAGGGCCTCTATCCTCGCCGTCCCCACGGGGTCTATCGCACTTGTGGGCTCGTCAAAGAGCAGGACCTCAGGCTCAACCGCAAGCGCCCTCGCTATGCACAACCTCTGCTGCTGACCACCGGAGAGGGAGTAAGCGTGATCGTTCAGCCTGTCCTTCACCTCATCCCACAGGGCGGCCTTCTTCAGGGCGTCCTCCACCTTCTCGTCCAGAACGCTCTTCTTCTTTATCCCCCTTATCCTGAGGCCAAAGGCCACGTTCTCGTATATTGACTTGGGAAAGGGGTTGGGTTTCTGAAAGACCATACCCACCTTACTACGGAGGGCTATGACGTCATAACTCTTTGAGAGTATGTTCTCACCGTCAAGCAAAACCTCACCTTCTGCCCTCGCCCCCTCTACGGTCTCGTATATCCTGTTCAGAACCCTGATAAACGTGGTTTTGCCACAACCGGATGGACCTATTATCGCGGTTATCCTTTTCTCGTATATGGGCATGCTGATACCGTGGAGAACCCTTTTTCCGTTGTAGTAGAACTTCAGATCCCTTACCTCTATCTTCACCCTTTCCATAGGGGTAAGCGATTTTAAGGTGGGAGTCTTGGCCGTCAAACGACCAAAGTAGAATAAAGGGTTGATGGAGTTTTCCTTTACGGTTCTGGCCAAAAGCCGAAAACACAGGGGGCGCGTCGGTCTGCTGAGAACACCCAGAGGTAGCCTCATAACCCCGGCCTTTATGCCTGTGGCCACGTACGGCGCCGTAAAAAGCCTCAGCCCACACGAACTCTACGAGGTGGGTACGAGGATAATAGTGGCCAACACCTATCACCTGCATCTAAGACCGGGGGAGGGGCTGATAAGGAAGGCCGGTGGTATCCACGCTTTCATGAACTGGAAGGGTTTTGTACTGACGGATTCCGGTGGTTTTCAGGTGTTCAGTCTATCCAAGCTCCGCAGGGTAACGGACGATGGGGTGAGGTTCAAGTCCCCGGTTGACGGAAGGGAGATATTCCTGACACCGGAGAAGGCTGTACGGATACAGAACGCCCTCGGCTCGGACATAGCCATGGTCCTGGACTATCCGATAGAACTGCCTGCAGGCCGGGAGGAGACGGAAAAGGCCCTTGAGATAACCACACGATGGGCAAAGAGGAGCCGGGAGGAGTTCCTGAGGCTCAAGCACCCCTATCAGATGCAGTTCGGCATAGTTCAGGGGGGGCTTTACGAGGACCTACGTATAAGGTCGGCCGAGGAGCTGATGGAAATGGGCTTTGAGGGGTACGCCGTTGGGGGTCTAGCCCTCGGTGAAAGCCGGGAGGAGAGGAACAGGATCCTTGACGTTGTCCTTCCCATCCTGCCGGAGAACGGGATCAGGTACGTCATGGGGTTGGGACTCCCGGAGGACGTTTACGACGCCGCCATCAGAGGAGCGGATCTGTTTGACTGCGTCCTCCCCACACGGAACCCCCGTCGGGGTACGGTCTTCACATCTGAGGGCAAGATAAACCTGAAGTCCGCAAAGTATGCCGAAGACTTCTCCCCTTTGGACCCCGCGTGCGACTGTTATACCTGTCGCAACTACACACGGGCCTACCTACGCCACCTGTTCAAGACAAACGAGACCCTCGCGGGCAGGCTGGCATCCCTCCACAGCATTTACTTCTACAACCGTATTCTTGACAGGTTAAAGGAGGAGATCTTAACCGAAAACGGTCTCACCCCGACGGACCTTCACCTCCATCCTCCTGCCTGACCTTCTTTATAACGGGTTTCAGGGCTGTCTTCACGGCGTCCATTACGGCCTCCTCTTCGTTCCAACCCGCGCCGAGGGCGCTGGCCACGTACAGTATCCTCGCCGTCTCAACGTCTATCAACTTCACGGTTAGCCTAACCTGGAAGGCGTCTATATCGCTCTCAAACCTTATGAAGTCCATGAAAAGAACGGTTTTTGCACCGAGCAGCTTGCCCAGCTCTACGGCCTTATCGGGATCGACCAATCCCGACTGTGAAAACTCCTGTTCCTTGAGGATCTCCTCTATCTTTTGGCGGTCCACCACGTCTATCCTCTGGGTTTTCAAGAGGGAAAGGGTGGCGGCATCGTACGCAACCTTGCTCAGGACGGGGGAGGGTGAGTTTTCCATACGCGTGAATATCGCCACCGGGCTGACCTCATCCGCGGAGAATTTGGGTGAGAAGGTGTAGTCCAGGACGTACTCATCCATCTTCCTCTCCAGTGTGGCGCACGAGGTCAAAAGCAGTAGCAGAGATACGTAGTTCCTCATCGCCCTATTTTAAAGCCGTCAAAACGCCCCCTTGGAGGCCTTGGCGAGATCGTCTGGATGCGGATGGGTCATCATGAGTATCCTTATGCGCATGTCCACCACGCTCTGAGGCACATCCCCATCCTCAAACCTCTCAAGGATCTTGTAAAGCACGGCGGTCGTCTTTTCGGCGAGGTCGCTTATCAGGTTGAGCACACCCTCTATGTCCATGGTGTACACGTGGGCCACCTTATCCCCCTTTATGACGAGGGCCTTGTAGACGTCCTTTCCCTCCCTGAGGGAGAGTGAAAACGGTTTCCCTATGCCATCATAAATCGGGAATTCCATACTTTCCCCGACACCTATTTCACCTTTGAACGTGTGGGGTTCAAGGGAGAGC
Source organism: Caldifarciminota bacterium (assembly GCA_027002825.1). Classification (GTDB taxonomy): domain Bacteria; phylum Hydrothermota; class Hydrothermia; order LBFQ01; family LBFQ01; genus JAADCS01. Next base: position 8,928 of record JALWZG010000047.1, read on the forward strand.
ATGAGGTTCTTCACGTTTTCGGCCTCATCCGTTCCGACGGTTATCTCCGATGAGAAGAGTATGGGTTTTCCATCCTTGTGGATCAAAAAGACACTGGAGAAGGGGGTTGAGTAAACCACGTCGGAGTTCGGAAACCTCTCGCTCAGCTCCCGGTAGAGCTTTTTCAAGGTGTTCCCCTTCAAAGGCCCCACCGTCAGATCCTTCTCAGGTATGTACACACTCGTAGCTCCCACGGCCAAAAGGCTTCTCGCCCAGGACTCCAAAGTGGATTTGCCGGATATTCCCAAACTCTCCTTTATGTACTCCTCGGATTTGGGTTCAAACTCCACCTCAACCTCCCACCTGTTCTCCGCTATGTTGAGGACTACGGCCTTCAAAACCTCACGTGAATAGGCCACCATATGCTCTATGAAACGTTTGCCGTACTTCTCATATGCGTACCTGAAGATGTTGCCGAAGAGGTTGTCGTCCACCTCCTGTCGGGTCAGAAGACCCTCGTACCACTTCTCACCCATTACGAAGGAGGAGGCGTAAACGGGCGCGCCCTTCAAAACGTAGGCGTAGAGCAGTGGATCGGAAAAAACCTTCCTGTAAACCTTTAGTATACCACTCCTCTTGCTCTTCGCTATTTCGCTCAAGACGTCCTTAAACTCCTGAAGGCCCACGTCCCGCTATTGTAAGGCGGTTTAAACCCCATCCGGTGCGTCTATCCCACCACACGTTCCGGCTTATAATCCTTACCTAAAAGGTCAGAAAAAGGAGGTGAAGAGTCATGGCCATAAAGAGGACTTCATACGCCGAATGGATAGGCGGTCTGAAGGACGGTGAGGGCAAGATGAAGGTTGGAAAGGCGGCCTTTGAGGGTAAGTTTTCCTTCGCGTCAAGGTTTGAAGATGGCGAAGGCACAAATCCGGAGGAGCTCATAGCCGCCGCCTATGCCGGGTGTTTCAGCATGTTCCTGTCCGCCATACTCGAAAAGGACGGCTACAGGCCGGAGAGCATCCAAACCGAGGCCACCGTCCACCTTGAACTCAAGGAGGAGGGACCCCGCATAACAAAAATAGAGGTCAAGACGAGGGGAAAGGTACCGGGAATTGATGCGGAAAAGTTCGCCCGGTACGTTCAGACGGCCAAGGACAACTGCCCTGTGGCGATAGCCCTTGGAGGTGTACCCGAAAAGGTGGTGGAGTACGAGTTGGTATAGGTGAGAGAGGGCGTTTGAACGGTCGTTCAAGCGACCGTATAATAGCCCGTTCATGACCTCTTTTTTCGTCAAACGGCCCGTTTTCTCTTTGGTCGTTTTCCTTATAACACTCATAGCCGGTCTCTTCAGCCTATCGGATCTCCCCGTAGACCTCTTTCCGAAGTTCTCCGTTCCGACCATCTCAATAATGATAAGATACCCCGGAGCATCACCCGAGGACATAGAGAAGAACCTCGTAGACGTGGTTGAGAGGGAGATGTCCGTGATTGAAAACCTGGACGATATTACCAGCACGTCCCAACCGGGTGTGGGTGTGATAACCCTGAGGTTCAAACACGGGACGGATATGGACAGGGCGGTTTCGGACGTGAAGGAGCATATGAACTTCATACGTCCCGACCTACCCGAAGACGTGCTTGAACCCCTCATCTTCAAGTTTGACGCCAGCCAGTTTCCCGTGATCGTGGCCGCGGTCTCATCCGACCATCCGGCCTTTGACCTGCGCTATTGGGTTGAAGAGTTTATGGGAGAGGAACTACAGAAGGCGGAAGGTGTTGGGGCGGTTACCCTCTTCGGCGGGGGGAGGAAAAGACAGGTAAACGTCTTCGTGGACAGGGTAAAGCTGGAGGGCTACGGCCTTACATACGACGGAATCGCCAGGATGCTTCAGGCCCAGGGCGTAGACGTGCCGGCCGGGGAGATTTCCACGGGGAACAGGCAGTTCACCGTGCGCGTACCCTCATCTCTGAAGGACGTGGAGGACTTAAAAGGGGCGATAGTCGGGTACGTCGGGGGTAGACCCGTAAGGTTGGAGGAGGTGGCGGAGGTGGAGGACGGTTATGCCAAGAGGAGGACCTACGCGATAAGCGGTGATAGGGAAGTGGTGTTCTTCGCCGTAAGGAAGCAGGCGGATGCCAACGCCGTTGACGTGGCGGACGCTGTAAAGGAGAAGTTCAAGGAGCTGGAGCAGAAGTACCCCGTCAAGTTCACCGTCTTCAGCGACGGATCCCGTTTCATAAGGACATCCGTTGCCAACCTCGGCAGAACGCTTCTGATCGCCATCGGGGTGGTGGTGCTGATCACACTGATATTCCTTATGGACTGGAGGGCATCGCTGATAGTTGCCCTCACCATTCCCGCCTCCCTGGTGATCTCCTTTGTGTACCTGAAGATGGTCAACAGCTCCCTGAACATGATCTCCCTCTCCGCCCTGGCAATAGCCGTCGGATCGGTTGTGGATGCCGCTATAGTCGTCGTTGAAAACGTGTTCTTCCACAGGTTGAGGGGTGAGCCTCCAAGGGAGGCCTCCATCTTCGCCACGGGTGAGGTGGCGGGAGCGATAACGGCCGCCACCATAACCAACTTTGTGGTCCTCGTCCCACTCCTGTTCGTGCCGGGGTTTGTCGGGGTCATGTTCAAGGAGCTGGCCGTAATCTCAATAATAGTCTACGCCACAAGCCTTTTTTTGGCCCTCACGGTTGTTCCCTCCTTTTCGGCCAACCAGCTCAAGCTCTCCCCCAAGTCCGAACCCCGTTGGTTCATCCCTATTGAAAGGGCCTACAACAGGGCTTTGGGCGTTTTGATCGGACGGAAGACCCTGTCCGTCCCCCTTTTCCTCCTCCTACTGGTCTGCGTGGGGTACCTCTGGAGGTTTGTCCCCGTGGAGTTTTTTCCAAAACTCGATGAGGGTTTTATCTCCGTCAGCCTACAGCTGGAGAAAGGCACCTCCCTTGACAAGACCTTCAAAACACTGAAGCCCCTTTACGATAGCATATCCTCCCTACCCGAAGTTGAAAGGGTGGCCATGAGGGTCGGTCCGACGGAGAAGGGTTTCGGGGCGCTCTTCGGCACCACGGAGGCTTCCTACACCGGGGAGATAAGCGTGAGGTTGAAGCCCCTACCACAGAGGAAGAGGGGTGTGGAGGAGGTCGCCTCCCGGATAGAGGAGATGGTGGGAAACGTTCCGGGGCTTGAGGAGTACAGGGTGTCTACCACCGGCCACGCCACGGAACTCTTGATGGGTGGGGGAAGGGGCGTTTCCGTTGAGATATACGGTGAGGATTTGAAGGTGCTTGACAGCCTTGCCGCCGTCTTCAGGGAGGTGTTTGGGGGTGTGGAGGGTATCAGGAGTATAACCGTATCAAGGGGAAAACCCGTTCCCGAGGTGATTTTCAACGTGGACCGGGAGAGGGCCCACTCCTACGGTATAACCCCCTTTCAGGTTGCGGAGTTTTTGAGGTATTCGCTTGAAGGAAGGGTGGTCTTCAACCTTAAAACCGGTGGTAAGAACCTACCCGTTTTTATAACACTCTCACCCGAAGACAGGAAATCCCTTGAGGACATCCTCTCCCTTAGCGTTCCCACCCCTTTTGGACCCGTTCCCCTTTTCAACTTCGTCTCCATGGAGGAGAGGCTTTCCTCCGTCAGGATAGACAGGAAGAACCGGATAAGGTACGTTGAAATCTCGGCAGAACCTTCCGGTAGACCCCTTGGGGAGATCAGGAGGGACCTCCAAAAGAGGCTTTCCTCCATCCCCCTTCCAACCGGATACTACTACAGGTTGGGTGGGGGGTTTGAGCAGCAGGCTGAGAGCTTCCGCCAGTTGGGTGTACTCCTGCTACTGGCCGTCCTGATCATATACCTGACGATTTCAGCCCAGTTTGAAAGCTTCCGCCAGGGCTTGATAATATTCCTGACGAGTGTTCCCTTCGGTCTCGCCGGTGCATCACTCGGTTTCCTCGTCCTGGGGAAGCCCTTCTCAACCACGGCGTTTGTAGGCCTCATAGCCCTGGTGGGGGTTGTGGTCAACAACTCCATAGTCCTCGTCGACTACGCCAACATCCTGAGGAGGAGGGGGAGGGGACTGAAGGAGGCGGCCGTGGAGGCCTCCACGCGCAGGTTGAGGCCCGTCCTTATGTCCGCCCTTACCACGGCCCTTGGGGTTCTCCCCCTCGCGGTTATAGAAATGGAGGGGTCAAAGTTCTGGGAGGGGTTGGGAGTTGCCCTCTCCGGAGGTCTCCTCTTTTCCCTGATCACCACCCTGGTGGTCGTCCCCGTGGTCTACACTATACTCTCTCCCTCAAAGATTTCAAGAGCTCCCTACCCTTGAGCGTGATGAGCCACAGCTCACCTCCGACACCCACGGATGGGCAGAGGTTTTTCAGGGAACAGGTACCACATCCCACATTACAGCCCACCTCCTGTGCGTATCCCCTCCTCTTCAGCAGACCCAACATCATGCGAACGCTTTCCTCGGAATAACCGAGAACGGACGCGACCTCGTCTACCCTCCGGGGTACGCTCAGCAGATCCAACAACCTCAAAAGGGAAGGCTTCAGGCTCATTCGTACTCCCCCCCGTAGAGCCTTTCCACGTGGACGTGCTTCAGGGAATCCCCCTCGGCGTAAGCCCTTATGTATCCACCCCTTACGTTTATACGGCTGTTCCCATCCGTGTAGAAGACCTCCGCCGAATCCACGAAGTTGATATCCCGCACGTAGCCGTTCTGAAAGGTTATCTCAACCGTTTTGGCCGTTCCCCTACCGTTCTTCCACTCCACCTCCGGATTTCCGAGGAGTACGACCTTTTTCAGAAGTGTGTCCTCCACCAGCATCCTGAAGGTGTCCCCCTTGGCCTTGAACCGCCTGGAGATGGTTTTCGTATTCCCTATACCGTAGACCGTATCCCTGTGAAGGAAAAACCTGTCAGCCCATACCTCGACGGTATCCCTTCTGAGGATGAGGGCGTGGGCGTTTTCCCAGACGTAGCCGTAGGACGACCCGCCGTCGTAAAAGGCGCTATCCCCCATGACGACAACACCCCTTTTTTTGGCCTTTACCACCACGCCCCCCCACACCCAAGCGGAGTCCCCCCTCGCCGTGATCCTCTCACCCTCAACGACCCTGTACCTGTCCTCAAAGTAGGCCTCCCCCCTTAGGTGGAGCTCCTCCCGTTTCCTGAGGTACCTCAGCTGCTTCGCCCTCATCTTCAGATTTGCCGAGGTTATGTCGGCGTCCTTCAGATGGACGACACCGGCGTTTTCGTAATAAACTCCACTCGTCCCCTTTATATCGTAATCCTCCGTTTTCACACGAACCCACCCTCCCAGCACGTAAACCGTCTCTCCACCCTTGAAGATAACCCTCATAGAGCCGGCTTCAAAGGAGAACCTACCCGCGAGTATGACCCAAAACACCCTTTATTTTACTCCCGTTTTCTCTTCGCGACGAAGATGTAGGCGTAAATCCCCCCCAAAAGCGCTATGCTCAGGACACCGAACAGCTTCACTATCCTCCAGACCACCAACTCGTACCTCCTGTTGGCGGAATCGTACCGGTAGCAGTAGAGCAGGAACTTGTTGACAACCGTGTTCCTACCCACCTTGCCGTCGGCCGCCTCCAGGACGGCCAGCCTGAGGTCCATCGGGTTTATACCCCCCACATCGTAAACGGCGCGGGAGACACGACCGTCGGGTGTGGCCACGATAACGGCCACGGGATGGGAGAAGAGACCTCCCTTTATCCTCTTGTAGAGCATACCTATAGAGGAGGAGAGCTCCCACACGGAGACCGAATCCCCGACGGCGCATCTTCCCACCCCCTTTCCCAGATACCTCTCAACCGTCCTGCACTTTTCCGCGGCCCGGAGGACGTCATCCCTGTGATCGAAGGAGTACACGAACAACGTGTAATCCTTACCCGGCACCAGATCCCCGATCCTGAGGAGGGCTTCAAGGGTGAGGGTTAGGGTTGTGGAGCATACGACCGGACATGTGTAGTACATAGGCACTATCACGACCGGTCTTTTACCGTCAAACAGATCGGCCGTGTTGATCTCCCTCCCGGTGTGGTCCTTAAGCGTTACGCTTGCGACCCTCCTCCCCCTCCTGTCCTCCACGCCGACACCTCCGATCTCCTCTGGAACGTAGCTCCCTATCTGCGAGAGCGGCAGGAGCAACATCCCGCAATTTTAACGCCGACAGCAGTTGCAAGCGCGCGGCTTTCCTCCTTACAATTTACAAGCGTATGACGGTTCAGATAAACGGAGCCAAGAGCATAACGTTGGAGGATATCAAATCGGACCCGAGGGTGGAGGCCTTGATCATCAAGGCGGACAGAAACCTTGAGGCTCTAGGCTACACGGAACACGGAAAACGGCACGTCTCCTGGGTGGCAAAGAACGCGGGTAGGATAATGCGGAAGCTCGGATACCCCGAGCGGAGGGCCGAGCTGGCGGAGATAGCCGGATACCTGCACGATATAGGGAACGCCATAAACAGGGTGGGACACGAGAGCAGCGGGGCGCTGCTCGCCAAGGACATACTCCTTGACATGGGGATGCCCTACGAGGAAGTTCTTGAGGTGATGGCGGCAATAGGAAACCATCACGAGGAGAGCGGATACCCCGTTTCGGACATAGCGGCGGCCCTGATAATCGCCGACAAGGCGGACGTCCACCGGACCCGTGTGAGACCCAAGAACAGGTCATCCCTTGACCTTGTGAACGACATACACGACCGGGTCAACTTTGCCTCAACCCTCTCCCGCATAGAGATAGACCCCAACAACCGCATCATCTCCTACAACATAGAGATAGACATAAACATCGCACCCGTGTACGAATACTTTGAGATCTTTCTCAACCGCCTCATAATCTCCAGGAAGGCGGCTAAGGTCTTGAACGCTGAACTACACCTCTACATAAACGGTGTAAGGATGGCATGACGGATACGCACAGCCACCTCAACGACGAGAGGTTCTCCGAGGATCTCGCGGAGGTGATAGAGAGGGCGTTTGCGGAAGGGGTAAGGCGGATAAACGTCGTGGGGTACAGCGTTGAATCGTCCGAGAGGGCGGTTGAGATAGCCGAGGCGTACCACGGGGTGTTCGCCGTGGTGGGTCTGCACCCCTACGAGGCCGAGCGCTACACGCCATCCTCTCTGAGGTCTTTGGAGAGGCTTCTGGACCATCCAAAGGTCGTGGCCGTGGGAGAAATAGGTCTGGACTACTACAGGGGTCCTGAGGACCGGGAATCCCAGAAAAGGCTTTTCCGCGAGCAGATAGAAATCGCCCTGAGGAACTCCCTTCCGGTGGTGCTCCACGTCAGGGATGCCTTTCAGGACGTGGTAGAAATCGTAGGTGGGTTTCCGGAGGGCAAGTTCCTCTTCCACTCCTTCTCCGGTTCTCCCGATGACATGGACGTGATCCTGACCCACGAGAACTGGTACGTATCCTTCTCCGGGATGATAACCTTCCTTGAGAACGTCAGGAAGGCGGCGGAGAAAGCCCCAAGGGACCGCACCGTGGTGGAGACGGACGCCCCATATCTGGCCCCCGTTCCCAAGAGGGGAAAGAGGAACGAGCCGGCCTTTGTGAAGTACACCCTCCGGGAGTTGGCGCGTGTATGGGGTGTAGGGGTGGTTGAGGCCGAGGGTATGACGGACGGGAACGCGGAGTCCTTTTTCCGATACGGGGAATAATTGCAGGTATTCAAGCTCATCCTTGTCGTCCTGCTGTTCTCGCTCTCCGCCCTGATATCCGGTTCGGAGGTCGCGTACTTCAACAGGAGGAGTCCGAGCGAGCTCGCCTACACCAAAGCGTTCGGGCTTTTGGCCACCATTCTCGTCCTCAACAACTTGGTAAACGCCTACCTGTCCGCCATTATCTCAAACCTCTTCCCAGCCTCCGACCTGCTCGCCGCCCTCCTGCTCTCCGTGGCCATAGCCCTTTTCTCGGAGATCATACCCAAGAGGTTGGCCCTGACCCACCCCGGTGTTTTCGTCAGGTTTACGGAGTTCGTCTACAGGCCCCTCTCTGACCTCTTCTCCCTTGTCAGGATCCGCTTGGAGGCCGATGTCGCGAAGATCTCGGTTTACACCGTCATGGAGGCGATAGTGGATACCCTACGCAACTCCGAGCTTACGGAGGACGAGAAACTCCTATGGGCGAAAATCCTGTACGCCATACACGGCAAGGGGTACGCCGTCATGTACCCCCTGTCAAACGTCCCCATACTCAGGTTTGAGATGTCGGCGGGTGAGGCGAAAAGGCTTCTGAGGGATATGGGCTACGATAGGGATTGGGTTCCCGTCCTGTACCTCTCCCACGAGAACCCCTTTGGGATGGTAAGGCTCATGGACGTTATGGAGGCGCCCGATGAACTCCCCCTTATGGACCTGCGCGTACACCCCGCTATCTATTTCCCGGTCATAGGCAGTTTCGCAAAACTCCTGAACACGCTTGAGGAAAAGGGATACACCGTCCTCGTTGACGAGTTCGGAAGTCCCATAGGCTTCTCCTACAGGAAGGACGTTGAGATATGGCTGCTCTCCTTTGGGAACGTAGTCCCCCTCAGAACCTCTCTCCTTGAGATCTACCTCATGAGCGGAAGGGAACTCGGACCTATACACTGGGATGTGGCCGAGCTCTTCTTCAGGCAGAACGGGAAAAAGGCCAAGAAGGGGGACAGCATAGTCCTTCAGGGTGTCAGGCTGGAGGTGGTGGACGACTTCCACGTGAAGGTTGAGGTGCTGGATTAGAATTAAAGGTATGCTTGCGTACGCCTTTCCCGGACAGGGGAGTCAGTACAGCGGGATGGGGAAGGTTCTGGTGGAAGCGTACCCGGAAGCCGAGAGGGTGTTTGAAGAGGCGGAAGAGATCACGGGTATGGATTTGAAAGGTCTGTTGATGGAGGCGACGGATGAAGAGCTCAAGGACACACGCAACACCCAACCCGCCATCTTCCTCCACTCCGTAGCCCTGTACGAGGTCCTCAAAAAGAGGAGACCCCCGGACGTGGTCTTCGGACACAGCCTCGGTGAGTTCTCAGCCCTTTACGCCGCGGGCGTCTTTGACTTCGGGACAGCCCTAAACCTCGTAGTCCAAAGGGGTAGGATCATGGCCGAGACGGGTGGGGGTAGCATGCTCGCCGTAATAGGTGAGGGGGCGCTTGACGTGAGCGAGTCCCTGCTGAGAAGCCACGGGTTCAAAACCCTCGTGATAGCCAACTACAACTCCCCCAAACAGGTCGTCCTCTCAGGATCACGCGAGGAGGTGGAGGAGGCCATGAGGCTTCTGAGGGAGGACGCGGGTAGGAGGTTGAGGCTTGTACCCCTGAAGGTCAGCGCCGCCTTTCACTCCCCCCTTATGGAGAGGGCCTCCATGGAGTTTGCCGAGGTGCTGGAAGGTGTTGAGTTCGGAGATCCCGCCATCCCGATCATCATGAACTCAACCGGCAGGGTGGCCAGAACACGTCACGAGGTGAAGTCGGCCCTCCTGAAGCAGCTGAGGTCTTCGGTCAGGTTCGTATCCATGGTTCAGGAGGCGGTGGGAATGGGGGTTGACGAGGTGTGGGAGGTTGGTCCCGGAAAGGTGTTGTGCGGCCTGATAAGGCAATGCACAAACACCATCACCTGTTCGGCGATGGACCCGCGTTTTTCCCGGACGCCTTGAATCAGGAGGCGAGGGCGAGTCTGATCTTCTTCAGGAGTTCGGCGGGGGAGGTTATGGGGTAATCCAGGCGCTCCAGTATCTCTTCGGCGTTCCTGTCCTTTATCCTCATGCCGGATAGGCGCCGCAGGAGCTCCTCCTTGTCGGCGGGAAAGTCCAAACCCTTTATCCTCAGGAGAACCTCAACCGGCCAGACTATGCCCAGGGCTTCGGACGCCACGGAGAAGGCGTAGTTGAACACGGCGAGGTTGTCCCTGCCCTCTTTTATCTCGCGGTAGGCTATCTTGGCGAGACCCCCGGCGGTGTGGGCCCTCGGTGTCCTCTCCTCCAGTTCCCCCTGGAGCTTCTTCATGACGAGCTCGGGATCGGCCCGGAGGATGTTCCGGACGGTCTGGCGGGTGAGGCCGAGAAACTCGGCGATCTCGCTCTCACTCTTCATCTCCACGTCCTGCAGGACTACGGCGTAGGCCGCCTCCATGAGACTGGGAAGCCACGTCAGGTTGCGGTACTCTATGAGCTTTCTCGGTCCGCCGAGTATCTCAAGGGCTTTGAGGAAAACCCTTATAGCCGTCGTATCTATATCGTACCTCTTTATCTCATCCTGCGTCAGCACAGGCATTCTCTCAACCTCCTTTTTCAGTCTTCTCCCCGTGGTAGAAAGGGTAGGATGGCCTGGGCCAGACTGTCCAACGTCCGGCTTTGCAAAACCACGCGTCCCGGTCCCTCCAACTCCACGACTATCCCTTCCCCCCCGAACAGGGCGCTTTTCAGCCCTCCCAACTTTTTAACCCTGTACTCTACGTTCGCATCCATCACGACGAGGTGGAAGTTGTCCACGGTTATCCTTTCGCCCTCTGTGAGCTCAAGGGTCTCAAGGGCGCCGAAGGCCGTTATCCACACGCCCCCCTCCCCTTCGGCCTTGAGCCATACGAAAT
>JALWZG010000048.1 GCA_027002825.1 Caldifarciminota bacterium
GTATAGCGGGTGGGACGAGGGTGGGCTCCTGGGTGATCTTTGGGGGACAGGTGGGTGTGGTGGACCACATAACCGTGGGTGATAGGGTGGTGGCGGCGGCCGGATCGGGTATAAGTTCCGATGTACCTCCCGGAAAGGTCCTCGCGGGTAAGATACCCGCAACGGACAGGATGAGGTTTCACAGAAGCACCGTCCTCTTCTACAGGCTTCCGGAAATCTACCGTAAACTCCTGGAGCTGGCAAAGAAGTTGGAGGACGGATAACCTTTCCGCCATACAATACCTATCATGCCCTCCGTAGCGGTAATGGATCCGTTGGACGGGATAGCCTTTGAAATCCTAAGGGAAAACGGGTTTGAGGTCCTCCCACCCGAAGGTTTCAAAAGGGCCGATGCCGTCATAGTGAGGAGTGGGACAAAGGTTGACAGGAACTTCATGGACGCCGCCGAAAACCTGAAACTCGTGGTAAGGGCGGGCATAGGACTTGACAACGTTGACATAGACTACGCCAGGAAAAAGGGAATAACGGTAAGGAACACACCGACGGCAACGGTGGTATCCGTGGCGGAGTTGACCTTTGCCCTTATGCTCGCGGCCGCCCGCCACATCCCCAAAGCCCACGCGACGACAAAGGCCGGAATGTGGGAAAAGAAACGTCTCAAAGGCATAGAGCTCCACGGTAAGACGCTCGGAATAGTGGGTATGGGGAGGATAGGTAGGGAGGTCGCCAAGAGGGCGGAGTGTTTTGGTATGGAGGTGGTCTATTACGACATAGTGGACGTTCCCGGCTACAGAAAGCTCCCCTTGGAAGAGGTGTTTGAGCGCTCGGACATCGTATCCCTACACCTTCCCCTGAACGAAAAGACGCGCGGGATGATAACCTATGCTCTCATGAAGCGGATGAAGGGCGGAGGCGTAATCATAAACACGGCGAGGGGGGGACTGATACCCACGGATGACCTCTTGAAAATCCTTGAAGAGGGGAGGATAACCGTCGCCCTTGACGTGTACGAGGAAGAACCACCCCCTCCGGCCCTTCTGAAGTACGAAAACCTCATAACAACACCCCATATAGGCGCCCAGACGTTTGAGGCTCAGAGGAGGGCCGCGGAAGAGGCGGCGCGCCTGGTGGTGGAATTCTTCAATGAGGCCACCTGAGATATACATCTCGGAGGATGGGTTTCACGTCCCCTATGAGGACCTCTGGAACTTCCTTCAAACCTCCTGGCGCAGCCTAAAGGGGAAAAGGCTCAGGTATGTGGGCAGGGGGTACATACTCATAGTTCAGACCTTCGTCCTTGGAGGGCGTCGCTTTTCAAGGAGGGCGCTTCTGTCCTTTATAAGAAAGGGCGATTACAGGATCTTCCCCCACGAGAACACCTTTCCGGAGGGGGTTGAGTTCTACAGGATGCTCAGCAGGGAAGTGGATTTTCAATTCGCCCCCGTTATGCTGATAGGTGAGGACAGGGAGGGCGTTCTGAAGGGGGCAAGGATCCTTGAAAAGCTGGCCGAGGTCAGCCATTACGGGGTGGAAACCGTGTTTTACACCGCGGACGTGAAGGGGGAGCTTCCGAAGGAGATGGTAATAGCCGACGGACATCACAGGTTTGAGGGGTACGGCGATGAGATATTCTCCGCCTTCATAGACGTCAGGGACCCCGCCCTGGTGATCCTCCCCCCACAGGCTGATCAACATGCCCAGGTCCAGGATGAAAAGGGCGATATCGGAAAAGGCGAAGGGGGTGAAGGTTATAACATCCCTGACGGATGCGGTTTTTAGGGAGTTTCCCGTGGTCGTGAAGGCCCGTGGTGGAAAGCCTCTGGGGTTGAAGTTTGAAGGTGACGGGAGTGCACTCTCGGACGTTCCCGCCTACATGAGCGATAGCATACTCCTCGGTGGGAAGGAGGAGCTTATAGGAGGGTACGAGAGGTACATCGCCGTAGCCCTGAAGAGGCTTTACAGTGAGGGGTACGATTTTGCGCTCCTCCTGAGGGCGACAACACCGGACCAGGTTTTGCGAGTCTCCCGCAGTGGGTTAAAGATGCCCAGAAAGTCAACGGACTTCTTCCCCAAACTCGTCGCAGGTCCTGTGTTCGTAAAATAAATGGCCGGGGCCTCCCGGCCCCGGCCACTCCGGCGAGGTGGGGTTTTACTTCTTCTCGCCTATAACCTTTATCACGACCCTGCGGTTGAGCTGGTGCTGAGCCTCCGTCTTGGCGTTCTTTATCACGGGTTTGCTCTCGCCGTATCCCCTCGCGACGAGGCGGTCGGGTGTGGCGCAGCCGTTGTTTATGAGCCACTCGCGGACGGCCTCAGCCCTGGCCTGGGAGAGGCGCAGGTTGTAGTCGGCGGAGCCGCGCTCGTCCGTATGCCCCTGTATCTCTATGATGACTGTGGGGTTCTCCTTGAGGAACTGGCATATCTGCCTCAGGGCCGGCTCGGCATCGGGACGGAGGGTGGCCTTGTTGAGGTCAAAGTAGATGTTCCGGAAGGTTATCTCTGTGCCTTTCTTCACCAGCTCAAAGTTCACCTCCTTTGTGCGGTTCTTCTCAACTACGACGGTCTTCTGCTGGGGGGCGTACCTCCTCGCTTCCACCTTTATCGTGTAGGTACCCGTGGGGAGGTCCTTAACGCTTACGGCCCCGCTCTCGTCGGTGGTGAACGGCCCCACGTTCCCCTGCAGGAACGTGACGGTCGCACCGCTTATGGGTTTCTTGTTGTCCTTGTCAACCACGGTTATGAGCAGGGAGCCTTTGACGACCATAGGCTCAAGGGCGAAGTTCTTGACGTTGTCGCCCTTGGCTATCTTTATGACCTCGGCTGTCTCCTTGTACCCGGGAGCGGCCACCTTGACGGTCTTCCCACCTACGGGTATGTTCTCAAGGCGGTAGAGACCGCTCTGGTCCGTCTGGACGGAGCCCACCCCCTCAACCGAGATCACGGCCCCGGCTATGGGGTTGCCGGTCTCCTTGTCTATGACCTTGCCCAGGAGGGTGCCGACGTTCTTCTCAACGGGGGCGAGGGATACGTTGAAGACCGTAGGGGAGCCGGCCTTGACGTTTACGATCTCCGTGCGGGGGACGTAGCCGGCCCTGTTGAAGGAGACGGTGTAGGTGCCTTCGGGCAGGCTGTCAAACCGGAAGGCCCCCGTCTGGTCCGTCGTGTGGGTCTGGTTCTTCTCCTTGAGGATTATCTGGACGCCGGAGAGGGGTGCGCCCGTCTTGGCGTCGGTTACGACGCCCGTTATAGAGCCTATCTTGGGCTTTTCAACCTTCTGGACCTTCTTCTCGGCCTTCGTCAGATGGGCGTCCTTCGCCACGGACTGCGATTCAAGCACAACCACGGCCGTAAACTTCTTGTAGCCGGGAGCGGTGAAGACGAGCGTGTACGTGCCGGGCAGGACGTTGGCAAACCTGTACGCGCCGTCATCGTCCGTTATGACGGAATCCCCGGTCTCCTTTATGCGCACCTTGGCGCCCCCTATGGGGGTCATGCTCTCCCTATCGTACACCACACCCGTAATGGAAAGCGTCTTTGCGGGTTTCAGCTCAAAGTTCTTTATGGCGGGCTTACCGGGTTCAAGGTTTACCACGGCGCTCTGTGGCGCGTAACCTTGGGCCTGCACCATCACCGTGTAGGAACCCGGCTCAAGGTTTTCAAACTTGTAGGCGCCATCGTCTCCGGTTATCACGGATATGTCCTTCTCCTTCAGGATGACCTTGGCCCCACCCACCATCTTCTGCGTGCGGGCGTCCATCACCACACCGGCTATGTAGGTGGGCTTGACCTCGGGCTTCTCCTTCTTGGGCTTCTTCTCGTAGGGTGGTACGAAGGTGTAGCTGAGGGCGAGCCACGCCCCAAAATCGGGCGTCCAGGTTATGTACCACCACTTGGGATCGAGAACGATGTTCTCGGCGTTCTCCTTCGGGGCGTTGGGGTCGGTCTTAACGTGCCAATCCATATCCGGGGCGCCCCGGCGCTCCGATCTTATGGTCCCGTCCCCGTACCAGAGGACCTTTTCAACACCGAGGCTCAGGAGGACACCCTCACCCATGCCGAGGTTGAAACCGAGTGTGGTGTAAAACGGAGCATCGCCGTACTTGCCGTGGTCCTTCCAGTTCTCAAGCATGACCTCAAAGAAGGGATGGAAGGTGTTGAGGTGGAAGATGAGGGAGCCGCCTATCAGGGTAACGTCATCGCCTTTGTCGTCGGGGTTGCGCGGCGAATAACCGTAGTTGAAGTTCAACTCTATGTACCTGTTGTTGGGTAGAAGGGTGAGGAGGAAACGTCCCTCCCAGCTGTTTCCACCGTAGGTATAGAGCCTAAAGAGTCCACCATCCTGATACCACCCGCGGCTATCGGATACGTACTTGTCGGCGGCCGTGTCCCTCTCCTTCGCGATCTGGAGGTCAAAGAGTCTGGGGAAGGTGTACACAAAGGACCCACCCACGCTCACCGATGCCTTCTCACCGTGTAGGGGTATCATGATCTTACCGCCGGCGTAGGCGTCTCCTGAGCCGTAGGAGTGGAGGTTGTCGGCGTACCTCCGGCCTGGATAGGCTATCTTGTCCCACGCCTCAAAGTTGTAGTTCCCACCAAGGGCAACCTCAAGGTACTTGAACCCCAGACCTATGCCGTAGTTTCCCGTCAGGGAGATGTAGGTGTCCTCGTACGTTTGGTTATCCGTGGGATCGGTGTACTGCACGTTGGGTGCGAAAAATCCGTTTATGCTTATGAAGTTGAAGGTCAGGCCGAAATCACCCATGTATCGGCCGTTGTACCAGTTCGGTCCGAGCGCGTTTACCGTTCTCCTCACCCCCTTCAGGGTGTAGTGCGATGGACCGTACGCTATAAGAAAAACGCCTAAACTCAGCATAACCGTTTATTATACGACGGAAACGGTAAAAGTTTGAGCCTGGAGTCGCCCCTTCTATTTCAGCGTCCGCAGTATACCCTCCATCCGGAGGATGAGGTTGACCTTGTTCTCGTTTTCCGGCGCGAACACACCGGCATCCAACATGTAAAACCTTCCATCTCTGTTGAAGGCGTAAAGCACAAAGGGCCCACCCGCCATCAGGCTGTCGTTCTTCCACAAGCCGTAGACCTTGAAAACGCTCATCCCGTCCAGATCGTCCGTGAAGGAGGACACAAAATCCCTGTTCACCCTGTCCCCCTGATAGTATACCGACGTCAGGCTGTCCCTCAGGTTGAGTATTTCGTCAAGGTGTAAAAACCTCTCCCCCGGCTCCGAGTAGATGAAGACAAACCTGTTGGGGTGTCCCTTTATAAAGGACAGGAAGTCCTTCCCCTCCTTGTACTTCGTCCATCCCGCCGGGATGGTCAGGGATATACCGAATCTGGAGCGCACCTCTTGGGAAAGCCCCTTGTCCTTACCTCCGAGGAATTCCACCTCGGAGAGCTCGGAGACGGCCTTGCTCAGGAAGGTGTTCCACAGCACGGGTAGGTTCTCCGAGACCATGTAGAGCATATCCCTGCTGTCATAGGAACAGATCAAGACGGTAAAATCCCCTCTGACAAACGTGCTTTTTCTGAAGTGTATCCCCCTCTCCTCCTTGCACAACTCCCACAGGGAATCGTTGGGGAGGAGGAAGAGAACCTTGTTCCTATAACCCACGAATTTGGGGAACTTTTCCCACTTTATGGGACGTGGGATTATCAGGGTCTCCGGTTGAGGTGTGTGTACAACCTTTGAGAAGTACCTGTAGAGTGCGCCGGCGGAGAACTTGGAATCCTCCGAGTACACGAGGAGAACCTCCCTACTCGTCCCCATAAGGATGACCGGTTTTCTCCCACACGAAAAGAGGAGAAGGAAGGAGACAAAAACGGCGTACCTCCGCAACCTCAAACCTCTTCTATGGATTTGTGTCTGATTATCTCACCCTCAACTATGAAGACGACGTCCTCGGCTATGTTGGTGGACAGGTCCGCTATTCTCTCAAAGTTCTGCGCTATGCTGACCGTTTTCAGGGCCACAGGTGTGGGAAGGGTGTCAACGGCCCTTTTAAGTATCCTGTCCCTCATGGCGTCCACTATGTAGTCCGACCTCCATATCTCCTTGGCGAGCTCCGAATCCTTGTTCTTGAACGAGGAGTAGGCCTCAACGAAGGCCCTCCTCGCCATATCCTTTATCAGGTTTATGTCCTCCCAAAGCGCCCCGATATCCACACCTTTGCGCTTGAAGTGCTTCACGTCCCTCGCCACGTTTTCGGCGTGGTCCGCTATGCGTTCGAGGTCGTTGTTTATCTTCATGCTCATGAGGATCTTCCTCAGCGGAGAGGCTTCCGGATGGTAAAGGGCTATCGTCCTAACCACCAACTCGTCTATCTCTATCTCCAGACGGTTCACCAGTTCCTCCCTCTCAAGTGTCTCGTCGGGTAAATCCAGGGAGTTGTCTATCATGAAGACGACGGAGGAGTACATTTCGTCCAGCTTGCCCTCTATCTCCTTTAGGGATTCGTAAAGGGGATTAAACCTCAAAACCCTCCCCCGGTTTGAGGATCACGACCTTCGCCCTATCTCCCACCATCTCGGCAAACCTCTGGGGGTCGGCCTGTATCAGGGGGAAGGTGTTGTAGTGCATGGGTACGACCACCTTCGGGGATACGAGTTCAACGGCCTTAGCGGCCTGCTCCTCGTCCATGGTAAAGCGTCCACCGATCGGTACGAGCATGACGTCCGGCCTGTAAACCTCACCTATAAGCCTCATGTCCGAGAAGAGACCGGTATCTCCCGTGTGGTACACCACCACACCGTCCATCCTCACGACCACACCCGTTGGGTCCCCCTCCTCGGCCGTATGCCACGCCTGTGTAAAGGACACCTCAACCCCGGTACCGCCCACGTTCACGAATCCCCCTATGTTCATCGGTTCAACCTTTTCAAGTCCGGACTTCACCACGAGCTCGTACTGAGAGGCGAACACCGCACCCGTTCTCCTCGCTATTTTGACCGCATCCTCAAAACCGTGGTCCCCGTGGCTGTGAGTGACTATAACCACATCCGCCCTATCCACATCCTCAGGTGATTTCAGGGGAGATGCCGGATTCCCGCTTATCCAAGGGTCTATGAGGACTACCCTACTTCCCTCAACCTTAAAAGCCGCATGTCCAAGCCAAGTTATCCTAACGCTCATAGCCTGGTATTTTAATGCCGAGACAACCTTGCAAGAGGACCAGTCCGCCTACCTTATAATAGAAGGTAATGAGGGTTGTAAAACTGGAAAGAGCCGAAGGTCTGAGAGCAGAGGACGTGAGATGGGCTTTCGCCCTTACGAGCAGGTCCTCGGACGTGGACACGCTGAAATCCCTACCCTTCACAGTCTTTGGGATGACCTCCCACGGTGGGGTTTTCACATCCTCCGGGTACACCCCCGGCAGCTTTCTCCTTGTGGCGGGACCTGAGGACGGCGTTTACGCCAAGCCCTACTTTGCCGAGGGGAACGTCCATACCATAGAGGCGGAGGTTGCCAGGGTTTCCGAGGAGATCAAGAGGGGTTTTGGAAAGCCGGATATCCTCTTCGTAATGCCCACACTTGGGCTTGAGGAAAGGGTCGTACGTGTACTGGACAGGGCGTTTGAGAGCGGTGTTAGGATATTCGGAGGCACCGCCGCCGACAACGATTTTTCAGGGGATTGGTGGACCTTTACCAACGGGATGGCCACATCCTCCGGCGTTGTGGTGGTGGCCTTCAAATCGGACACACCCATCCTCTCCACATTCCACGCGGGTTATATACTGACGAGGAACAGGGGTGTGGTGACAAAGGCGGAACATCCGGACACGGGGGGGACGATCATATACGAGATAGACGGAAAACCGGCCGCCGAGGTGTACGCCTCCTGGCTCAAGACCCACGGGTTTGACATAGGTGATGTCCTGAGGAAGGGAGGTATAATACCCTTTGAGATAGCGGGACTCAACCCGATAGCCCGCGCCTACGGTAGGGACATAGTGGTCTCCCACGTGTTTGAGGTTCTCCCCGAAAAGAAGGCCGTCCTCGTCCTCTCCTACATAAGGGAGGGTGAGGAGGTTTATCACGCGACGGCCACGGACAGCTTCCTCGTGTCGCGCACGGCCGTCGTAGTCCGCAAGAGCCTTGACCCCTTCTTCAGGATAGCGGGGGGGATATTGGTTTACTGCGCGGGGTGTATAGCGCCCATAAAGGGGAGGTTGGACGAGATCTCAAAGATATACCGCAAGATGGTCAGGGGTGCGCCTTTTATAGGTGCAGCCACTTACGGTGAGCAGGGTAGCATAAGGGTAAAAGGCGAGATCAAGAACTTTCACGCCAACCAGATGATAAACACCGTGATATTCACAAGGAGGTGAGGTATGGCCATACAGGGGGATATAAGGGACCTTGACCTCGTCTCCCTGATAAGTACGGCCGCCTTCCGGACGGGGGTGATAGACGTGACCTGTGAGCCTCTCGGTTCCGTCGTCATATACTTCAAGGACGGCAAAATCATATCCGTCCTGCGCAACGGTGAGATTCTGGAAAACTTCGTCGAAATCCTTGACACCTTCATAACCCTCATCAGGTGTCGCAAAGGGACCTTCATGATGGAAAACCTGGAGGAGGCGGATGTGGAGATCCCCAAAACCCTTTCAATAGACGCCAACCACCTGATCCTGTGGGTATCCTCGTTGATCGACGAGATCAACTCCACCCAATTGGGCGTGGATGATGACACCTTTGTGCGGATAAACGTGGGCGAGGCCAAGAAGCTGAGCGATACCCTGGACATATCCTTTACCCTTTTGGTCATACCCTACCTCGTCCACGGTATAACGGTGCGGGAGCTGAGAAAGCTCGTCCCGCTTCGCGACGACCTGCTTGACTACTTCCTCGCCAAGTTGATAGGCAAGGGTGTGATAGAGGTGGCCGAGAGAAAGCCCGAACAGAGGAGTATCAGGGTTTACATAGACGTCCCCGATGAAAACCTCTCCTCACTCATCCTATCCGAGCTCAGAAAGAGGGGGTACGAACCCCAGACCAACCTTGACGGAAAGATAAAGGACCCCTACGAGGCACAGATCCTCTTCGTTGATATAACGGGTAGGGGTTTTCTCTGGGCTAACACACTCTACGGTCCGTACGCCAGCCGGACGGTTCTGATAGGCAAAGAGGAGTTAAAACCCAAGAGGTTTTTCTACCTGAAAAAGGAGCATCTCAACGGGGAGGCCCTTTCCAAAATCCTGGAAACCCTCGGTTTGTAAGGCTTTTGCAAACCACTTCCACACCCGTAGCCTTCAACCGCCTTAGAATGTTCTTCTATGTTCAACCTCGGTTTTCAGGAAATCCTGATCGTGTTCCTGATAGTGATGCTCCTGTTCGGGCCAAGCCAACTTCCCAAACTCGCGAGGGGTTTGGGCAACGCCATGCGGGAGTTCAAGAAAGCCACCAAGGAGGTGGAGGAGGGGTTGAAGTAGTTTGAACATCCGTTCAAAATCCTCCTTATAATACCCGAATGTTTGCGTTAGTACTCGGAGCGCAGGTTGAAGGGTATGTGGTGGGTGAGGGAGGTGAGCCACTCGTAGGGGCGGTCGTCGTGGCCCACAGGCTTCCCGACTCCACAAAGGCGGGGGGAACGTACGCCGACCGAAAGGGTTTCTTCAGGTTGAATCTGGAGGACGGGGAATACCTTTTGAGGATCAGCTTTGTGGGATACGACGAGAGGTACATCGGCCCCATCTCCGTAAAGGGTGTGGTCAGCCTGGGGCAGATCCGTCTCAAGGCGAAGGCCATAGAGGTCAAGGCGGTTGAGGTTGAAGGTGAGGCCCCTCAGATCTCCTATGAGGGGGAGAAAAAGGTCATACGTTTCAACAGGGATCTGACGTCAAAGGGTGGAAACGCCCTGGACGCCCTCAGAAACGTTCCCGGCATAACCGTGGACAACAACGACAACGTGAAGATAAGGAACACGTCCAACATCACCCTCCTCATAAACGGACGCCCGAGCCTCCTTGAGCCTTCGGAGGCCCTCCGCCAGATACCCGCCTCCCAAATCGAGAGGGTGGAGATAATAACCAACCCGTCCGCCAAATACGAGGCCCAGGGTGGGGTAATAATGAACGTAGTCCTGAAGAAGAACACCAGAGAGGGGGTGGCCGCATCCCTGATGGGTAGGCTTGGGACTTACGACAACTACGGCGGAAGCGCCTCCTTGGGGTGGAACACCTCCAAGCTGAAGACGACTTTTTCCGTAAACTACTTCGTCTTCACCCGTTTTATGGTCGGCACAACCTATGTCAGAACACCCTTTTACAGCTACACGAGTGGTGGGTTGAGACATTACAGGATGAGACCTTACGGCGTGAAGGGAAGCGCGGAGTACCACCTGAGCGAAAAGGATGTCCTCTCACTTGAAGGTTCTTTGGGTATGTGGAACTTCGGTATGGGATGGGATGCCACGTATGAGGACAGGAAAACGAGGACACTTGTGGACATGGGTGGAATGAGGGCGTCGGCTTTTCTCGGGTACGATAGGGAGTTTTCACCCTTTCACAGGACGGGCCTGAGCGTCTATTACGGTGTGAGCGACAGACGGGAGAACACGGAGAACAGGGTGGAGGACGGTAGCGGAAGTCCTGTGTCCGGCTTTAAGAGGTTGTCGGATGGACCTCACAAAAGGTGGAGGTTCAAGCTGGATCACACCTGGCAGCAGGACAAGGACAGGAAGCTTGAGGTGGGATACCAGGGGGACATCTTCTACTACTACGATTCAACCCTGTACTACACCCTTGAGGGAGGGGATTACAGGTTGGACACGTCCGCCGCCTCCTCCATGGTCAAAAACGTCCACGCCGGGTACCTCTCCTACTCCAACAGGTTCCACAGGCTGACCTATCAGGTGGGTGTAAGGGTGGAGAGGGTTGACAGGGAGGTCAAACTGAGAGGGGAATCCTATCCTTACGTTTCAACCGACGTCTTTCCCAGCCTGCACCTCTCCTACAACTTGGACGTCTTAAACCAGTTCCAATTCAGCTACTCCAGGAGGATATGGCATCCGAGACACTGGCAGCTCAACCCCTTTAAGCGTGTTCTGGATGAGAGATCCCTTCAGCGGGGGAATCCGTCCCTGAAGCCGGAGTACACAAACTCCTATGAGTTGGGTTATCAAAGGGTGTTGGGGAAAACGGGGACGTTCGGTGTTGAGACGTTTTACAGGCGCACGGTCAACGACGTCTCCTTCCTGCCCGACCTTGAGGGTGGAAAGGTGGTGTACACGTGGAAGAACGCGGGCTACACCCTGTCCGCAGGTGCCGAGGTTTACACGAACTTACAGCCGCTCAAGTTCCTGAGCCTCAACCTGAGCTTGTCGCTTTACGAGCATAGGGTTTACTACGACAGTCTGAGCCGGAACTTCACCTACGATTTTAAGGGTTCCGTAACGCTCGGAAGGGGCCCCGTGGGGTTGCAGGTGAGCGGCAGGTACTCGGCTCCCAGGTACGTGCCGGGAGGGAGGACGAAGGAGAGGTACTCACTTGACCTCGGTCTGAGGTTGCCCTTGAGTAGGAGCCTGTTCGTCGTGGCGCAGTTCAACGATTTTCTCAGGATGAGTCGGTGGGATACGGAGGTGGAGTACACCCAGCTTTACCAACGCACCGTTTACAGGAGGAGGTGGCCGTCCATCTCCGTGATGCTGATGTACGATTACAACAACTTCCGGAGGTTTATGAAGCCGAAGAGGGAGGAGACCTCCGAAGAGCAGGAGGTCCCCCAGTTTTGACGTTCGGCCTTATAATACCTTCCTCGCGCCCCCATCGTCTAGCCAGGTCTAGGACGCGTGGTTCTCAGCCACGAAACCCGGGTTCAAATCCCGGTGGGGGCGCTTTTTTTATTCCTTCACCAACAGACGGATCACCCTGTGGGCGGGGAGGAGGAGTTCGGATTCGGACGTTTTCAAAACTACGGTGAAATCCCCCCCAATGTCTGCAAACGTTCCCTCCAGCTCCCCGTCAACCGTCATCAGTACAACCCTTTTACCGATGGTGGAGAGTTTCGCCCTCCACTCCTCAAAAACCTCCGTGAAACCCCTTTGTGTTAGGGAGGAAAGCCCATCGGCTATCCCTTCGGCCAGACTTCCGAGGTCATAGGTCCTTCCCGTTAAGATCCTCAGAGTTGTGGCGGAAGGATGGGGAGGTACGGGTTGGTTTACGTTCAAACCCACACCTGTGATCAAAAAATCCTCCCTCTCTTCAACCAGGACTCCCGCCAACTTTTTCCCGTTGACGTACACGTCGTTCGGGAAGTGCAGGTCGCATTTCACCCCTTCTAAGAGCGGTTCAACCACATCCTTTACGACCAGCGCCGAACCGATCATGAACTTGTAGCCGTCCGTCAGATCCGTCTTTTTGAACAGGGCGCTCATCCAAAGTCCACCCCTGTCGGAAACCCACCTGCGTCCGTACCTCCCCCTCCCGTCCGTCTGAACGTCCGCGCGCAGAAAAATGGGTAGCGGATACCTATCCTTCAGGTCAAAAACCGCATCGTTCGTGGATGGGACCTCTCTCAGACGGATAACCCTTCCCTCAACCTCTCCTTCCATTCCCTCAGCTTGGCAGCCCTCTCCCTGGGGCTGAGGTAATCTATGAAAAGGATTCCGTTCAGGTGGTCTATCTCGTGCTGGAGGACACGGGCGTAGAGTCCTGTGGCCGTAATCTCAACGGGAACCAGTTCCTCCTCCCTCAGTTCAAGGGCGTTCACCACGACCAAAAAGGGCCTCTTCACCGTGATGTAGAGGTTGGGAAAGGAAAGGCAACCCTCCTCGTCCTCCTCCTCCCCCTCGTGATACACGACCTCAGGGTTTACCAAGACCTGGGCGTCGTTCTCCAGACCCGTGAACTCACCTCTGTAGATGGCCGTCATGCGTAAGGTTGAACCTATCTGGTTGGCGGAGAGTCCAAGACCCTCGTAGTGAAACATGGTGTCGACCAGGTCCTGGGCGAGTCTTTTCACCTCCTCCGAAAACCCCTTTACCGGTCTAGTCCTCTCCCTCAGGATGGGATCGGGATATATCCTAACCCTTTTTACCATCTTCCTTTTCTTTGAAGGCCTCTCTTATCGCCCACTTCATGAAAAGCGTCCGGACACCGGGGGAGATCTCAAGGACTACGGTCTCCTCCTTTTTGTCCACCACGGTGGCAACTATACCCGACTCGGTGATCACCTTGTCCCCCTTCTTCAGGTTGTCTATGAGCTGTTTCCTCCTCTTCTCTTCCCTCTGCTGTGGGAGGATGATGAAGAAGTAGAAGGCGGCCACCATCACTACGACGAAGAAGGCCATGCTGAGGAGGTCAAACCCACCTCCGGCCTGCTGAGCGGTCAACAGGTTGAGCATAGTAGGTTTGTATTATACGGTCGCCGTTCTACAGCATGCCGAAGTACGCCCTTATCTCGTAATCCGTGACGGCCGTCCTGAAGCGGTCCCACTCGACGAGCTTGTTTTCTACAAGCTTGGAGAACATCGGTTCGCCCAAGGCCTCCCTGAGGATGGGTTTCCTTTTGGCAAACTCTATCGCCTCCATCAGGGAGGAGGGAAGGGAGTCTATCCTGAGGCGCCTCCGCTTGGCCTCGCTCATGTGGTATATGTCTTGCTCAACGGGTGCGGGAAGGGGAGCCTGCTCCCTCACCCCCCTGAAACCGGCCTCCAGTATGGAGACGAAGGCGAGGTAGGGGTTGGTCCCCGGATCGGGGGAGCGGAGCTCTATGCGGGCGGAGGAGGGTTTCTTGAAGGCCGGAACCCTCACCAGGGCCGACCTGTTGGCCCTACCCCAGGAGATGTAAACCGGGGCCTCATAACCCACGACCAACCTCTTGTAGGAGTTCACCCACTGGTTGAGGACAAGGGTGATGTACTTGATGTTCCTCAGGATACCCGCGAGGAAATACCTCGCGAATTCGGAGAGCTGGTACTCGTGGTCGGCATCGTAGAACAGGGTTTTCCCGTCTTTCCAGACGGACATGTGTAGGTGTAATCCGCTTCCGTTCACACCGAACACGGGTTTCGGCATGAAGGAGGCGTACAGGCCGTGTTTGCGCGCCACCTCCTTCACGATCATCTTGGAAATCTGAAGCACATCCGCCGCTCTCAAGGCGTCGGAGTAGCGAAAGTCTATTTCGTGCTGACTGGGCGCGACCTCGTGGTGGGATGCCTCCACGTCTATACCCATTTCCCGGAGTATCTTCACGGTCTCCTCCCGTGCGAGGGTCGGCTCATAGGAGGGCAGGATGTCAAAGTATCCCGCCCTATCAAGGAGGTCGGGGGATTCCTGAGAGCCGAAGTAGAAGTACTCCAGCTCCGGTCCGACGTAATACTCGTATCCCTCCGAGCGGAGGTTTTGGAGTCTCTCCTTCAGTATTCCCCTTGGGTCGCGCACAAAGGGTTTACCCTCCGGCGTGAGTATATCGCACACTATGTACGCCGTCTTCAAACCGCTGACCTCAGGAGGGGCGATGAATATGGCGTTGGGATCGGGTTTTGCTATAAGATCCGACTCCTCTATCCGTACGAAACCCTCAACGGATGATCCGTCAAAAACTATCCCCTCTGTAAAGGCCCTCTCAACCTCGGCGACGCTCAGGTTGAAACCCTTCAGACGACCCAGTATATCCGTAAAAACAAGGGTTATTATGTCAACCTTTTCCCCCTTTACAAAGGCTATGGCTTCTTCCACCGTTCTCATGGTTTCACCTCCAGTTTGAAAAGCCTTACCGGATTCTCAAACATGACCTTTTCCATGATGGGTGGGAAATGTCCCTTGAGCTCCAAGGTGTAGAGGACCTCCGGCAGGACGGTGGGCCTGAGGGTGAAGGTGTCCTGATTGGACGTCAAGAGCGTTCTGTCTATGGGGAAATCCCCACTGAGTATCTTCTCGGGTAGTGTATCGGTGAAACCCCTCTCGGGATAGAGGGAGGCACACATCCAAAACCCCGAATCCGAAACGTCAAGCATGAAAAGCGGTGTCAAGTTGTTCAGGACCACGAGGGACGGATCTATATCCACGTCCGCCACCAGCTTTTCAACCCGCCTGAAGGCGTATTTCTTGTTCTCATCCGGAAGGTCTACGAATATGGGCTTGTTAAACTTCCTGGCCAGCTCCATCTGAACCTTCAACGTCTCTATCTCCAGGGGATCGTTGTAGTCGTTGAAACCGCTTTCACCTATGGCCACCACGAAGTCGTGTTTCAGGTAATCCTCCAGGATCTCAACCAAGGAGAAGGGGTCCCTGAGGGAGGCGTTTGGGGATATGCCTATGGCGAGATACGTCTTTATCCCCACGGATTCCACGCGCGCCTTCTCAACCCTTACAAACCTCTCCAGCTGGTCCACGTAAGATCCCCTGTCGGAAATCCGGTAATAGGGCTTAAAAAAGGAGACGAGCCATCTGACGCCCATAAGCGCCATCTGCCGCAGGTCATAAACGGAAATACCCTCGGTGTGTATGTGAGCGTCAAATATCCGCACGGTGTATTATACTCCTGAAAATCAACCCGACGTTGAAGGGGTCAGTATCCCTTTCCCCGCAGGATCACCAAAACGGTTTTAAAGATTATGATCATGTCAAGCCAAAAGGACCAGTTCACGACGTAAAGGGTGTCAAGGAGCATCCGAACCCTGTAGCCCACCTCGTTCCTGCCGCTAACCTGCCACAGACCCGTTATACCGGGGCGAACGCTGAGGATTATCCGGGCGTACTCCTGTATGTACTTCAGCTCGTCGGGTATGTACGGCCTCGGTCCCACCACGCTCATGTCCCCCTTCAGGACGTTGAAAAATTGCGGGAGTTCGTCCAGAGAGGTCTTGCGAAGCCACCTTCCCACCCTCGTCACGCGGGGGTCGTTCTTGAGCTTCCAGTAGGTCTCCCACTCCTTCCGGGCCTCGGGATCGCTTTCAAGGATCTCCTTCAGCCTTTCCTCGGCATCCACGTACATCGTGCGGAACTTGTAGGACGTGAAGGGCCTTCCGTTCTTCCCCACCCTGATCTGTCGGAATATGACGGGACCCTTGGAATCCAGCTTTATGAGCACGGCTATTATCAGGAAGAGGGGGGAGAGGAGGACCAGGACGGTGAGGGAAAAGAGCACGTCAAACGTCCGCTTTATCGTCCCCCAGAGCAGGGATCTCCTCTGGGAGAAGGTTTCAAATACGGGTAGGTTTTGGGTTATGGAGAAGTGGAGTATCTGGTTCGCCAAGGGTATACCGGATATTTCCGGCACGTAAAACACCTTATCAAAGTGGAGGGAGAAGTGGGCGAGCTCATCGTAGAACTCGTGGAGGAAGGGTATGCGCGTGAGGACTACGTTTCGCACCTTACCTATCCAGTCCTTCACCTCCTCCAGCTTCACTATGGCCACAGGCCTGTAGGCGAGATACCATTCCTT
Organism: Caldifarciminota bacterium; assembly: GCA_027002825.1. Lineage (GTDB taxonomy): Bacteria > Hydrothermota > Hydrothermia > LBFQ01 > LBFQ01 > JAADCS01. The sequence continues at coordinate 16,409 of JALWZG010000048.1, forward strand.
TTCAAAGAAGTTCTTAACCTTTTCGCACTCCGGCCCCTCAACTATTATTATGTCCTCCTTCAGATAACCGTTGAACAGGCGTTTGGAAAGCCATCGCAGTGAAGGTACCAGCACGAAGGAGAAGGCTATGCTCAACCCTATGAAGAGGCGGGAGTAGTCGGGGTCGGTGCGGGTCATGGCGAAAAAGCCGAAGACCAGTATGAAGGTCAGAAACAGGGCCTCTATTATCTCCCGCGTCTCCTCGTAAAAGAGCCTCCTCTGGGAGTAAAGCCTCTTGAAGGCAAAGGCCGCTATGAGTATGACCACTATCACCAAAAACTCCCGCCACCTGTTGGGCAGCTCCTGGGCGTACCTTCCCGGAAACTTTATAAGGAAGGAGGCGGAGGAGGATAGCACCACGGCAACGAGGTCCGTTAAGAACATAACCGTGCTGTATCTCATCGTGTGTGGCTTCCGTGTATTTTACTCCGGAAGATTACCCCATTACAACCGCGTTCCCCGTTTACAAGTGCCACCCGTAGAATAAAGGTATGCATCCCCTCACCCTTTTCCTCCCCCTTGACCCCTATTTCAACCCCTGCCGGGGAGTATGTGCCGGTTTTCCCGATACGACCCGTAAAGTTGAGATGGGAGGCCTTCTTTACAGCAGAAACACCCCCCTTTCCGGCTTTGTTGAATTCACCCCCTTCGCCGATGTTCGTCTCGGCAAATTCGGCGCTTTCGTAAGTTTGAGTGCCTTTAACGGGAGGTCAAGGGCCTTATCCGAAAGCGACTGGAATCCTTACAGAGAACCCTTTTTGGAGGTGGTTGACTGGACGGCCGAGCCGGTGATAGGCAAGAAGCCTCTCTTTGAGGCCTTTCAGAACAGGGCGTTTCTCTGGGTGAATACGGAGAATGTAAGGTTGAAGGTGGGAAGAGATTTTCTGAAAGTTTCAAATTCCGTGAGGTACCCCCTTCTGTTCTCCGGATGGGGTTATCCGCTTGACTGGATATACTACGCTGAGGGGGACGTAAGTGTCCTGAGAGGGTACGCCGGATTTGCCAGAATACCGGATACGGTTGGGGGTAGGAGGTTGGCCTTTCAGAGGATGGAGATGTCAATCGGACCGCTGACCCTCGGCATAACGGAGATGGTCATATACAGGAGGCCGGACACGTGGAAGTACGCAAACCCGTTTGTCCTATACTACGTGGTGCAGAGGCTTGAAACTGTGGATAACGACGACAACCTTTTCATACACGTTGATGCAAAGCTGAAGATGGGAGATTTTTGCGTGTATGGGGAATTTCTCGGCGATGACCCATCCTTCTTCCACGGGGAAGGTCAGGCCCCCCTTTGGGGGACAACGGCCGGTGTTGTTTACAGGGGGGGCGTAGGGATCTACGCCGAGGTATCCGTCGTATCACCTTTCACGTACGCCCATTACACGGGGGTGAACGGCTTCTCGGTTATGGGGATTCCCCTCGCCACGTATCTGGGACAGGATTACACGGCCTTTTACGTAAGGGCTGAGTACTCCGGCGTGTTCGCCGAATACGAGAACATAAACCGTGGGGCGATCCCCTTCGGATTGCCCTTTGAGGGATCCGGCCTCCCACCCGATGGTCCCTTTCCCAGAAAACCCATCACGAGATGGCACAGGGTGGGATTGGGTGTTTTGAGGGACGGTGAGCCTTTGAAGAACCTCCGTGGAAGGGTGGGACTGAGGGTTGGAATAGACGTGAAAAACGGCCGTCCCCATCTCGCCCTCTCCTTCGTATGGGGTGTGCATCTCGGGAAGAGGCTCAGGTGATCTCACCCTCCAGACTCATGTTCGCACCGAGATTCCTGAACTTCTCCGTAAAGTTCTCGTACCCCCTCGCGATATGCTCATATCCGTACACCACGCTCTCACCCTCGGCGGCAAGGGCGGCGAGAACGAGGGCTGCTGCCCCCCTGAGATCCGCTCCGGAAACCGGTGCCCCCGTGAGCCTATCAACGCCTTTGACCACGGCGTACCCTTCACCGACGTCTATATCGGCTCCCAACCTCATGAGCTCATAGGCGTGTTTGAACCTGTCGGGGTATATACCCTCCCTTATAACGCTGACGCCCTCCGCAAGGCTCATGAGGGCCATGTAAAGGGGTTGAACGTCCGTAGGAAAGCCCGGATAGGGTGATGTTTCCACGTCCCTACCCTTTAGCCTTCCCGAAGGTTTTACACGTATCCCCCCATCACCGATCTCAACGTTTGCTCCGGCCTCCCTCAGTTTGTTCAGGACGGCGAGCATATGTTCCGACTTTGCCCCCCGCACGAAGACATCTCCGCCCGTTATCAAGGAGGCTATTACAAACGTCGCGGCCTCAATCCTGTCGGGTATAACCCCGTATGTGCATCCCCCTCGGAGGGGTTTGCCGCCCCGCACCCTTATGCGGTCCGTCCCCTCCCCTTCTATCTCCGCGCCGCACTTTTTCAAAAACCTCGCCACATCCACCACCTCGGGTTCTATGGCCGCGTTCTCCACTACGGTCTCACCCTCCACCATAACCGCGGTGATGAGTGTGTGTATGGTGGCGCCCACGGACTTCCTCTCAAACGTGATGGTCGCCCCTCTCAACCCCTTTGCCTCCGCCACGATATACCCGTGTTCTACGGAGATTTCGGCACCCAAGGTTTTCAGGGCCTGCACGTGGAAGTTTACGGGCCTCGGTCCAAAGGCACACCCTCCCGGCAGGGCCACCTTCGCCCTGCCAAACCTCGCCAACAGGGGTCCCAAAACGTAAATAGATGCCCGCATCCTGCTGACGTACTCGTAAGGGGCCTCATGGGATTTGATCCCTTCGCTGGAAATCCTGACGGTATCGCCTTCCCTTTCAACCTCCGCTCCCAAAACCCCCAACAGCGAGAGCATCGTGTCCACGTCCGCCACCCTTGGGACGTTCTTGAAGATAACTTCTCCACCGACGGCTATGGTTGAGGGGAGGAGGGCCCGTTTCAGGGCGGGACTTTCTGACCAGGGGGGGGAGGTAGGCCGCCTTCATGGCATAGTCAGGGAG
>JALWZG010000049.1 GCA_027002825.1 Caldifarciminota bacterium
ATGAGCCGCTTCATCGTACTCGTGAGCCTCGCCGTTGAGGTGGCCTTCTGGCGTCCGTACCTTCATCAGGTCCCCAACGGTACGCCCGATTTCACTAGACGTGGAGGGGAGCGACATCTACGTTGCCGGTCTTTCCATACTCGGCGACACCAACAACCTCGTTACTTACCCTGGGCCTCGCTACTTTTACGGATTTGATGGTTCGGAAGAGGGCTTGGTCGTCAAGGTCCAGCCGAGGTGTATAGTCTCCGTTGATGAGGGACGGGAAGCAGTGAGCGTAGGGGGAGCCGTTGTTTCCGGGGAAAAGCTGATACTCCACCTAAGCCGTCCCGCCTACGTTGGCTACGACCTCTACTCCACCGATGGCCGACTGATAGACAGGAGGAGCCTCGGCTATCTCCTCACGGGCAGGTACGAATACCATCTGAAAGGACTACCGAAAGGTACGTACATACTGAAGGTGCGGATAGGAAACCACCTCACACCCCTTAAAGTCCTGATCAGTAGGTAACTACCGGGGCGGTGGATCCCCACCGCCCTTTTACTTTTTACGCCTCCCCGAACTTCTTTATGTTGGGGGCGTCGGGGTCCAGCCACTCTATGGCGTCGTACGGGCAAACCTCAACGCACAGGCCGCACCCTATGCAGGAGAGTTCGTCTATCTTCGCCTTGCCGTCCTCCGCGTAGATGGATGGACACCCCACCTGAAGGCAGAGCTTACAGAAGGTGCATTTGTCCGGGTTGACCTGAACGCCGACGAACTCCGGAAGGTGGGCCTTTACCTCCTTCTTGAGGACGCAGGGCCTGTTCGTAACGATGACGGAAAGCTCGTCCCTCTGGACCTCCCTCCGTATCACCTCCTCCGTCCCCTTCAGGTCGTAGGGGTCTACGGTATAGACGTGCTTCACGCCGACGGCTCTGGCCAACTCCTCTATGGAGACGCTGTGGGCCACCTCACCGTCCAGCTTGTAGGGAACTCCGGGGTGGTCCTGGTGGCCGGTCATGGCCGTCGTGGAGTTGTTGAGGACTATGATCGTCCCCTTATGGTCGTTGTGGACGGCGTCAAGGAGACCCGTAACGCCGCTGTGGAAGAAGGTGGAGTCCCCTATGACGGAGACGATGGGCCTGCGCCTCTTCTCCGGTTGGGCGTAGGTGCTTCCGAGGGCCAACTCCATCCCCAGGGCCGTCCCTATGCTGGAACCCATCTCCACCGTGGATTCCATCGTGTTCAGGGGAGGGAGCGCCCCAAGGGTGTAGCAACCTATGTCCCCCATAACCGTCGCCCGCATCTTCTTCAGGATCCAGAATATGGGTGTGTGGGGACAGCCGGGACACATCGCCGGGAACCGGGGGGCCACAGGGGGGATCTCGTAGGAGTACTTTTCGGCCTCCAGACCGAGAACCTCCGCCAGGGCCTCCCTCAACCTCTGGGGGGACAGCTCACCGTCGCGGGGTACGTAGTCCTTACCGATTACGTCTATCCCCATCGCCCGTATCTGCTCCTCCAAGAAAGGCTCCAGCTCCTCCACGACTACCACCCTATCAACGTTGGAGGCGAACTCCCTTATGAGCCTCTCCGGCAGGGGGAAGGTCATGGTTAGCTTTAGGAAGGAGGCGTTCGGTAG
>JALWZG010000050.1 GCA_027002825.1 Caldifarciminota bacterium
CACCTCCTCCTCCGGAGAAACCACCACCCCCTCCACTTCCGGAGAACCCGGACGAGCTGCCCGGAGGCTTGACGGAGGAGGCCACGGCCTCGGATACGTTCCTCCCCATAGCGTGGAAGAAGGTGGCATAACCGTGGGACGTGGTGAAGCGCATGTAGTAGGGGCCTTCGTACCACTCCGGGCGGTAGTCCATGGCCTTCAGGTCCTCGGCGAACTTGCTCGCCCACGTATCCACGACGTCCAAGGCGAGGGCGTAGGGCAGAAAGCGCTCAAATATCTGTGGCAGACTCTCCCTCGGGAAGAGGGCCTTGAGCCTATCCTTCTCCGCCGTCTGCAAGAACATCCTGAACCCCTCTATCCTGTCCATCACCCTCCTACCCTTTCGGGTGGGGGCGGCCATGTACTTACCGAAGAAGAGATTTACGGCCACCAACAGGAGGAGGGAGAGGAGTAGGATGGAATCCCACAGGAGGTTCTCCGTAGCGAGGATTCCTATGAGGATGGGGAGGAAGATGGCCGCCGTAAGTATCAAGGCGAGAACCCGAAGCACCCCGGATATCCCGCTCATAGAACCCCTCATCAGGAGGAGAATCACGGCCAGGAAGGCCAGAACCACCCCGCCCTTTATCACTATATCCCCACCGCCGAGAGCTATGGCCGCTATCACACCGAGGAGCGAGAGCACCGCCCCGACGACCACGTAGTCCCGGTTCAGATGGAACAGGTGCCCGTACATCCGGACGAGGGTGACCTTCAGCCTGCTTACGGCCCTCCGGAGTGTGGCAGAGTAGGAGCCCTTCCGCAATCCCAACCTGTCCGGCATGACCTCGTACATGGCCTTCTCGTCTTCGGTCAACTCCCCGTTCCCTTCGCCCACCTTTAATGTCTCGTACTTCCCTCCCTTCTCTTCCCTTATCTTCAAAGAGCGCTTCACCGCCATATCTATAAGGTTGGCCGCAAAACAGGTGTCGTCGTACCCCATCCTCATCACGTACCTGACGGCCGCGGGGGACATACCCTCCGGCGGTCTGAACTCCGGCATTATGGTACCTCTCGGTGGGTCCTTACCCACGCGGGCCCACGCCCACAGGTAGTACAAAAAGACCACGGCCAGAGTTAAGAGGAGGACGAGGACGTGGAGGTTATCCCTGAGTAACCACAGGAGACTCTGCACGGTGCCCGGCTCCTTGACGTACCCCTTCGGCCATCCGACCACCACGGTCAGGTTTTCACCGGGCATAAGGGGACGGGTTGTCCTGAAATGCACCTTGCCTCCGTCATCCATCCACGCCTCGTAATCCCTCCCCCTCTCCCCGTATTTGCCCGTATAGGCCTCGTATTTTACGCTGTCCCTCGGAACGCCTTTTGGAAGCACCACAACGGCCTCCACCCTTTGCAGGGGCAGGTTCCATCCCGTGCCGTTGACGTTCCAGTAGAGTTCATCGTGATCTTTAAAAAAGCCTATCTGCCTGTCCGTCTCGTATAGTAGGGTATAGGTGTAAACACCCGGTTGGAGTAATACGTCCCTCTTCCCAACATAAACCCTTACACCGTTGGAAAGTTTTTTCACAAACCAGTTTTCGGGTTTCCCGTCCTTCAGAACCTCTTTCACCTCAAAGCCAACCGTGTAATTCCTACCCCTCCAACGGTACCTGGTGGGGAATTCCCTGTATATACCCCTTTTTATGGTAATGCCCTTGGCGAGGACGGTTATGTTTTCCTCAACAAGCAACGAAGCATCCTCCCCGATGAGTACTTTCTGCTTAAACTCAAGCACGCACTCTTCACCGACCGCACATCCTTGCGATACAAACATGAGAAGCATACCTACATTTTAAGGTCGCCCGCAAGCAGCAATTTCCCCTCAACCGTGCGTTTCGGTGGCAGATCCTACTTCAGCAACCTTTCACCCGTGTTTTCTATGCCTACGCTCCTCTCCTGCGGCAGCCTGAAGTCCCTGCTGAAGTTGTACTGAAGGGTCAGGCTCACATACGGCCATCTCATGCGGTTGTACTTGTAGACGCGGTAGTCCTTCCCCTCAACCGTTATCTCGTCCCTCCAGAGTTTGAAGGGGTCTGTGGCCGACAGAACGAGGGAGAAGCCCTTTATCTGCGTCATAAAGGCGATCTGGGTGTATATCTGTTGGCCGTAGCGCCCCCATACGGCCCTGCGGGGAGCCGTGTAGTCTATCCGGGCCTGGAGCATGCCTATGAAGGCGAATACGGTTAAAGAGGCCGAACCCCCGTACTCGCTTGAGGTTATGTTGGCGTAGGAGTACCTCCTGTAGTTGGGGCTCAGGTTGAAGCGGAGCTTCCCGTTAAGCACTGAACCATCTATATAGAGCGAGCCTCCGTAGTCGTATCCGCTTCCGGCGTTTATGAACTTCTTGACCGTTACTTTATACCCGTCCCCGTAGGGGTACTCCCGGATGTCAAAGACGTTGTCCCTCTTGGAGGCGTAAATTTCGGGTGTTATAGACAGTGGACCGAGGGAGTAGTTGGTACCCACCTCAAGGGTATTGGAGTACTCCGGCAGTACCTCCGGGTTCCCCTCCTGTATCTCCGTCCGGCTTTGGGGTATCTTCACCGGGAGGTAATGGTCCCCGTACGGCCTCCACACCCTCCGGGAGAGGCTGACGTAAAAATCGTTTCCCCTGCCGTAGGGGTAGGAGAGGTGCAGGGTCGGGAAGGGGGAGAAGTAGATGACGTCTATGGGCTTATCCTCGCTGCTTACCCTGAACTCGCGCTTCATGTACTCAAGTCGCAGGCCCACCTTGTAGGAGAGTCTGCCGAGGTTGGAGGAGAGGGTGGCGTATACGGCGTGGGTCCCGTCCATGCCTTCAAAGGAGAAGTCTGGCAGGTTGGGAAATGCGGGTGTCGTGATGTCTATCTCATAGGTGTGTTCGTAGAGGGCTATTCCTCCCTTGTATCCAGTGTTTATCTGGAAGTTCCCCACACTCCTCTTATACCTGACCTCACCGAAGCCGTACTTTACGTTTCCCTGCGTGGCAGTGCGCACGTGTCCGTCGGGAGCGCTGTCGTCCGTCAGCATCACAAAGGGGTTGTAGAAGCCGTATAGGGTTAAAGATAGGGTATGGCCCTCAGAAAAGGTGTGATCGTAGCCGAGGAGGAAGCGGTAGTCGGGGGAGTTCAGGTCAAACGCACCTCTGTTTCCGCTCGTATCCCCGTTCAGGACGTAGGTGTAAGGGTAATCGGCTTCGTTCCCCCTGTACCTTCCCCCCACTTCAAGGCTCAGCTCATCTCTCTCCGTAGGGCGGTACCTGAAACCCACCTCACCCCCGGCTATGCGGCTTTCGTAGAACAGATCCGGCGCATCCATAACGACCGTATCCCTTCCGAAGAGGGATATTCCGTAGGCGGAGACACGTTGAACCCACCTCATCAACCTCAACCTTACGTAGGGCTGGAACCTCCCCGTACTCAAGCCGAACGTACCGTTCAGCATCCCACCGAGGTAGGAGTTAGCCACCCCCTGAAGGCTGAAGCCGTACCCCGCAACCCTCCTCCTCTTCATCACGACGTTTATTATGGCGCTGCCTTCGGCGTCGTACTCGGCAGAGGGGTTGGTTATTATCTCTATCCTCTCAACCTGCGATGCCGGTATCTCCTTGAGGCTCATGTTCGTGGGCCTGCCATCCACGAAGAGGATGTACCTGTCGCTTCCCCTTATCTCTACGTTCCCCTGCGGATCAACCTTCACCCCCGGAACACCCCTAAGGGCGTCCGCCGCACTCCCTCCACGGCTCACTATGTCCGCCGAGGGGGTTATCACCTTCCTATCCACCTCGTACCTCACCTTGGGAGGTGTGGCCTCAACGACCACTTCTTCTGTCCTTATGGCCTGCGGGGAGAGGGCTATGGTGCCGATGTTTGTGTCCCTCCTTATCTCAAGGGGGCCGATGAAGGTCTTCCTGTAGCCTATGAAGTCTGCGGAGATGAGGTATCTGCCAGCCTTGACGTTTTTGAGGACGAAGGTTCCCTTCTCGTCTGTGTATGTGCCTGTCAGTTTGGAGGAGTCTTTGGGGTTGTGGAGGATTACGACGGCGTAGGCCATGGGCCTGCCGCTTTCCGAGTCAATAACCTTACCACTGACAGTTAAGCCTATTACAGTTAGCATCTCCTACCTCCCTTTAGTACGGCGGGGAGTTTATGGAGGACGGTACAGGGCCATCAGGCCTTTCGCCAGAGAGGTGGCGAACGCCTTGGTGCTGAAATTTTAACTTTTGATAATGTTTTCCCATTCAACGAGATGTTCCCCCTTTACGCCCGATTGATAGAAAGGCCCTCTTAACCGAGCTGTTCCTTATCTTCCCCGGAAAGTCCATAGAAAAGGGATAGGGCTGCTCAATGGACCTGGTGAGCCAGCCGCTCTCCTTACTTCGCCCGGAATACCCTCCTTCAAACTCCTCACGGTGCAATCTAACGTCCTGTTCTGGCGATACTATCTTTTTAAGCAGAGAGGTTATCACGACTGCCACGACTGACTTCTGGTTCTCTGCGTTGGCTATCAGGGTTTCGGCCCACCTCCTCTGCTTACCGGAAAGTTTTCCCATATACCCCTCGTCTCCTCGCTTCCGACTTTCCCTAACTTCCCGAAATATCCTATCCAACACCTCTCGGTACCTTCCCCATCCCATTATACGAATACAACTCCGCATCCCTCTGACGAAGGAGTTCGCGAAGTATATCAAGACTCCCGTTTACAAGCGTGCTGTCAAGTGCTGAGAGGAGTATCAGTATAAACAGATATTTTAAACGGCCGGCTGGATTTTGCAAGGTTTGAGGAGCTAAGGTAAGGGGGATAACTCCCGTACGCACGTACGCACAACACAGCGCAATTGACAGGCCAGACCACTGACCCCCTATCCGGTGCAGAGTTTCCCCACCTTCAAGGGACCGAGCCCAACCTCAAAAACGAGTGTTTCCGGCGTCCCTTACCCCACGCTCCCCTCCATCTCCAACTCTATCAGGCGGTTCAGCTCAACGGCGTACTCCATAGGCAGGGTTTTCGTGAAAGGCTCTATGAAACCGAGGACTATCAGGGTGTATGCCTCCGCCTCGGACAGGCCCCTGCTCATCAGGTAGAAGAGCTGGTCGGAGCCGATCTTACCGACGGTGGCCTCGTGGCCGATGTGGACGTTCTCCTCCTCAATCTCTATGTAGGGGTAGGTGTCCGTCCTTGAGTAAGGGTCAAGAAGCAGGGCGTCGCACTGGACGGTGGATTTAACGTGGTGGGCGCCCTTTACGACCTTCAGCAGCCCCCTGTAGGAGGCCCTGCCGCCGTCCTTGGATATGGACTTGGAGGTTATGGTGGATGTGGTGTAGGGGGCCAGATGTATTGCCTTGGCTCCGCTGTCCTGAATCTGGCCCTTGCCGGCGTAGGAGACGGTGAGAAGCTCCATCCTGGCCCCCGGCTCCTTGAGGATGACACCGGGGTATTTCATCGTGACCTTACTGTTGTGGGCGAAGATACCGTTGGCTATGAAGTTGGCCGTCCCCTCCACCTCTATGTCGTAGGTTACCTCCTCACCCACGTACTCCACCTTGCCAACTTTGACGAAGTGGACGGGGGCGTTTATCTCCTCTTTGGAGAAGTGGAGGAAGTACGTGATGTAAGTCTTCTCCTCCTTCCCGAGGGGTAACTTCTCTTTTCTTACGTGGCGGGTGATCTTCGTGGGGTTCATACCGACGGACATGGCGAGGAGCTTTATCTGCTCAAGGAGTTCCCTGTTGGCGCTCGTGATGGTGAGGTTTTTGTGGTCCTTTCTGACGTGACCGTCGGCGTCAATGTAGCCCTGTATGAAGGCCTTCCGCTGGT
>JALWZG010000051.1 GCA_027002825.1 Caldifarciminota bacterium
CAACCTCCCCCTCCTCAACGGCGACCGAGTGCAGAACGTATTTACCATCCTTCAAACACCAAACCTCTATAGCCCTGTATTCCGGATACACTATCCAGTACTCCTTGACTTTGTGCTTCTCGTAGAGAGCGAACTTCTCGTACCTGTCCCTGTAGAAACTCCCCGGTGATATTATCTCAACAGCCAGATCGGGAGGACCAAAAAGTCTCCCCATCCTTATATTCTTCAGATTATCGTTGGATATGAAAACAATATCAGGCTGGACAACAACGGTTTCCGAGAGGATGACGTCAAAGGGGGCTGGAAGAACTTTGCCCGATGCGGCTTTTTTGATATAGGATCGCATTAACGTATAAACCTCTCCAAGAACATCCTGATGCTCAAAACTCGGCGCTGGCATTTCCTCCAACCTCCCGTTTATAAGCTCGTAGCGCTTATCGTTCTCAAGGCGAAGGTAATCCTCGTAGATCCAGATTCTCCCCTTCGGCCTATCAACTACCGCTTCCTTCATCTTTAACCCCCTCGTCTATTTTACGGCCGAATTGTAGGTTTATCAAAAGCAAGCACTCCTTTTAACCTGACTGCCCACATCTCCTGCCTCCGGGACAGGAAGGTCCCGTACCTGACGGCGTGGAGGAGATCCGAAGGGGCGTAAAGCAGATGGCCCACGCGGGAGAGGTAGTCGTAAACGGTCTTCCTCGGATTGGGACTTTTCGGAAACAGGATAGGGGCGCTCTCAAGGGCGAACCTCCTGCCGTCCCCGAAGAGGTGGGACCCCACCTTGAAGTACGCCAGGACCTTAAATGACGATTCGTATCTCGGAATCCTCACCCTCTTCCAGTTGTGGTATATACCCCCAGCGCCGGCGAAGGAGACGAAGAACTTCCCATCCCTCATAGCACGGGCGAAGCGGATGGGAAGGGAGAGGACGGGGTAATGCACCTTCGCGGGGTACTTGAGCTGCTCAAGGACGGGGGAGCCGTAGGTCTCAAAATCCTCCCCCTTCAGGAAGGATATGACCCCCTCAAGGAGGGCCTTGAGCGCCCGGTTTCCGAGGAGGGAGTAGAATATCCTCGCCCTGTAGAGGTAGGAGTCGTCCCCGGTGGCGAGGGAATAGACCGTAATGGGGAGGACGCCAAAGTACACCCCCAACCTCTCAAAGGCCTTTATGGTCTTCTCCAGCTCCACAGCCTCCTCCAAGAGTCCCACCCCTATGCGGTACATGAGCAGAAGCGCCCTGTGGTAGAGTTTCCCGCAATCGTATGCGTTCCTGTACTCCCCCGGTGGTGGTATTAGGTTGATGGAATAGACGTAGTTGAGGGAAGTGTAGAGGGTCATCTCGTCCCGCTCGTCCTCTATATCGTCAAAGGGCATACCTTCCCGCAGATAATCCAGCGCATCTTTCCCTTTCCAATCAAGGGACAGCGCCCTCTCGTCCGACTGGGCGGCCACCTTCAGCATCTGGTTGGACGGCTTAACCCCTAAGGCCCTTGAGATCCCGATCAGCCTCCGGGCCTCCTTGGGGGAGGGGAAGAAGTTGAAGGGTTTAGTCAGGCCTAAGAGGGTCAGGGAGTACCTGTCCTGCCGCTCTAAGAATATCCTCTCGGCCTTCTCCGCGGCCCCGTAGGGGTCGCCCGTAAAGTACTCGTCCACCACAGAGAGGAGAAGGGGGTCGTCTCCCAGAATTCTGCGGATCATGGAGTGGAAAGTATAAAGGTTGTGAGTATGTTCGGGCTTATAATACATGACGCCATGAAAAGGTTTGCAGTGTTGGGTGTTCTTCTTCTGGCTTTTAAACCCCTTTACGGTATAGGGTTCTGGGCGGAAATACTCGGAAGCTCCAACAACTTCTACCACGACAAACTCAGCCTCAAGTCGGAAAAGGAAGACGTTACTTTTGACAACAGGGGGAACGGAACGCTCTACGGTGGCGGACTTTCGGGTGGTGTCAGTCTCGCCCCCCTTCCCTTACTCGTGGGTGTGGGCGCATCCTACACCGTGGGATCGGGTATTACCGAGTGGAAGTTCGGCGAGGATCGGTGGGATGCCACACGGTTGGATGTTAAACTGTCCGTGGCCTACAGGTTGAAGTTCCCTTTCGTCCATATCCTTGTGGGTGCAACCCCAGGCTTTGTCTCCATGACTCTAAACTACAAGAATCCTGATGCGGACTTTTACGATGTATTTTTCAGCAATAGGATCACTTACTCGGGTGCCGGATTCGGACTCTTTGCCAAGGGATACCTGATGCTTGACGCCCTCGGTTTAGGTGGAGGGGTCTCGTTTGATTTCACACCATCTCTCAGCTCTACGGAGATCACCGATTACGCCGGTAAGACCACACTTACCCTATCCAAAAACACCTCACTTTCCCTTTACCTTGGGGTTTTCCTACTGTCGGGAATCCTGGAATAGGCCACTTCAACCCGTCAGGTGTAGGGAGGATAGCTGGGCGTTCCACAGAATGGGGTACACCTCTCCGAACTTCAGGAGCTCTTCATGTCTCCCCTCTTCAACCACCCTTCCCCGGAGGAAAACGTATATCCTGTCCGTTTTGGATATGGATACCAACCTGTGTGAGACCAAAACGACGGTTTTGTCCAGCTCCCTCAGCTTTGACACCACCCTCTCTTCGGTTATTGAGTCAAGGGCCGAGAGGGATTCGTCCAAAAGTACTACCGAGGCCTCACTCAAAAACGCCCTCGCTAGTGCGAGTCTCTGTCTCTGTCCCCCGGAAAGCCCCACTCCCCTTTCCCCTATAACCGTTTTCAGACCGTCAGGCATCTTCCTTATATCGTCGGCAAGGCCTGACATTTCCAACGCCCACCACATGGCCTCCCTGTCGGCATCGGGATTGGCCATACGTAGGTTTTCCTCAACCGTCATGGAGAACACAAAGCTCTCCTGTGGTACCAGAAGGATAACCCTCCTCAGCGAAGATGTGCTAATGTCGGCGTAGTCAACCCCGTTTATCTCAACCTTACCCGAGGAGGGGAGGTAAAACTTCACAAGCGTCTCAAGGAACACACTCTTGCCGCTGCCTGTGGGCCCGGTTATACCGACGAATTCTCCGGCCTTCAGGTGAAAATCCACACCCCTCAAAACCTCTCTGCCGTTTATGGACACCGTCAATCCCTCCACCCTAAGTGTGTTGAACCCCTTAATCTCCGTTCCCCCCTCCTCTTCCACCCTTGGTTTGACGCTCAGATACCTCTCTATCCTGCTGTAGGATGCGCTCCCCCTCTGGACGAGGTTTGCAAACCACCCCAGGGCTATCATAGGCCAAATCATCATCCCGATGTAAGAGCTGAACGCTACGTAGTCCCCAAGCGTTATATCACCCGTTGCCGTCATACCTCCACCTACGAGCAGGAGTATGGCGAGGGAGAGATATGCGAGCGTGCTTATGGCGGGGTGGAACAGGCCGTCTATCGCCGCAAACTGCAGGTTCAACCTGAGGAAGTCTTGGGATATTTTTGCGTATCTCCCCATCAGGCGGCCGCGGGTATCGTACCCCTTCACAACCCTTATACCGCTCAATATGTCCCTCAACCATTCCGTCATATATCCGAAGAAATCCTGTACCTCCCGAAACTTTTTGTAGAGCAGTCTGCCGAGGAAGAACATCACCACACCTATGAAGGGAAGGGGGAGTAGAACCATGGCCGTAAGTCGGGGGGATATCAAAAGCATGGCAACGATTGAAAAGGAGGTGTATATCACGAAATCGGCTATGGCGACCATTCCCATGCCGAGGGCCATGTTTATGGCCTGCAGGTCGTTCGTGAAGAGGGCCATTACGTCCCCCGTTTTCATACTCCTGAAGAACCCGGGATCCATCTTCAGGGTGTGATCGTAAAGCCTTTGTCTCAGGTTTCTCTCAAGCAATCGCGACGTACCTATAAAGAAGTACCTCCAGAAAAATCTCAGAACGGAGAAGAAGAGGGCTATAGCGATTATCAGAATCGCCCATTTCGGCGCAGTGTAAAACTTACCCACGTACAGGTCGTCAACGGCCCTCCTTATCACCTGCGGTATCAGAAGCTGACCCATGTCCACCATCAGGAGGACCAAAAAACCCATCAAAACCCTTTTCCAATAGGGCAACAGCAAAAAGAGGAGTTTCCTCACCCTATTGCACTGGTGTGAAAGGCCCTGTTCAGGGCGCTTTCCAGATCCGCTATGAGGTCATCCGCGTCCTCAAGTCCTACGGAGAGCCTTACGAGATTCTCCGGAAAGTCAAAATCCTCCGCAAGGGCGTGGGTTGTAAGGGCAGGGGATGTGGCGAGACTGTCGGTGTCCCCAAGGGATACGGCGAAGTGGAATATCTCAAGTGAGGTCATGAACCTCCTAAGGTGTTCCCTCGTCCCGTCAAGGACGAAGGAGACCATACCCGAAAAACCGTTCTCCATCTGCCTTTTGGCTATCTCGTGGTAGGGGAAGGATGGCAATCCGGGATAGTAAACCTCAACTACCTCCGGTCTCCCTTCAAGGAACTGGGCTATTCTCATGGCGTTCTCGGAGTGTTTCCTCATCCTAACGGCCAGTGTGCGTAGACCTCTCGCCGTAAGCCAAGCGTTGAAGGGCTGCATGAGTGTTCCCAACATTTTGGTCTTATGCATGAGGTCGCTTATGAAGTCCTGACTACCTACGACCACACCGCCTATGGTATCTCCGTGGCCGTTCAGGTATTTCGTCGTGCTGTGGAGGACCACATCCGCACCCCATTTCAAGGGTTTCTGGTGAAACGGTGTGGCAAAGGTGTTGTCCACGACGACAACCGCCCCGTTCCTATGGGCGATTTCGGATATGAGCGATATGTCATAAACGGTGAGGGTGGGGTTTCCCGGAGTTTCAACGAAGACCATATCGTACCCACCCCTCTCCAGGGCCTCGTAAAACTCCTCTCCCGCGAGTACATCCACACCTATTCCCCAGTTCTGAGAGAGGTGTGTTAGGAGTTCGGACGTTCCACCGTATACGGGTTTCGTGGCAAGGATCCGGTTTCCCGGTTTCAGGAGTGTGAATATGGTTGCGAATATGGCGGCCATACCGGAGTTGAAAGGTAATCCGGCTTC
This sequence comes from Caldifarciminota bacterium, assembly GCA_027002825.1. Lineage (GTDB taxonomy): Bacteria > Hydrothermota > Hydrothermia > LBFQ01 > LBFQ01 > JAADCS01. Next base: position 5,079 of record JALWZG010000051.1, read on the forward strand.
AGCGCCCTCAAGCATGGCTACCTTTGTTCCGAGGTAAAGGGCGTTGGGATTGGAGACACGTGAGTATATATGATGGTGTTCTTCACCTGTAAAGGCCGCGTAGGCCTCCTCCAAAGAGTCAAACATGTAGGTTGAGGTCTGGTAAATGGGAAGGCGGTGAGAGTTCAGGGATTTGTTCATGTAAGCATCGGTTTTGTGGAATTTCTCCTCATCAATTCCTCTTACCACTTTCGTGTCTTCGTGCATATCGGCCATAATTCCCCCCTGGATGATATTATAAAGCCGGTAAATGACCCATTCTTGTTCACCGTTAAGATTTAACCCTATGCTGTTTTTCGTTCATCTCTTTGCCGATCTGGACGAAAGCAGACAGATGGACAGCATACTCAAGGCCGTCGGTGCGGTAAAGTACGAGTACGGAGGCTGGGAGATAGCCAACTTTGATACCCTGCCCCTTAGTGATAGCATCCCCGTACCCAGCGGGGAGTACAGAATCGTAGATGGATACAAGGCTCTGCATCTAAGGGGGGTGTGGGAGTACAGGGATAAGAGCTGGAGAACGGAACTCTTAATGCCCGGTATGGCATCTGGGTATTACGCTGATAGGGTGATTTCGGCATTATAGTTCGTATTATATGCCCAGCCTTTTCTCCATATAAGGGCAAGTATCTCAACCATATGCCAGAAGGGACTTTTGCTATAGGCGTGTCCCTTCCTGCGAAGACGAGGGCTATGAATACGAAGG
>JALWZG010000052.1 GCA_027002825.1 Caldifarciminota bacterium
GGGGGGATACCCTCCTGTACGTTTTAAGGGGTCCGCTTTACGAGAAGGCACCTGTGCTTTCACCCGTGTCCGGACGTGTGGAGGTCCTGTTCGTCTCGGAAGGCTCTCCCGTCTCACAGGGTTCTCCTGTGGCGGTGGTGGGTAGGGGAGGGCGTAAATACGTGCAGATGGTCATACCCTCGGCGTTCTCGCAGAAGGTACGCCCCGGTTATCCCTTCTCCTTTAAGGGGAAGAGGGGAAAGGTTCGTAGGGTCTCAGGTGTTTTCGTACCCGCCGTGGGTGGGTATATAGCCGAGGGGTATGCGAGGGGTTTAAAGGCGGGCGAGAGCGGGATATGCCGCGTGGCCTATGCGGTTTCCGATAGCGTAAACGTGATCCCGGAGAACGCCGTCTACAGGGGAAGGGTTTTCGTGATAAGGGGGGGAAGGGCCTATCCCGTAGGCGTAGAGGTTGTGTTCTCAAACGGTAGGGGTTTACTCGGTGTTGAAGGTGGTGTAAGGCGGGGGGATACGATAGTCGTCCTCGGTATGGAATCCCTTGAGGAGGGGAGCAAGGTGGTGTTTGAGGGCTTAAAGTCTGATCCTACGCGTACCTTTTAGGTATTCAACGGAGGGACTGACGGAGTAGCAGAGCTCGGCCACGGGACACATGAGACATTTGGGTTTCCTCGCAGCGCAGATCTTGTTGGCGTGCGTTTTCAGGGCGAGGTAGAGCTCCTTGTGGGGGATACCCTCTATGTTCTCAAAGTACTCGCTTATCATCTCCTCCGTGGCGTTGTTGCCGAGTATTCCCAACCTCCTGATCACCCTCTTTATGTGGGGGTCAACGGGGAAGACGGGCATGTCAAAGCTGAAGGCGAGTATGTACCTGACACTGCGGGACGGAATGCCCTTTATGCCCTTGAGTATTTCTATGGCCTCCTTTGGGGGTAGATCCTTTATCCAGTCAAGGGTCCACCCGTGTTCCGCCACGAATTTCAAAAACTGTTTTATGTGGTTCGTTTTCTTGTAGGCGTACCCGGCCACCTTTATGGCCTCGGCGATCTGCCAATCGGGGGCGTTCAAGGCCTCCTCCCAGCTCTTAAAACGTGAGGTCAGGTTTTTGTACGCCTCGTTTATAACCCTCTCGCTGGCGTTCTGACCGGCCAGTATAAACTTTATGATGAGCTCTATGGGGTCTTTTTTCTCCAAATCCTTCGGGTTAGGGGGAAAGGCTTCAAGCAAAATCTTTATAAGGTCACCGACTTCCACCTTCACGAGAAGGTATTATACGCCCGACAGGGGTATAAGGGCAAAGGGGGGCGATGGCTCAGGGCTGGAGGGAGGCGTAGAGGAGAGAGGAGAGGAGGGTGGCCGTGAAGTTCGTCATATCGTTGTTGAAGAGTCTACGGGATTCAAGTGTGGCGCCCAAAAGGCTGTCCACGAAAAGTCCGAGGGTGGAGGAGAGAAGGAAGAGGGGAAGGTTTCCACCTCCGATCACGAGGAAGACCGACATGAAGAGGACGGTTGTAAGACCGGCCACGGTTCCGGGCAGGCTGATAGCACCCGATGTCCCGCTCGGCACCCTTTTAAGGCCGGTTATGAGATAGGCGTGGGGTGAGAGTCTCGTACCCACCTCGGTGGCCACGGTATCGGCGAATCCCACCGTCAGGGCCACAAGGTAGACCTCGGGGCGTCCGAGGGCCGCGAAAAGGGTGGCCACACCCCCGTTGGCCAGGATCTGAAAGGCGTTTCTCCTCCCCCTTTTTCCACCGGAGAGGAGGGAGCCCACAGCGAGAAAGATGAGGGGTGGAAGTGTCCAAAACCATCCAAGGCGTGATATGACGACAAAACCCATTACGGAGGTTATAAAGGAGGCGGCGGGTGTGAGCCACCCCAGAGCGCACACCACAACCCCCACGGCGCAGCTGACCACAACCGCCAGAGCCGGGGACACGGTCAGTGTATGAGGTGTTGGAACACGCTCATGGCAGCAATTGAAAGGGTGGAGGCGGTCGCCACGAGGGTAGGGGAGGCGTCCTTCATGGCATCGGAGAGGATCTCCGAAAAAGATATCCAAAACATCGCTCCCGCCGCAAAACCCAGTCCAACGGGGAGGAAGGGTTGGAAGATCTCCACGAAGAGGTAAGACGGAACCGCCATCAGGGGTTGGGGGAGGGAGCTTATGACCGACCAGACGGCCGCCCAAATCCAGGAAACCCCCCTTGGAACCATCACAAGGGCTATGGCCAAGCCCTCGGGTATGTTGTGAACGGCTATTGCGAGGCTTATAAACACGCCGAAGTTCTCACCGTTCCCGAAGGACACCCCTATGCCAACCCCTTCCGAAAAGGAGTGGACTATCATTATACCCACGAGGAAGAGGACCTTTCTCGCGTCAATACCCTTCAGGTCTCCGAAGTGGAAGTCTCCACCGTGGGCGTCAAGGAACTTGTGTCCGGCCACTATTCCGATCAGCCCCAAGAGGAGACCTATAACCGTTCCCAAACTGCTTTGCTGAAACCCCTCGTTCACGAGGTTGAAGCTCGCCCCTATCATGATGCCGGCCGCTATGGCGTTGAAGACACCCAGCCACCTCTTCTCAAACCTGCGCGTTATGGCAAAGGGTAAAGCCCCAAAACCCGTAAAGATCGCCGTTATGAGGGCGTAGACGAACACCTTTACGACCATCAGACACCCGTCCTTTTGAAGCGTGTTAAGGCGTCGGAGAGGTTCTCCTCTCTGGACACGTGCAGGATCTCTATCCCCAGTTCCTCTATCATGCCGAGGGCGAGTGTGTAAAGCGGGCGTATTCTTGGGCTTTTAACCCTGTAAACCCCCTTTATCTGGTTGACCACAAGGCGTGAGTCCGTGTAGACCTTGAAGTTTTTGAATCCGCTCCTCTTGGCCCAGTTCAGGGCCTCTATCAGGGCGAGGTACTCGCCTTCGTTGTTCGTCCCGTATCCGGCCGTCTTGGAAAACTCATAAACCGTTCTGCCGTTTACCCTCACGACAAAGGCGATCGTCAGCTCTCCGGGGTTGCCCTTCGCGGAGGCGTCGGTGTATATGGCCACATCCCCCTCACCCGTGTACAGACCGTGGGAGTGGATGTAGTCTATCACCTCTTGAGAGGTTAAACCCCGCACGCTTTTACCCTCCCTCAACCTCCTCCTGATCTCCGAGGAGGATATGTCCAGCTTTCGTGCCGTCAGGGTAAGGGGTTTGAACGTTCGCAGTACGTCCTCCGGCACATTTCCCTCCCCCCTTTTCAGGAGGACGAATTTTGCCAGGGTTGGGAGTTTCTCGTACATCTTCCAGCTCTTTATCTGTTTCATCTGGTCCTCACCGACGACGAAGAACACCTCCTCGTCCGGGTGTTCCCTTTTGTAGGCCTTCAGGACATCATAGGTGTAGGATGGAGAGATCCCCTTTTCACCTTCAAAGGTTTCAACGGTTATCCCCTCTTCACCCCTGAGCATCAGCTGGAGCATCCTGACCCTGTGGGAAAAACCCGCCTCTGCCTTTTTGTGTGGGGGTGAGTAGTTGACGAGGAATTTGACCGTATCAAAAAAACCGCTCTCACGGAGATCCCTTGCGAGGATCAGATGTCCGTAATGGGGAGGGTCAAACCTCCCACCGAAAAGCGCCACCTTCATCTTTTCATCCTCTCCAACTCTTTTCTGACCGAATCCGCGCGCGGGTCGTCCGGGAACTCCTTCAGGAAGGTCTCAAGGTACACCCGAACGGATTTGTAGATCCTCAGCTTTGAATACACCTCCGCCGCCTTCAGGAGTTTTGTGGCCTTTTTGTAATTTACCTCCTCCGCTATCCTTTCCGCCTCATCCGTGAACATGCCCATGTTCAGGAGGATGCGCGCGTGGTAGAGGGCTTGGTCAATTTCGGATATGTCCAGCTCCAGGTTGGTGTGTTTTTCGTTGTAGGCACGGGCGAGGCCGAGGTGGGCCAAAGCCCTAAGGGAATCGGAGGAGTACCTGTAGGAGCTGAGAAAGCTCTCCAGTTCGGCTATGGCGTTCTCGTAATCTCCCATCCTGAGGTAGGCCCAACCTATGAAAACGGAGGCGCTCTCCGCGAGTGGGCCGTACCCCTTCGTGTAAAGCACCTCTTTGAAGTACTTTATGGCCTCCCTGTACTTGCCCTTTTGGTAGAGCTCCATCCCCTTTTTAAACGACTCCTCCGGTATCACCACCTTAACCTCTTCCCTTTCCCAAAACCTGAACCTGTTGAGGGTACCACATGAGAGTAGGGATAAGAGGGCCACAACGCCTAAAACCCTTTTCACAGGTGGGAATTCTAAGGGAGATTGTGTCCGGATACACCTTCCGGGGGAGAGACCAAATGTATGATAACGGCCGTATAATAACCCGTCATGATATTCCTGATTTTGACGGCTTTTGATCTGGAAGCAGTTGAAAAGGGTATAAAAGCCCTTGAGGGGGGCGGTGAGTACAGGCGGAATCCCTCCCTCGCCGACAGCCTCGCGCGGCTGTACGTGGATCGCTGCACCTACCTGCTTGACGTATCGGACTGCGAGAGGGCGATATCCATATACGAGAGGTACGTTGAAAACTCCCACCTTAAGCGCTCACAGGCCGTTCTCCGCAAAGCCCACGTCCAGAAGAACAGGGGTGAGTACGAGGCCGCCCTGATCTCCTACAGGGAGGCCATAGGTGAACTGGGAAGGGGTGTGGACTGGGCGGAGGACAGCGTGGTTGAGCTGCGGAGGAACTTGGACCTCCTCATATCCGCTTTGGGCAACTACTACCTCATAAAGGGTCTGCTCGCCCTCCAGAGCGATAAATACGATGAGGCTATAAGTCACCTTGACGTGGCCATCAGGTACCTCACGTCCGTGGGAGGGGGGGAGTTTGACCTGGCGCACGCCCTTCACGCTAGGGGGGTTGCCCACTGTCGGATGGGTGAGACCGATAAGGCCATCGCCGAAATCCAGAAGGCGGTTCAGATCCTCAAGGGACTTGCGGAGGCCGAACCCAACAACGAGGCCGTCCTCTACGAGCTGGGAATGGCCTACTTCCACCTCGGAAACGCGTACCTCAAGAGCGGCAAGAGGGAACTCGCCGCCGAGGCCTATGAAAAGGCCGCAGCCGCCTTCATGGGGGTACCCGGATGGGAGAAGAGCTCCAAGGTAGTCCTCGCCGTCGGTCGCACGTACATAAAGCACGCCGAGGCCCTCCACAAGAGCAAGAAGTTCGCCGAGGCCGTGAAGTACTACAAGAAGGGGATAAAGCACTTGAAAAGGGCGAACAGACTATGCCGTAAGGAGGGGGAACACTGTCCCACGAGAGAGGAGATGAAATCCGCACGCGCGCATCTCGATCGGGCAAAACGCAAAAAGGAGTTTGAGTGATGGAAAGGATTCGCAGGGTTGTGGGCTTTGCCCTGTTGGTGTTATTTCTGATCTACCTCTTCCTCCTCTACGTGAACGTGTACATGGCCGCCCTATCCTCGCCGTTGGTGGCGACCTTCCTCCTGTCCTTCATAGGTTTCTACCTGTTCGCCAACCGCCTCGTCTTCGGCTACTGGGGGGTCATATCGGCGGCCTCCCTCTACGAGAGGGAGAAGGACGTGGACCGGGAGAAGGTGGCCAAGGCCACCAACTATCCCCTCCAGACCCTGAAGGACCTGACGGCCGTCTCCGTACTCCTCCTTTGGCTCTCCTCCCTTGAGCCTTTCAAGTACGCCCTCTATCTGGTCTTCTTCGTCCTCTTCCTCTTTACGGCCCTGGTCA
>JALWZG010000053.1:0-602 GCA_027002825.1 Caldifarciminota bacterium
CCGGCAGGCTCAAGGACGTACCCGGCCTTACGGACGTACGGGCGGAGAGGTTGGGTGGGACGCCGAGGTTGAGGATAAGCGTAAAGAGGGAGTGGGCCGCCAAGTACGGCTTAGACGTGGCCGAGATCAGCCGCCTCGTAGAGAAGGGCATAGGGGGTAGTGCCGTGGGGAGCGTGTATGAAGGTGTGAGGCGGTGGGACATCTTTGTGCGCCTGAAGGAGGAGTACAGGGACCGGGAGGAGGTCATACGCCACCTACCCGTCTTCGGACACGACGGCGTGGTCGTACCGTTGGACGAGGTTGCCGAGATAGAGGAGGTGGTCGGACCGAGGCAGATAACGAGGGAGAACTTCCACAGGTTCGCCACGGTGACGGCCAACGTGGAGGGGAGGGACGTAGGGAGCGTCGTAAGGGACATAGAGGGTGTGGTCGCAGCAATGAAACTGCCTCCGGGATACGTGGTGGAGGTGGGAGGTCAGTACGAGCTTCAGAGGGAGGCGACCCGCCGCTTCGCCATGGTTATCCCCGTCGTCCTCCTCATCATAACCGTCCTGATACTCTCCACCCTCAACGATATCCGCATGACCCTCCTCGTCCTCCTG
>JALWZG010000053.1:612-60029 GCA_027002825.1 Caldifarciminota bacterium
GCCCGTCGCCGTCAGCGGTGGGATCCTCGCCCTCCTCCTGACGGGTGAGAACTTCTCCGTCCCGGCCTCCATCGGCTTCATATCCCTCCTCGGCATAGCCACGGAGGTTAGCATAATCCTGATGGACTACGTGCGGAAACTGAAGGGGAAGGTCTCCCGTGCCACCGTCTTGAGGCTAAGGGCCGTCTCCATGACCGTCCTCACGACTGCCCTGGGGCTGATGCCCCTGGTGTTCTCCACCGGGCCGGGTAGCGAAGTCCAGAGACCCCTCGCCATAGTCGTCCTCGGAGGCCTCACCACCCTTATCCTCTCCACCCTCTTCGTGATGCCCGCCCTCTACGGTGTGTTTGCCGGGAGGTGGAGTCTGAAACGGGAGGGGTAGTCCACTATTAGTGGTGCTATGTAGTGATGCAACCGCCTTCCACCGTTCCGGCTGGCGGCGGGGTGGAGGGTGGGGGCTATAACGGGAAGTTATAATACTGTTATCGTGGAATTAAGGAGGATGGGATCCGAGGGACCACAGGCGGCCTGAAGGAGCGTAGTTGCCCGTGAATATTGAGGGTGTAAAAGTGTATCAGAACGGAGGTTATAATGCGTTTGTGTAGATGTTAAGGCAGGGGGTTGTTATACTTTTATACCGTCCTGCCTTAATAAGACCTCATAAATCCGACGGTATTTCCTAAACTCCTTCAGCCAGTTGTAAACCGTTTGCCGGCTTACCCCAAAAATATAGGCAATTTCCTTCACAGATACTCCCCTACTCCAAAGGAGAACCGCCTTCTTTACCTTCTCCTTCACCTTCATCTGCACCCTCCGGGTTTACCTTAACCACCTTCACCCCCTCTATATCGGGAACGGTTATATACTCCTCCAAACGCTTGGGTATCACGAGATAAAGCTCATAGCGGTCTACTTCAAATCCCAGCCCCTTGATATACTCTACGGTGTTCCGAAACTTCTCCCTTATATCCTCTTCTCCGCCTTCAAACACAAGACCCTTGGCCTCCACTATGCGGGCTACGGTCTGGCCGTTCTCCTCGTAGATATAAACGACGTCGGCGTACTTCTGTGAGGTGTCAAGGTCGGGCTTTAAGACGGCCCTAAGGCCCTTCGGCTTTACCGCACTGTTGGATATGAGGTGTAGTTCTCTGTGCCACAGCTCGCTTCTCATTAGCCCCTTTATCTCAGCGATGTCCCTTCCTATGGTGAGCAGTATCTGGGCGATAATACGAAGGTCAGGATTCTCAATACGGTCTATGAGTTTCTCAACTTCCGGATTCACGTTGGGATTATAAGGCTGTAAGTCTTCGGGGTTGGACTTTGTGGCGTCGGCGATTGCGAGGAAGGTAATGCGTTTTGCTCCGGCACGTCTTAAGGCTCGGATTACCTTTCTCATAGTGCGGCCGGTGTGGATTACGTCGTCTATCACGAGGATGCGGAGGCCACGCACAACCGGTTCGGCGTACTCGTTGCCGTTCCGCAGGACTGAGCCATAAGCTATGCCAAGGGCGTCGGCTACCATGCGGACTATAATCCTTATTACGGCCGGGAGATGTGCTTTTCTACTATGCGGATGATCTTCTCAACCTTCTCAAAGCCGTCGTCTATGGCCTTTTTACTTTGGAGTTCCCTGTAGTAGGCACCGAGATGGAGGAGTTTATAGACCTCGTTGAAGAGTACCTTCAGCACATCCCTGTCCTTTCCTATCCTCATCACCCGTCCCAAATAGGAGTCGTACATATCCACCTTCTTGAGCCTGCGGTTCAGATCCTTCGCCGACAGCAATCCTTCCCACAAAAATAGGGCCTTCAAGGCCTCAAGGGTGGCCAGATAGGCCTTGCCAGCGGCTCCGGAGATGTACTTTATGTCGGCGTATATGCCCGTCCTCCTGTCTATGCCGGCGAGTTTAATCTCCTCTCTGGCGTTCTGTAGGTACCTTTTGGCCAGTTCCAACCTCTCCTGTGGGGTTGTGGGTACCTTTAAAAGTGGCCATCTCCTCATTCTACGGCCGGGAGATGTGCTTCTCCACGATGCGGATCATCTTCTCAACCTTCTCAAAACCGCTGTCTATGGCCTTTTTGTCCTGCAGCTCCCTGTAGTATCCGCCTATGTGAAGCAGGCTATAAACGTTGTCAAAGAGACGTATAAGCACGTCCCTGTCCTTCCCTATCCTCATCACCCTCTTGAGAAGGGAGTCGTACATCTCCACACGCTTCAGCTTACTCTTCACCTCCCTCTCATCCACCAACCCCTCCCACAGGAAGAGAGCCTTCAGGGCTTCAAGGGCCGCTAAGTAGGCCGTTCCGGAGGCTTCGGATACGTACTTCAGATCAACGTACTCTCCTACCCTCCTATCAACCCCGGCCTTTTTCAGGGTCTCTCTAGCGTTTTGCAGATACCTCTTGGCCAGTTGCAAACGCTCCTGCGGAGTTGTAGGCGTCCTTACAACTGCCATCTCCTCATTCTAAGGCCGGGATATGTGCCTCTCCACTATGCGGATTATCCTCTCAACCTTCTCAAAGCCGCTGTCTACGGCCTTTTTGTCCAACAACCTCCTGTAGTACCCCCCAAGGTGGAGGATGTTATAAACGTCCCTCAAAAGCTTCAGCAACCTGCCCCTGTCCTTACCGAGAGGCAAACCCTTCAGGGCCTGTCTCAACCTCCCTATCTCCCTCGTCCTCTTCTCCATCAGAAGCGCCTTCCTTAAAGTTGTTAAACCCCAATTACCATCCTCCCACCACTTTACGCTGTACTTGTGCTTTTTGTAATCCCTCTCGCTCTCAGGTTTCCTGAAGACGAACACGTGTTCGTGCGCTATGAGATAAAACTCATAATCCCTTCTCCTCCACCTCTCACGGGTAGCCTTCATGTTCCACTGGAGCTTTATTATATCCTCCTTCAAGATGAAGCCCACGTCCAAAAATATCTCCATCACCCTGAAGGCGAGGGGAACGTAGTGTTTGTGCTTTCTGGTATCACCTATGAGTATGGCGCAAACTTTGCCGGGTTTCAGCACCCTGTAAGACTCCTCCGCCACCTTCCTCATCTCTCGGAGATACTTATCAAAGGGCAAAGAGGACAGATCCCCGCCGAGCTCTTTACGCCTCGTGTACGAGATTATGCTGGCGTAGGGTGGGTGCGTGGCTATGAGGTCAACGCTCCCATCCTCAACCTTGTCAAGGTTTCTGGCATCCCCCCAGTAGGTCTTTATCACGGGTTCTCTGTAATCCTTTGAAGATGAGCTGTACGAGAAGTTCAAGCGATCCCGTGCCACCATAACCGCGTCAAGGTTTATATCCACACCTATCGCGTTCCTCTCCAAGAGCTTCGCCTCTACCAGTGTAGTCCCGCTACCCATCATCTGGTCAAGAACCCAGTCCCCCTTTTTGGTGTACTTCAGGATGAGATTCCTCGGAACATAAGGGGACCAGTTCCCCCTGTAGTTCCCTTTATGCGTTGCCCAACTGCCGCGCTCTGGAAAACTCCATACGGTTGTGCGCTCCGGCGTGTAGTCCTCAGGACCGTAGGATTTTATATTCCAACTCCCCTGAAGTTTTACACGGGAGTTTCCCACAACCACTTCCGCATGCTCTTTAATGAACTCCAAATAGTCCTCATGGGTGATCTCCTGCATCTTTCTGTAGTTCACCCAAATTTCCCTTAATGGAGCGGAGGGGAGTCGAACCCCCGACCCCCTGGTTGCAAACCAGGTGCTCTCCCACCTGAGCTACCGCCCCAAAGGGTTAAAATTCTAAAGCCGGAAGGCGGACGGGTGGTTATCGCTACCCTTTCCGAAGTAAAATTCCCACTCGTGAAAAGACTGTTGATAGAGATCGGATGTGAGGAGTTGCCCGCCCTTGTTCAGGAATCCGCCGCGAGGCATCTGATGGAGGTTCTGCGGGATGAACTGAAAGAGAGGGGTTTTGAAACCGGAGACGGCAGGAGTTTCGCAACCCCCCGAAGAATAGCGACCGTACTGGAGGTTTCCCCGTTCTCCAAAATCCTTGAGGATCTGAAACTCGGACCGCCCCTGAAAATCGCCTACGATGCCGAGGGTAGACCCACCAAAGCCCTCCTCAAGTTCCTTGAGAGGTGGGGATTGGGGCCTGAGGACGTCGTAGAGGTAAAGGGAGAAAAGGGGCAGTACGTAGGGGTCAGGGTGAAAAGAGGCGGAGAGTTTGTCGGTGATGTCCTCGGAGACATCCTTGAAAAATACGTAAAAGGGGTTCCGCTTCCGAAGAGGATGCGGTGGGACGATTCGGGTTTGACGTTTATAAGGCCGATAAGGTGGCTGGTGGCGATGTTGGAGGAGGAGGTCTTACCCGTCAGGTTGGGGAAGATTGTGGCCGACCGGATAACCTACACGGCGAGATTCCCCACAGCGGAGAGGGTGGAGATACCCTCCGCCGGCGACTACGAAACCCTTCTTGAGGAACGCGGTGTGATACCCGACTTTTCAAAGAGACTCTCCCACGTGCGCTCGCAGGTTGAGAGGTTTTTCCCCGTAAACCCGGAGGATTACGAGCTGTACGAGACGGACGTAAACTCCCTCCTTTACGAGATCACCGGTCTGGTAGAAAAGGGGTACGCGGTTTACGGCAACTACAACAGGGAGTTTTTGAAAGAGCTCTATCCGGAGGTGATAACCGCCGCCATGGTGTTCCACCAGAGATACGTGCCGCACATAGAAAACTCCCAGCTCAAAGCGGGGTTCGTTGCGTTTTCCAACAACCCGAAGGGTCTTACCCTCCACAAAAGGGGCTACGAAAACGTCCTACGGGCGAGGTTGAACGATGCCCTCTTCTACAAGAGGGAGGATTTGAAGCGGGACCTCGCCTTTTACGTTGAAAACCTGAAGAGCATCTCCTGGATAAGGGGACTCGGCACGCTGTACGATAGGATGTTGAAGGTCAAACGGCTCTCCCTTTCAATGCCGCTTCCGGAAGGCGTCGATCGGGACGTTTTGGAGTTCGTGGCCACCCATTACCTCTTTGATACGGCCACGTCCATGATAAGGGACGGAAAGGAGTTCACCAAGCTTGAGGGCAGAATAGGCTACTACTACGCGCGGGAAATCCTGACAAGGAAGTGGGGGGACGAGGAAAAGGCCGAAAGGTACGCCTTGGGCATATACGAGGCGAGGCTACCTAAGGGGAAAAAGTTTCCCACAACCTTGGAGGGTTTGATCGTAGCCGTGGCGGACGCCCTCACGACGGTGGACGGTCTCTTGAGCATAGACTACAAGTGGTCATCCTCCAGGGACCCCCTGGGTATAAGGATGCAGATACGCCGTTTCGTCTCCCTCCTGATGTACCCCGTATCGGGGCGGATACTCGGCAGAAGACCCCTGCACGATTTCCTGAGACTTACGGAAACCTACGGAGAAAAGGAGGAGGTTTGGTATGCCATGATAGAGGAGAGTTTGACCGCCTCCCTCGCCTGGGTCCTGTCCGTAGTCCAGCCCGATTTCTATCCCCGCAACCCTTCCACGATACTCTTCACCTATGACGGTAAAAACCTCTTCCTCTCGGCCGTTAAAGCGCGGGCCTATGAGAACGTGATAGTGGGTGAGAACGAGGAGAAGTTCGCCACCATACTCAAGAGGCTCAGGCGGATCTTCACCGCAAAACCCAAAAAGTTCCTGAGGGAGGATGATCCCCAAAGGGTCTTGGCCTACGAAAAGGCGCTTGAAGAGAGCGTGAACCGTATAGAAGGCGAACATTTGAGCCGCATCAGGGGAATATCACCGGAGGGGGAGTCCCCCAGGACCATCTTGAAGGTGTTTGAGGATTACCTGAAACAGATCCTAAACCTCTACGGGGTTCTGGACAGGTTCTTCGCGGAGGTTCCCGTGATGGTTCAGGATGAGAGGGTTAGGGAGAGGAGGATGGCCCTCCTGCGGAGGGCGTTGGACCTAATAGACGAAATACTTCCCCGGAGGTAGTGGATGCTTTTCCTCCATCTGGCCATAGGCGTTCTCGGAGGGTACCTGTATTGGAAAACGGCCGAAAGCCTGGAGGCCTTCAGGGACAGGGTTGATCCCCAAAAGATAAGGGGTGGTGGGGTTGTCCTCCTACCCGTCATGTTGTGGTACCTCTGGAGGTTTACGTCAAGGTGGGCGGAGGTCATGACCTTCCTTGTGCTGGGATTTGCCGTCATGGGCATCGTAGACGACTACAGGGGAATCTCCGGTAGGGTAAAGGCCGTTATCACCCTTTTGGCATCCGTAGTCCTTCTCTGGGGTATGGGATGGGTAGTACCCGTGCGTTTCGTCAACTTTGACGTGTACGTCCCCGTCATAACGGAGGTGTTCTGGATGGCCTTTTTCGTGGGATTCGTGAACGCCTTCAACGTTATAGACGGAAAGGACGGCGTCCTCCTCACGACGTCAACCGTGCTGCTCACCTACCTCTACCTCCTGACGGCCAACGTTATGTACCTGCACGTTGCAGCCGTAGGCGTGGGGCTTCTGCTCTGGAACAGCCCCCCCGCTCGTCTCATCATGGGGGATGTGGGGTCTTACCTCCTGGGCCTTTTCATAACGGCGAGTTTCCTCCTCCTTGCCGAGGTTCCGATTGTGGCCAAGCTTACCGCCCTCAGCTTCCCACTCGTTGACACGCTGACCACCATCCACAGGAGGCTATCAAAGGGGGTCAGCATATTCCAGTCGGACACCCAGCACATACACCACGTCCTGTGCGACAGGCTTGGGGACCGCTGGGGACTTTTCGTGGTCTTACTCGTAAACCTCCTCTCGGTCTCCCTCTCCTACGCCTACCTTACCCTCGGTCTCGTGATCCTGCCGTTGATAGCCCTCTGGTGGGCCGTACTGTTCTCAATACCCGTAGTCCTCAGGGCAAAGGGTCTACATGCATGAGCTTGGGATTCCATACCGAGAGCAGCCTTAAGGTCTCCTCCGGCAGATGCCTCCTATAACCCTCCTCAACCCTTCCAAGGGAGGTGTGCCACCTCTTGAAATCCTCATAGGTTATAAGACCTTCCCTTAAAGCCTCCCTCAGGGCGTAATACCCCACCCGCAGGACAACTTGTCCCGCCCCTTCCATCTCCTTCAAAAGTGAAGTGGTCGCCGTCCTGCTGCCCATAAAAACCTCCTTCCACATCCGGACAACACCTTCCAAGTCCTTTACCTTCCCCTTCAGTATAAGGGCTATCCCCGGACTGTGTCCGGAAACCTCGTAGAGGGTCCTGTCCTCAACCCCCACGACCTCGGCAAAGTCTTCAAACCCCAAGGGTGAAAACCTTATCTTGGCCGCCCTGGAGAGGACGGTGGGCAAGACCTTAAAGGGGTACGAGACCACAAGTACGAAAAGCGTCCTCCTTCCCCCCTCTTCCAACAGCTTGAGCATGGCGTTTTGGGCCTGTACGGTTGCGCTCTCGGCGTTCATGACGAGGACTATCCTGTAGGGGAGTACCACAGGGGGTTTCACCGCCTCCAGCTTTAACCTCCGCACATCCCCTATGCCTATGGTGGCCCTGCTCTCATAGAAGGTCAGAGGCCTGGGTTTTCCCCTCTCCGGAGGCACAGGTGAGATCACGTGGAAGTCCGGACACGTCAGGTTTAAAACGTCCCTGCCCACACCGTAAACCTCGGCTATGTTGTAGGCGAACTCAAGGGCAAGGGTGGCCTTGCCCACACCCTCAGGTCCGACGAAGGCCAGCGTACGGATGGCCCCGTCCTTTACCGTCCTCGCCAACACCCTTTTAGGTATCTCCTGACCCACGGTCCTCCTGAAGTTCATACCCCGGAGAGTTTCCCCTTAAGGGTTTTTATCCTGTCAATCCTGTAAGGGTCTTCCCCGTACTCAACCGACAACCAGTAGCTGACGAAATCCCCAAACCACACCAGGTACAACATCTGTTCCAGCTTGCTCTCTCCCCTTGCCCGAACGTTTCTTGACCCCAAGACGTAATCCCTGAGTATCTCCTCCGTCAAGTCCATCCTCAGGCTGACCCTCGGATGGTCGTAATCCGTCCTCAGGAAGACTATCCAAAACTTCGTATCCAAGAACTCCGGATGGTCAAACCCCTCTATTTCGTTGTGGTTGTGTTCCGGGAAGGGCATGGCAAACGCGGCCGCGTTGGCGTTCTCGTTTATCTGATTCTTCCACCTGAGCGCAACGGAGAACACGGAAGAGTCGGCGTATATCAAGGGCACCCTCCTGTAAATCTCGGAGGCCGTCTCGTAGGTCGGAGAGTCCATGCCGTCAAGCTCGGGTTGAAACCTCGCGATGCTCCGGGCTGCTCTCTCAAACTCGGCGTAATCCTCCGCGCCGGCTATTCCGGACAAACGGGCCCCATAAACCAAGGCCTTTAAGAGGTATCCGAAGGCCTCCCTCGGGTGATAGCCTTGAGGAACCTTTAGAACGGCGTATCCGTCTCTTGCGGCCATTTCACCCAGCTTACCACCCGTGGTTATGACAAAGCCGCGCATCCCGCGGTCCACCGCCTGAGAGTAGGCGGAGAGGGTTTCCTCCGTGTTGCCGGAATAGCTTATGGCAACGAAGAAATCGTCCCCGGAGAGGAAGGGGGGGAGGTCGTATCCCCTAACCACCCTCACGTCTTTGCCCGTCCAGTCGTAGAAAAAGTCGGCCGCGGCGGCTGAGCCACCCATCCCGGCTATCGCTATCCTTCCACCGGAGTACTCCGGTACCTCACCCTCAACCTCCGGTTGCCAGAGCAACATATCGGGAAATCTCCTGATGTTCTCAAGCATTCGTGCTATTCTACTGCCGACGGCTTGATTTTCACGCCTTACAGCGGTAAAATAGTTGTGTCATGAGGTACGTTTTGACGTTTTCGCACAGTAAATCCTACGATAAATGGATTGAGAGCCTGGGAGTGGGTGCCGATACACTCATGGAAATCGCGGCCTACGGTGTATTCAAGGAGTTGGAGGGGGAATTTGAGCCGAGGGACTTGGACGTGGTGGTGGTTGCGGGGAAGGGGAACAACGGAGGAGACGGCGTTGCACTCGCTAGGATTTTGGCCACATCCGGGGCAAACGTCAGGGTTTACGTTCCTGAGAACGGACACTCACCCCTCCTGCAGAAGCAGCTGAAGATATTCCGTGAACTGGAACTCGGTTCGGTCAGGGTGTACGATACGGGGAGGCTGAAGGTGGATGTGGCCTCCTCAGACCTTGTGATAGACGCCCTCTTCGGCGTGGGTTTCAAGGGCCCTATGAAGCCGCCCTTTTCGGATGTGGCGGATGTCGTGAACGAGTACGCCCCCTTTGTCCTCAGTGTGGACGTCCCTTCGGGTGTGGACGAGAACGGACAGGCGGACGAACACGCGGTAAAGGCGGATATGACGGTGTGCTTGGGTGGGATGAAGACGTCCGTCCTGCTGTACCCGGGGAGGGTGTTCGCCGGGGATGTTAGGGTGGTGGAGTTCGGGTTTCCCTTCCCGGACGACCTCTTCCCGTATTACATGTACGAGCTGCAGGACATAAAGGAGATGCTCCCCAGACGCCTCGGAAACGAGCATAAGGGGAGCTTTGGAAGGGTGGCCATATTTGCCGGGTCGTTCCAATACCCCGGCACGGCATATCTGACCTCGCTGGGGGCGTTGAGGAGCGGTGTGGGACTTATCTACACCGTCGTCCCAAAAAGCCTGAAACACGTGGTAAACTCACCCTCCCCCCTACCCGACGTCATCATGGTGGAGGTCCCCGATAAGCGGGGCACCTTTGTGAAGGAGAACGTTGAGTACGTGGTCAACATAAAACTCCCCTTCAACTCAATAGTCGTCGGGCCGGGGATAACGAGGTCGCCTTCTGCCATGGAGTTCGTAAACACCCTCCTGAGGACGTTCCCCCACGTACCCACAGTGGTGGATGCGGACGCCCTGTTCGTCTTCAAGAACAAACCCTTCCCCGACAACCCCAACCTCGTCCTCACACCCCATCCGGGGGAGTTGGGCGCAATAACCGGAAAGTCCCCCGCAACCGTTGACAGGGAGAGGGTGGAGATCGCGAAGAGGCTGTCCAGGACGTTTCCCGGTGTTCTCGTCCTGAAAGGGGCACCGACCGTCATAGCCCATAACGGTGAGGTGGTCATAAACCCCACCGGAAGCACAGCCCTCTCAAGAGGGGGCAGCGGGGACCTCCTCTCCGGTCTGATAGGCGGTTTCCTGGCACAGGGGGTCAAGCCCTTTGAGGCGGCCGTCCTCGCCGTGTACCTCCACGGCCTCGCCGCGGATCTCCTTCCGAGTGAGAGGTCGTTCAGGGTTGTGGAGATCGCCGACGCCCTGAGGGACGTTTTCGCCCTCGTTGAAAACCCCGTATAGGCGACCCTCTCGCCCCGCGCTCCCGAAATCCGGTCGTCTGTAGATGGGGTAAAACGGTCGCTTGTATAATTCCCGCCCATGGACAAAAATTACACTGCAGAGGCCATAAAGGTCCTAAAGGGACTTGAAGGTGTGCGCAAACGCCCCGCGATGTACATAGGGGACACCGGACGCAGGGGATTCCACCACCTCTTACTTGAGATACTTGACAACGCCGTGGATGAGGCCCTCGCCGGCTACGCCAAGAACATAACCGTGACACTTTACCCGGACGGCTCGGTATCCGTTGAGGATGACGGAAGGGGAATACCCACGGGACCGCATCCGGAGCTGGGGATAAGCGGTGTTGAGGTGGTCTTTACGGTACTGCACGCCGGAGGGAAGTTTGACAGGAAGGCCTATCAGGTGTCCGGAGGTCTCCACGGTGTAGGGGCCTCCGTAGTGAACGCCCTCTCCGAGTGGACTGAAGTTGTCGTGAAAAGGGATGGAAGGGTTTGGAGGGCGACCTTTAGCAGGGGGGAGACAGTTGAGCCTTTGACGGCTGTGGGGGAGACGGAGGGGACCGGAACCTTTGTGAGGTTTAAACCGGATCCGGAGATCTTCGGAAAGCAGAAATGGGACAGGGACTTCATAAGAAACCGCTTGAGGGAACTCTCCTACCTCGTCTCAGGCGTCAGGTTCGTCTTCAGGGACGAGGCCACAGGCGAAGAGGAGGTTTACGAGAGCGGAGGTCTGGTGGACTTCCTCCTGTACGTGGATGAGGGGAACCAGCCCCTCTTCTCCCCGCCCTTCTACGTCAAGAAGCGGGAGGGGGACTACGAACTGGAGCTGGCCCTGCACTACACGGAGGGCGATGACGAGAGGATACTGTCCTTCGTCAACACCATACAGACGACGGAGGGAGGCACCCACGTCACGGGGCTTAGGGCGGCCCTCACCAAGACCATAAACGAGTACGCCCAGGCCCACAACATGCTCAAAGATCTCAAGGGTAAAACCCTGTCCGGTGAGGACGTGAGGGAGGGGCTTACGGCCATACTCCACGTAAAGCTCCCGGAGCCGCAGTTTGAGGGCCAGACCAAGACCAAACTCGGAACGGCGGCGGCCCGCACCTTCGTTGAGGGCATCGTGGCCAACGAGTTCAGGAGGTTCCTTGAGGAGAACCCCAAGGCCGCCCAGGCCATAATCCAGAAGGCCATCCTCGCCGCCAAGTCAAGGGCGGCCGCCCGCAAGGCGAGGGAACTGGTCAAACGTAAGAGCTTCCTTGAGTCGGACACCCTCCCCGGAAAGCTGGCCGACTGCATAACCAAAAAACCCGAGGAGGCCGAACTCTTCATAGTTGAGGGGGACTCCGCAGGTGGATCGGCCAAACAGGCCCGCGACAGGAGGTTTCAGGCCATACTGCCCATAAGGGGGAAGATAAGGAACGTTGAGAAGGCGGAGACGGTCAAGGTCCTGTCCAACGCCGAGGTGAGGGCCATAATCACTGCCATAGGCTGCGGGATAAAGGACGAGTGCGACCCCTCCAAGTCCCGCTACGGCAAGATAATCATAATGAGCGACGCCGACGTAGACGGCGCCCACATCCGGACCCTCCTCCTCACCCTCTTCTGGCGGTTTATGAAGCCCCTTGTGGAGCAGGGGTACATATACATCGCCATGCCGCCCCTCTACCGCGTCCAGAAGGGCAAGCAGGTCCGGTATCTCTACTCCGACGAGGAGCTGGAGGAGCTGCTGAAGGAATGGGGGAACAACGTCGTGATACAGAGGTACAAGGGACTGGGTGAGATGAACCCGGAGCAGCTCTGGGAGACCACCATGGATCCCGAAACCCGTATACTGAAAAAGGTCACGGTGGAAGACGCAGTAGAGGCCGACCACCTCTTCTCCGTCCTGATGGGTAAGGTCGTAGAGCGCCGCAGGGAGTTCATAGAGAGGAACGCCCGGTTCGTCAAGAACCTGGACGTGTAGTGCTTGCGGATCTCCTGGAATCCCTGAAGGGTTATCACATAGCCTTCAACCTCTTCTCGTATCTGACCTTTAGATCGGCCCTGGCCTTCCTCCTGTCCTTCACGCTCTCCTTCTTCCTCCTGAGGTGGTACATAAAGAGGTTCGGCAGGAGGATGTACGAGAGGATATCCGAAGACGTCCCCGAAAACCACAGGAAAAAGGAGGGGACACCCTCATCCGCGGGTGTGGTCTTTGTAAGCGTGGCACTCGTTATAACACTCCTCCTCGCATCTCCCGTCCCGGAGGTGCTGACGGCCGTGTTCACCACCTTCGTCATGGGGGTTATGGGTTTCACGGATGACGTGTTAAAGCTCAGGAAGAAGGAGAAGAAGGGGGGACTCACCAAAAGGGTAAAACTCGTGTTTCAGCTCGCCCTCGGTCTGCTCTTCGCCCTCGTTGCGCTGAGGATCTTCGGGGAAAAGGCGTTTACAACCCAGCTCCTCTTTTTGAAAAACTACTTCATCCACATGGGATGGTTCTACGTGATATTCGTATCCCTGGTGCTGGCGGGTACCGCGAACGGTGTCAACTTGACGGACGGGCTTGACGGTCTGGCCGCGGGCGTCGTCCTATTCCCCCTTGTGGTGTTCGGCGTAATAGCGTACGTTGAGGGGAACGTCAAGTTCGCCAACTATTTGAACCTACTCTACATAAAAGACGCCGGTCACCTTGTGGTCTTCGCCTCCTCTCTGGCAGGCTCCCTTGTGGCCTTCCTCTGGTACAACACCCACCCCGCGGAGGTCTTCATGGGGGATGTCGGATCGCAGGCCCTTGGAGGCGCACTCGGATCTCTGGCCATACTCACAAAACAGGAGATCCTCCTCGCCGTCGCCGGTGGTGTGCTTGTGCTTGAGACCCTCTCCGTCGCCCTTCAGATAGGGTATTTCAGGATAAGCGGTGGGAAGCGCCTGTTCAGGATGGCCCCGCTCCACCACCACTTTGAAAAGCTGGGGTGGGCGGAGGCGAAAATCGTCGTCAGGTTCTGGATACTCTCCCTCCTCTTTTCCCTCGTAGCCCTGGCCACGCTCAAGATACGCTAAACCTCAAATATCTCTCCTCCGTCCCCGTCCTCCCCCTTCATCAACCTACCGATTATCCCGAAGGGAATCCCGGCAAGGAACCCACCTATGTGCGCCCACCAGGCGACACCCGTCTCCACGCCCATTATGGCGTATACGTACTGGAAGAGTATCCATATGCCTATGTAGTAGTAGGCCGGCAGGGCGTAAATCCACCAAAGCACAAGCGTGTATATGCGGGCGAAGGGAAACATTATCATGTAAGCCGCCAGCACCCCCGATATGGCCCCTGAGGCCCCCACTAAGGGCAGGTGTGAGTGGGGGTGGAAGAGGGCGTGGAAGAGCGCTCCCAGTATGGCCGCCGAGGCGTAAAGGGATAAGAACCCCACCTTACCGAGCCTGTCCTCAACGTTATCCCCGAATATGTAGAGGTAGTACATGTTTCCGAAGAGGTGAGCCAGGTTGCCGTGCAGAAAGGCGTACGTCAGGAGGTTTATGTCGTCCTTCCCGATCCAAAACCTGACGGGGACGAACCCCCACCTCTCAACCGTTTCGGGCGTCTGGGCTATGAAGATGAAAACGCTGACGACTATCAAAAACCACGTCAGGGTGGGAAAACCCTTAGAGGGTATGTCATCCTTGATCGGAAACATGAAGGTATTTTAAAAGTGTCGGAAAACCCCCGCCCCCTTCCCCTGTCGTCGGATGGGTGACGAAGGGTGAAAACACGCGGCGATTTCCCCTTTACACTCCATGCCCATGATCAAGAGGGAACACGCTCTGGAGCTCTGCGACTGCCTTGAGAGCAGTATGGAGAAGTGGATATGGTTGGGTATGCTGGAGGGGTATCCCAACGTGAACCTCAAGGACGTATCCAGACATATGTTCGTAAACCTGAAGGACGTGCGAGCGGTGGCAAAGAAGCTGGAGAGGAGGGGTATACTCAAGGCCTACGGTAAGGACAAGTACGTGATAAACCTGGATCACGATACCGCCCGGCTTTTCAGGCTCAGGATAGAGGAGGAGGTCATGAGGCCTTGGAGTGAGGAGGATTACTACGACTTTTACGATGAGCTCAACGTGGACGAGAAAAGGCTTCTGAACAGGATAGCCTATTCCTCGGGGAAGGTGAACATAAACGCCCTTATGGGTATGGTCAAGGCGGAGGGCTTCTTCAAAATAGCATCGCTTGAGAGAAAGCTCAGGAACTTCTGCTACAGAAGGGGCCTGAAGCTTCCCATGCGCAGGACGAAGAGGTTTGTGAACCTGAGCGGAGGCAGGACAAAGGCGGAGTACGTGGTGGACGAGGAGTTCAGACAGAAGATAAAGTCAATAATTATGCAATTTAAGGTAGGGGGGGGGGGTAGCCGGGAGTTGGCTATCCGTTATCCCTATTAAAATCTTCGCTTGAGGATAGGGGATGTCTGGGGGGTGTTGAGGGAGTGGAGGAGGCGGTTTGACGTTTACCTTGTGGGAGGTGTGGTGAGGGATGGGTTGCTCTACGGGGAAGGGAAAAGGGTTGAGGATTGCGATGTGGTGTTGAGGGGTGGAAGGGATACCCTGAAGGGGTTCGTCTCCCATCTGAAGGGTGAGGGGTTTGTCCTGAAGAAGTGGAGTGTGTTCGGGACGGCGGAGCTAAAAAAGGGCAACCTAAACCTTGACGTGGCCCTTCTGAGGAGGGAGTTTTACGCTTACCCTGGGGCCTTACCCCAAGTGGAGTTCACGGACAGCCTGGAGGAGGATTCGAGGAGGAGGGATTTCACCGTAAACGCCCTGTACTGCGACGGGGAAAAAATCCTGGACTTCCACGGGGGTGTAAGGGATCTAAAGATGCGTCTTTTAAAACCCCTGGCATCCTTTGCCGATGATCCCACAAGGGCGTTGAGAGGTGTGAGGTACAGACACAAGCTCGGTTTCAGCTACCACCCCAGCTTCTTTGAATCCCTCAAAGACGCCCAGAGGTACATACCAAACGTATCCCCACAGAGGATAACGAACGAGGTGAGGCTTACCGCCCTCTTGAGGAAGAAGTCCTTTTTGGGAGCGTTGAAGGAGGGTGTCGGCTTCGGCCTCCTGAGGACGATCCTGAAGGAGGGGTACAAACCACCGGATAGGGTTTACCTCGGAAGACCTTCACCCCACAGATGGGTGGTACCCCTCGCCCCCTTTTTAAAGGAGGACCTCCCCCTCACCGGAGAGGAGAGAGAGGCCGTCTCAATCCCGCGCGGCTTGAGGGTTAAAAACCTCGTAGACGTACACATGAACATGCACAGGTGGAGCGACCTGAAGGTACTCGTCTACACCACGTGGGAGGCTGGACGTGAGAGGGAGATGTTGAGGTTCTATCTGAGGTTTCGCGGATACGTTAGGGTAAAGGTCTACCCCATGGAGGAGAGGTTGAAAAGTCTCAAGGAGATCGCCCGTAGGTTCTCCCTCCGTGAGATACCCGAAATATGCCTTGCAGAGGCCCCCAAACCCCATCTCAGGCAGAGGTACAGGCTCATGTGTGAGGGTGAAATACTGCAGAAAATGTTTCGGGCTTACCATTCCCGGACTTGATGAGGAGGCTTCTGCCGTTTCTGCCGCTGATGGGCGGATGCTGGGCGTATTCGGAGAGGGATGCCGAGATGTACGTGTTCCACAACGGGGAGGAGAGAAGGGTTTTCGGATTCCTCCCCGCGGATTGGGTGAAGGAGAGGGCTTACTTCTTCACCATAATGATGCCCCTCAAACTCTACCTCGCCACCCCGGAGGAAACTGTGCGCATGTTCGCAGACCTGCACGTCCTAACCCTGGACAAGCAGAGGAACATAAAGCGGGCATTTCTCGTAAGCGAACCTATAACCTCATCCCCTAACGGCGCCCGTGTGCTGCTCAAACGCGGGGATTTCAACGTTGGGAGTATACATCTGCGCCTAAAGGAGACCGGGGTCTCGGTCGTTTTGGACAGCCTGAGGGCTGAAGCTCACAGAAACTCCCACCACACCTACGTCTGGATAAGGACACTTCCCCCCGCGAGGAACTTTCCAGAGGTGATTTATTACTTCGGCGGAGACTCGCTTGAGATGTTCCCGGTTGAGAAAGCGCCTTTCCTCGTAAAACACCACGGAAGGCTGCAGTACAAATACCAGGAGTGGTACGACAGGTGGATCTTCACGGTCAAAACCCCTTCCCCCCTCCCCCCACCCGACTCCCTGAAGGTCAAGGCCCACATCTTCATGGTGGGGGACACCTCACTCCTCCTGAAGCGGATTTAGAATTGGAGGTATGATTCGCCTCTTTCTGCTCCCGGTCCTCCTGATCCTGGGATGCTCCAAGGGTGAGAGGGGTAGGGATGAGAGTCTGAAGGCGGGGGCCGACTCCGTCAAGGTTGTGTCAACATCCGATGGTCGGAAGCTCTGGGTCATGAAGGCCGTTAGGGTTGAGGAGAGGGGGGATACCCTCGTGGGGTTCGGTATAAGGATAAGGTTTTACTCCTCAGGTGAGATTTCCTCCGTCCTGACGGCCGATTCGGGCAAGTACGACCGTGTTAGCGGGGATATGGTGGCGTACGGTAGGGTCCACCTCGTATCCTCGGACAGCACCGAGGTGTGGACGAGCAGCCTCAACTGGGACGAGAAGCGCAGGATCATATGGACGGAGGATTCGGTCAGGATCTTTGAGAAAAAACGCAACAGGACGCTCTTCGCAAAGGGAATGGAGACGGACGCCGAGATCTCCTACATAAAGTTCAAGTCCCCCGTTAGGGGAGAGGGGGAGATGGAAGAATAGGTCTTATCGGCCTTAGAATAGAGCGATATGAGGTGGATTCTGACCCTTTTGAGCATCTCAATAGGCGTGGGTGCTTACGGCCGTTTGATGGCCGATTGCGGGGAGCATAAGGGGGAAAAGGCGCATCACTCGGAGCATTCCCCGGAGAATTACAAACCCTACAGGGCGGTTTTTGAGGACGGGGTGAACCTCTCGGCCAAACCCACGCACACCTTCAGGGTAAAGGGTGTCATGTGTGAGGTGTGCATAAAGAAGATAGAGGCGGAGCTGAAGAACCTGAAAGGTGTGTCCGCCATGGAGTACGTCTGGGAGGAAAAGAGGTTGAAGGTCTGGGCCGAGGGTGTGGAGGCCGAAAGGATACTGGAGGCCGTATCAAAAGCCGGCTACGAGGCGGAGGTCATCTGACCGAATACACCCTCCCCTTGCCGTCAAAGCTCACGACGACAACCCTGATGCCGTTTTCGTCCCAATCCCCGTCGCTTATCCAGTGTTTGAAGGGGAGGTCGGTGTGGGTTTCCGCTCTCCTCAGGTTGAAAACCTTCGGTATCTCGTCCTTACCGCCGTAAAGGACCTTCTCCCCCTTGGGGTCGCCCTTTACGAACAGGGTGCCGTAAGACGTTATACCACCCATCTCCTCACCCCTCTCGTTGAAGAACTTCACACCCTCATACGTGGATACGAGGATTTTGCCGTCCACCGTCCAGAACACGTCCGTGATGGGGGAGGCCAGGTACCAGCTGCGATAGGGTACAAGCGTGTCCACAAACCACATGTCCACATGGCCGTTGCACGTCCCCGTGATAAAACGGCTTCCCTCAGGTGAAAGGTCCACGGCCGTAAAGGCGCACCCCCTGTGGTTGGAAACCTCAACCGCCTTTCCGGAGGATACATCAAGGAGGACCAAACCCTTGTTCTGGACGGCGAGTATCCTACCCTCGGATATCCAGACGAGGTCGTTGGTTGATGAGGGGTTCTTGTAAGAGGAGACGAGATTTCCCGCCGACGTGAACACGGAAATCCTATCCCCTCCGACGGCGATCCTTCCCGAGGGGGACAGCCTTACAACCTTTGGGTTTACAACTCCCGTTTTGAAGCCGTTTATGATGTGCGGCCCGGTATCCGACCAGATGTACACCCTTCCTTCCATGTCAAGGCTGACTATCACGCCGTTCCACCAATCAACCGACACCACGGGAGCCTGATGGGTGAAGACCCAGAGGATCTCCATCACCTCGTAGGTTCTTCCACGACCCTGTACCGTGTGATCGTGATGGGTTTGAGGCGGATCTGCAGGATCCTTACCACCTGGTTCAAGGCCTCATCCGCCCTGTTTTCAAGCACAAAACCGTATTCCCCGGAGGTTAGGCCGACGTGAAAACATCCGAAAGAGATACCGAGGAACTCGTCAACGGCGGAAAAGGGGTATCCGAGGCGTGCCCTTTCGTATTCCTCGCGTCGCAGGACGTAGAGGTCCACCTTCCCGGCCGAAAACACGCCGCACACCTCCTCCCTGTAGAAGGGGTTTTCAAGGAAGAACTCCCCGTACCTGAACCGGAGGGAGTCATCCGTTTTGAGGGGCGCGGTGTATATTATCACACCCGACGTGGGGCCTTTCAAGGTGAAGCGGGGTTCCTTTCCATAGGTGTTTGAGAAGAATATGTCGCTTTTCGGGGGCATGAACACCTCCCATTTGCCGAGATATACCACCACCGTGTCCCAGAGCGTGTCCTCGTAGGGGACCTTCACCCTCCTTATCCTCAGGGTGGTCTTGAAGTCCCTCCACCCGGGCGCGGGAAATCTCTCCACCACCACATCAACCCTCACCCTCTTCCAGAGTCCGCTCTTCTCAACCCTCAGGGTGTAAGGCCTTACCGTATCGCTCACAAACGTCCAAAAGATGCTGTCCGTGTATATCTCGGATAGTTTTGGTTTTTTACCGAACTCACCGAAGTAAACCCCGTCCAGATCCTCGGACGACCTTACGAGGATCTTCAACGTGTCCATCGGAGCTGCGAAGAAGTGGTACTCCCACACCCCTTTTCTCCAGAGTACTGCCGTCAGGACGACGGTGGTGTCAATAACCGTCAAGTTCGTAGTACTCCAATACCCTGTACTCGGCGTTCGGACGCTTCAGGATGCTCTCGTACAGGACTACACGATCCACCCAAAACTCAACGGGTTTGACGTTCCAATCCCCTACGTTTACGCGCCGCCTGCTCCTCCCCACGGTTATGTGCGAGACGAAGGGCTTGTCCCTCGGTGGCACGGGTAGACCCTCAAGCGCCCTGTCCACCCTTTCGCTCAGCCTTTTGAGGTGGCCCCCGTCCTCAACCCCAACCCACACCACCCTGGCGGCGTATTTGCTGGGAAAACCGCCCACCCCTTTGATCCTGATCCTAAACCTTTCCCCCAGGCGGGCGTTTCTCAGTCTACCCTTTATCAGCTCAACCGTTTCCCTTTCCAACTCCCCGAGAAACCTCAGGGTTATGTGTAGGTTCTGTAGGGGGACGGTTCTCAGGAAGGCCAGGTTCCACTTCAACCCCTTCATCAACCTCCCCAGCTCCCGCCTCGCCTCATCACCTATCTCAACCGCTACGAACACCCTCATATCAGTGGCCGAAAAACCTCGGACTGAAGGCCACCACGCTCCACACTATGAACACGGCCGACAGGAGCATAACCCCCCAGCTCAGGACCCTCTGACGGTCTATTGAGTTTGTGTAAGGGTAGGAGGGCCTTGAAGGGCGACCTATGAAAAACCCGAACTCCGTGAGTATCAGGCGCATGCCGTTCAGGGCATGGACGGCGACGGCCACCACCAACAACCATTCCCCAAAGGCTGCGATGGGGCTGTGGGCAACCTTCTCCATAGTGGCCTTCCAGACCTCCGGACCGAATATCCTCATACCCGTCACGATTATATGCACCGGGAGGTAGAGGGCAAGGGCTATGCCCGTAATCCTGTGCAGGAGGAAGAGGTAGGCCTCCAAGTTGTACTTTCCACCGAAAAGCCACTTTATCAACCCTTCTCTGCGGTTGTACATAGGACAGGTATTATAGGCCTGAAAAGGCCTCGCAACCCCGCCCGGCACTCGCTATCGTTTCGGGGTTAGAATAACGGGTTCGTCATGGCGAGGAGGCTTTTTTACAGGCGATTTGGCAAATCCTATGTGGTTTTGGGTTTGGAGTCCGTTCGCCCTTTGGTGGTTTTTGGCCTAACCCTCGCGGCCTTTGTGGGTGGGGGGGTGTACATGTGGGTGGTGGGTGGTGCGAGGGTCTACGAAAACCTCAGGATAAGGGAGGAGATGGAGGCCGTCAAGGCGGAGAACAGAAACCTCAGGCAAGAGATATCCGCCCTGATGGAGAGGTACGATTCACTACACGCGAGACAAAAGGCCCTTGCGGGGTATCTCGGTGTACCGATTTACGGGGCGACGTTGAAAGACGTGGCCATAGGAGGTAGTCTGGAGGACGCGGACTTGGACCGCCTGAAGGCGTACGCCGAATTTGAAGGCTCTCTGGTGTCCATGCTGGAGGAGAAGGCGAAAAACCGGATGGAAGCGCTCAGACACCTACCCAGCATACCTCCGGTCAGAGGTGTGATGGTGTCGGGTTTCGGCGTCAGAAAGGATCCCATAACGGGGGGTCTAAGGTTTCACAAGGGCATAGACTTTGACGCCCCCAAGGGAACACCCGTCGTGGCGACGGCCGACGGCGTGGTTGAAAAGGCGGGATGGAGTAAAGGTGGATACGGAATTCAGGTGATAGTGGACCACGGTAACGGCATAAAGACCAGGTACGCACATCTGTTCAAGGCCTTGGTAAAAGAGGGGGACAGTGTGAAAAGGGGTGAGGTTATAGGCCTTGTGGGGAATACGGGTAGATCCGTAGGGGATCACCTGCACTACGAGGTCCTCCTACACGGAACGGCCGTGAACCCCGCCAAGTTCTTACTGGTGGATTTTTAGGCATGTACCCCGTCCTCTTGGACATCGGAGGCCTGCAGATCAGGACATACGGTGTGTTGGTCGGTGCGGCCGTACTCCTGGGTATACACTTCGCCAGCAAACACCTCAGCAGATTCGGAATATCGTCGGATGACGTGTGGAACACGGCGGTCTGGGCGATACTCTTCGGAATAGCCGGTGCCAGATTAGCCTTCGTGATCCAGCACTGGGATTACTTCAGCAGGAACCTGACGGAGATCCCGGCCGTATGGCACGGAGGTCTTACGTTTTACGGCGTGATACTCGGCGCTGTTCCCATACTGTGGAAGTTGAGAAAGGAGAGGTGGGATTTCTGGGTTATCCTTGACGCGACCGTGCCGGCCGTGGCTTTGGGACTGGCCGTCGGTAGGTGGGGGTGTTTCTTCAACGGATGCTGCTACGGCAAACCTACGGATCTGCCATGGGGGGTAGTGTATCCCCCCGGTTCCGATCCCCATCTACACTTCGGGGACGTCCCACTTCATCCGTCCCAGATCTACGAGTCCGTCGGGGACGCCCTCCTTTTCCTGTTCTACCTTTACATGTTGAGGAGGGTGGGTGTTAAAAGACCCGGTGTTGTGGGAGCCTTGGCCCTTGTCCTGACACCCCTTGTGAGGTTTTTCGTGGATTTCACGCGGGTTTACGAACCCAACGCCTACGTGTTCGGTCTGACCTTCAACCAGTGGATAGCCCTAACGCTTTCCTCCATGGGTCTCATCCTCTTATACGTCAGGATGAGGGTAGAACACAAAACCGACCCCACTTAGAATACCCGCTATGGGAGGTTTAAAGGACTTGAGGCACGTCTTCCGCAAGTACGATATAAGGGGGGTTTATCCGGAGGAGATAAACGAGGGTTTCGCTTACAGGCTCGCCGTGGCCTTCGGTAAGATCTTAGAGGACATGGGGGCCAACACCGTAGTGGTGGGTGGGGATGTGCGCACACATACACCGGCCATAAAGGACTCCTTCGTGAGGGGCCTGACCCATATGGGGATGACCATCGTGGATATTGGCACCGTACCCACCCCGGTGATGTACTTCGCCGCCAAGACCCTCAACGTCCACGCCGGAGTGCAGGTAACGGCCAGCCACAACCCTCCGGAGTTCAACGGTTTTAAAATAGTCCTCGGTGGTGAACCCTTTTACGGTGATGATATACAGAGGCTCTACCACACCTTCTCCGATCCCCACCTCTCCCCCAGATACCCGTACCCGAACGGAAGGGTTATCCCCCACGACGCCCTGGGGGAGTACGTCAAATGGACGCTTAAGAACGTGGCGATAGAGAGGGGGTTTTATGTGGGTGTGGACGCCGGAAACGGTGTTGCGGGGCCGGTGGTGGAAAGGATATACCCCAGAAAGGGTGTGAGGTACGAGGGGATTTACATGGAACCCGACGGGAGGTTTCCCAACCACATTCCCGATCCCACTGTGCCCGAGTACATGGAAGACCTATCCCGCCTCGTCGTGGAGAAGGGGTTGGACATGGGCTTCGGCTTTGACGGGGACGCCGACCGCTTCGGCCTCGTCTCACCTGAGGGCAAACTCGTGTTCGCCGATAAGGTATTGGCCCTCCTCGCCAGACCCGTCTTGAGGGAGATACCGGGCGCCCCCATAATCCTTGACGTCAAATGTTCCAAGGGGGTGGTGGAGTACCTCCAGAGGCTCGGCGCCAGGGTGGTGATGTGGAAGACGGGCCACTCCCTGATAAAGGCCAAGATGAAGGAGATAGGCGCCCCCTTGGCCGGTGAGATGTCCGGACACATATTCTTCAAGTACAGGTTTTTCGGCCACGATGACGCGATTTACACATCCCTGAGGCTTCTTGAAATGCTTTCAAAGGAGGAGAAGTCCCTCTCCGAGCTCCTCGCGGAGATACCGGAGTACATCTCCACGCCGGAGATAAGGGTCCCCGTTGACAACGATGAGGTGAAGTTCAAGATAGTGGAGGAGCTGGTGGAGAGGTTCAAGGCGAGGGGACTACCCGTGATAGACATAGACGGCGCCCGCATTGAGTTCCCGGACGGCTTCGCCCTCGTCAGGGCGTCCAACACACAGAGCGTCTTGGTGATGAGGTTTGAGGCCAAGAGTGAGGAGAGGCTTGAGGAGCTGAAGGAGCTCATCCTATCGGAACTGCGCGGGTATCCGGAGGTGGATTTAACGGGGATAGAATAGGGGCCATGTTGACACACCTTTTCCTTTCGGGGTTTCCCATCTTTGTCTCCCCGGATGACTTCGGCAGGTTGAAACCGAGGGTTGTAATAGACGTGCGTGAGCCTGAGGAGTACGCCAAGGGGCATGTGCCGGGAGCGGTGAACCTGCCCGTAAACTCCTTCCTGATGGCGAAGGACAGTGTGCCTTTCCACATGATGCGGTTTGACAGCCTGGTCGACAGGTTTGCATCCCTCGGCGTCAAACAGGGGGACAGGGTTCTGATATACTCTTCGGCTTCCCTACCCTACCATTACCTGAACGTCGCCGCGCTGTACATGGTTTTAAAACATCTCGGATTCAGGAACGTTCACGTTCTGGACGGGGGGTTTGAGGCGTGGGTGGACGCGGGGAAACCTACGAGCGATAAAAAGGGTTTGAGGCCGAGGATAAAGCTGAAGGCAAAGCCCGACAGCAGCTTTGTGATAGGTTTGGACAGCCTTATAGTAAAGCGGGAGGTGGTGGACACGGCTACGGGGAGGAGGGAGATAAAGGTGGTTCAAAGGACGGACGTCAGGTTTTACGACCTGAGGGTTCCGGGTTATTACTTCGGTGTCCTCGGTCTCCCGTTCTACAGGAGGAGGGGGCACATTCCGGGGGCGAGAAACCTTCCCTTTACGTTCTTCCTGCAGAGGAAGAGGGGGAACAGGGGAGGGCTGTTCTACGTGATGCGGGACACTTCCGAGATAAGGCAGATACTGAAGCTGAACCTTGACCCTTTGAAGCTGAACGTGTTTTACGGTAATACACCGAGGGAGGCCGCGTTCGCCCTTATGTTGCTTGACGCCGTCGGATATCCCCGTGAGAGGTTCAGGCTATACCTGAACGGTTTTCCGGAATGGAGCGATGACACCGCCCTTCCGGTCGTCAGGTACATATGGGAGTGAATATGGGCATCACGGTCAGGGAGCTGCTGAGGTTAAAGGGGAAGAGGAGGATCACGGCGATAACCGCCTACGATTACGTCTCCGCCCTCCTCGCCGAGGCCGTCGGTTTTGACGTGGTTTTGGTGGGGGATTCGGCGGCGATGGTCGTTCACGGGTATGACAACACCCTTCCCATAGGTATGGACGAGATGAGGTTGCACGTTAGGGCTGTCGCGAGGGTTGTGAAAAACCCACTCCTGGTGGCGGACATGCCCTTCATGAGCTACCAGCCCTCGGAGGAGGAGGCCATAAGAAATGCCGGTGAGTTCTTAAAACTCGGTGCCGAGGCCGTGAAGGTGGAAGGGGGACGGGAGATCGCGCCCCTCATAGCCAAGCTCGTCTCCTACGGCATACCCGTTATGGCACACCTCGGTATGAACCCGCAGAAGTTCCGCGTGTACGGGGGGTACAGGTTGCAGGGCAGGGATAAGGAGGAGCTCCTGAGGGACGCCCTCGCCGTTCAGGACGCGGGCGCCTTTGCCGTTGTCCTTGAGAAAGTGCCCTCCGAAAGTGCGAGGTACATAACCGAAAACCTCAGGATACCCACCATAGGGATAGGGGCCGGACCACACACCGACGGTCAGATCCTCGTGTTTCACGACGTCCTCGGTTTGATACCGGGGCTTGAGTTCAAATTCGTCAGGAGGTATTTGGACGGTTTTGGCCTTATGAAGGAAGCCCTTGAGAGGTTTAAGAGGGACGTGTTGGAAGGGGATTTTCCCTCCGAAAAGGAGAGCTTTTGATGGATTTCCTGGCGAGGGCCGTCGCCAGCGGTTTTTTTGTGGGCAGGATACCCATCGCACCCGCAACCTTCGGGAGCGTGTGGGCCGTCCTTCTGGTGATGGCAACGGGGAGCTGGGGGCCGGCCTACTGGTCGCTTGCGCTACTCCTTTTACCCCTCTCGGTTCTGACCTCCTCTCATGTCTCCGGTTTGCTCCTCGAGAAAGACCCAAAAGAGGTGGTAATAGACGAAATAGTCTCACTTTACCTCGCGTACGCCACCTTTCCCCTGACGTGGAAAACCATCATAGCGGGTTTCCTCCTGTTCAGGCTTTACGATGTGATCAAACCGTTCCCAGCACGAAGACTTGAGAACCTGCCCCACGGCTACGGCATAGTGGCGGACGATCTCGTAGCCGGTGCGTACACATGGTTAACCCTTTACGTCCTTCTTAGGTTGGGTTTCCTGTAAGGCTTTAGAATACCCGACCATGCCCTACAGGGTTAAGGTGATAAGGGAATTCTCGGCGGCCCACTTCCTTGAGAGGTACAAGGGTAGGTCGGAGCCTCTCCACGGCCACAACTACAGGGTGGAGGTCGTTCTGGAGGGAGAGGTAAACGATGAGGGGTACCTCGTTGATTTCCTTGAGGTCAACTCCTACCTGAAGGAAATACTCCCGGAGCATAGGATGCTCAACGATATACTCGGAGGCGCATCCACCACGGAGAGGCTGGCGAGGTGGATATACGAGAGGGTAAAGGAGAGGTTTCCCCAGGTGGTGGAGGTTTGGGTATGGGAAACGGGTAAATTCGCCGCATCCTACACGGAAAGGAAATCCATCACCTCCTTATAACCCTTTTCATCCCTTTGGGAGTTCTCAAAAAGTACACCCCAGGCCTGTCGGGGAGCCTGTCGTACCTCCTCCCGGACGCGTCGTACACCTCGTTTACTTCTCCGCAGGAAACGGGCGTCCGGCTCTCGTATACGTCTGTGGTGATACACCCGTTGAACACGGCAACCGTGGCGTTGCCGATTGTCTCTCCGGAGGATCTGGAGAAGGTGATACTCTGGGCTGGGGGTGGCGTGATGGTTGAGATGGAGAAGGTGGTATCGTACGCGGAGACGGAGGCGTCCTGAGAGCATGGGGCGTAGCCGGTCGCCGTGTCAATCTTTATGAGAAGTAAGGTGTCCGCCGCGAAGTTCGGGTCCGCGTAGGCGTAGATGTGGCCGTCGGCGAAGGTTATGTCGTAGATGCTCGCCACCCAATCCGTGGCGTACTTCTTCTTCCAGATGAGGTTTCCGGTGCTGTCCAGCTTTACAACGTTCTCCCATCCGCCTACGTATATGTCCCCGCCGAGGACCAGGAGGTCGTAGCCGTTCATGTAGAGCAGTCTCACGTCCCATACGACGTTTCCGAGTGTGTCAAGGCGCACAAGTGGCTCCGAACCCGTGCGGAGGTAGAAAAGGACGTCCGCCCCTATCCTCTCAAGGCGCATGACCCTCCAACCCCAGTAGGACATCTGCCGTGTGAAGCCCATCTTCCTGGCCCACAGGGGGTTTCCGTTTCCGTCCGTTGCGAAGATCACCACCGTGTCGCTCGTGTCCGTTGCTGCTACGAAGAACCTGCCCCCCACCTTTACGAGAGCATCGGTTTGGGAACCGAGGGATGGATACCTCTTCGCCCACATTACGTTCCCGAGGGTGTCTATCTTTACGAGGGCCGGCCTGTAGGCGGAGAGGTCGTTGAAACAGGATTTCAGGAGGAATACGAAGCCATCGCCATCCCATACGGCGTCCTGAACGTTGGCCCCGCAGAAGGATGAGTAGGAGTATGTGAAGGAACGAACGATGTTCCCATTTTCATCTATAAGGGAGAGCATAATGCCGTTTCTGTCCTGTGTGAAGAAGTACCCTCCGGAGTAGGTCCCGATGTAGTCCAGTCGCCAGGTGGGGACGGACTTCGCCCATACTACGCTGCCGGAAGGGGTCAGCTTGGCGTACCCGAAGCCCACGGACAGGACAACACCACTATCTCTGGCCGGTGTGATTACAGGCTTCCATGACATTTCGGAGTACTGCAGCCCCTTTACGAACGTTGCCGTAAGGAAAAGCATCCTTCACCTCCTTATAACTTTTTTAGTCCCCCTGGGAGTCCTCACGAAATAAACCCCCGGTCTATCGGGCAGCCTCTCGTACCTCCGTCCGGATGCGTCGTAGACTTCCACGGGTTTTCCGCATACGTTTTCTGTCATCTCCTCAACGTTAGTAGCAATACACTGCAGGTTGATGGTATAAGATGCGGATCCGGTGGAAACTGATGAGCCTTTGCTGACGCTCTGGTTTTGGACGGATACGGTTATGTTTGAGGGGGAAACGGATGAACTCACAAAGGAGAGGTTGTAATGGGAGGCACACGGAAGGGACCCATCCGTTCCCACGCTTATGATGGCTATGCTGTCCGTGTAGGCGTCGGCCTCTCCAACGGCGTAGAGCCTTCCACCCGATAGGACCATCCCATGCAAGGATATGCTCAGGGAGGAGGCGTACTCCTTTGACCAGATTACGTTTCCGGACGTGTCTATCTTGAAGAGCTCGTCCCAGTCGCCGGCTAAGTAGAGATTTGCACCTTCACCCGCCTCAATTCTGGCGAGGTAATAGGTGTTTTCCCTCTTTGCCCATACGACGCTGAGGGAGTTGTCCAGCTTTAGAAGGTTGTAGTCCGAGGAGACGAAGAGGTTGCTCCCCACAACTGCCATTCCTATGGTGATGTTGCCGCCCGTGCTGGCGTAAGCCCCCATGGTTCTGGCGAGGGATACGTTCCCGGAGGCGTCGGTCTTTATCAGCACGAGGTCGCGACTGTAGGTCGTATCAAGAAGGCCTATTACGTACCCGCCGCCGTAGGGTGCGAGCGTGTTCACGAGTCCCGGAACGCCGTAGCTCTTGGCCCAGTTCACGTTCCCGCTCGTGGTGAGGGAGAGCAGGAGGGGGTAGTAAACGGAGGACAGGTAGCTCTCAAAGAGGAATATCAGGTTTCCGCCGGAACTGGTCATCTCCCGTACGTTGTTGTATAGGCCGGGGAGGGTGTAGGAGTAGCCCCACTGCTCCGAGCCGTCGGCGGCGAGGGAGTGAATGTGGACGTCGCTTCCGTACCCGTCCACCACCACGTAGCCGCTGGCGTGGGTGAAGACGCCCTCGCAGTAGCTGGAAAGGGACCTCGCCCAGGCTACGCTGCCGGAGGGGTTGACCTTGAACACCCTGTACCCGGTGCATACCACAGCCCCGCTGTCAAGGGAAGGGGCGACGTAGGTCCTCCAGTAGTTGCTGTGTCCCACGCCGACGAAACCGGCGCCGTAGAGCGGCATCCCCAAGAGCATCAGCGCAAATGTGCGGAGTTTTTTCATGGTACGGACATGCTAAGAGGGAGAGCCGGAACTAAAACACGCGGTTGAACACACCGCGTTGAACATGAACCCGCCCTTACAATACCCCCATGATAGATCCCGGCTTGAACGGTAAGGTGGTCCTGATCACCGGTGCCAACAACCCTTACGGCATCGGCGCCGCTACGGCGAAGGCCTTTGCCGCTCAGGGTTCACGCGTCTTCCTTCACTTCTTCCGCTCTCCGGAAGCTCACCCGGAAGAAGAGGCACACCGCCCTGGACCGGCCTTTTACCGCGCCCAGCAGGGCAAGACGGCGGATGGGGTACTTGAGGAGATCCGCCGAACGGGTGGGCGGGCGGAGGCGTGGGAGTGCGACCTCTCCGATCCGGCAAATATCCCCCGGCTGTTTGACCGCGTGGAGGAGGTCTTTGGGCCCGTGGACATCCTCGTGAACAACGCCGCGAGCTGGCAGGGTGATACCTTTCTACCCGGCACCGATACCTTCATCTCCACCGAAAGCTACGAGCGGAACTTCGCCGTAAACGCCCGTGCCGTCGCCCTGATGATGGCCGAGTTCGCCCGCAGATTTGTGCGGCGTAAAGGAAACTGGGGACGTATCGTAAACGTAAGCACGGACGGGGCATCCGCCTTTCCCGGAGAGGTCTCCTACGGCGCGAGCAAACACGCCATGGAGAGCTACAGCCGCGCCGCGGCGGTTGAGCTGGGGCCCTACGGGATAACCGTAAACGTGGTCGCACCGGGGCCGGTTCAGACCGGATACATCACGCCGGAGATGGAAAAGAGCTTGAGTGCGAGGATTCCCCTGCGGAGGGTGGGAAGGCCTGAGGATGTTGCCGACGCCATAGTGTTTCTGGCCTCGGAACAGGCCCGCTGGATTACGGGGCAGCTGCTGTACGTGGACGGGGGTAGTGTGATGCCCCTGTGATGGGTTTAGAATACCCTGCCATGTTTTACCCTGTGCACCTTTCCCTTTTCTCCGGGGGATTTATCTCATCCCGGTTTGGGTTTCAAGGCGCAACGGTTGAACCGGCCTACTTCTGGGGTAGGGCAAAGGTGGATGTGCGACCCTTCTATTCTGACCGGATACGTCTTGACTTCAGAGGGCTACACCTGAAACTGGAGATGGGTGAGTCCTTTCTGAAAATCGGTAAGTTCATCCCCCTTGACACCGGAAACCTGTTCGTCAACCCCTTCGGCAGGGGGTATGACGGTGCAAACCTGACCCTGAAAAGGGGCGAGATGTACCTCGCCTTCTCGGTGTTGAAGGGAAAACCGTGGGTCTCCGACAGCACATACTACTTCAACCCCCTCGGAACGGTCATAGGACCGGGTTTTACCGCTGACAGGTACGTGATGATCCGGAGGATCGGCTGGAGGGCGTTCACCTTTACCGAGGTGACCGTCTTCTCCACAGGTGAGGGCTTGTTTCCGGACGTTTCCGCCTTCAACCCCCTCCTCCCCGGATATCTGTACCAGTGGCTTTACGGGAGGGAGGTGAACGTGCTTTGGGGAATAGGTTGGCATGGGAAAAACCACACGCTCAGACTGGTGGTGGACGACTTCCAGTACCTCCCCTCATGGCTTAGTATAGTGCCACCTACACTGGGCGTTCGTCTTTCCGGAAAGCGTGGTCGCTTTCATTACGACCTCCTCTGGATTTCGGCCTTTACGTTCGCCAACAGGAAACCCTGGGACGCCCTGTTGGAGTCCACCGCTTACGGCTCGGATTACGCCCACGCGACCTTCAGGATATCGGCGGGCAAAGGGAACATATCCCCCCTTCTGGAGGTGGGGGTAAAGGGAGAGGGTAGGTACAGGGGGGTGTTCAAGGAGCCGAGGATAGGGGAGTACCCACCCTTCTCCTTCCTGCACGACCCCGTCAGGGTAAGCCCTTGGGTGGGTTTCGGCCTCTCCTATGGGGATTTAACCGTCATCCTCGGATACGGTGAAAAGGAAAACTCCGTCCAAATAGGCAAGTTCTTCCTCTGGTTCGCCCTACTCGGTGGATAAAGCGCGCCCGGAGGGACTCGAACCCCCAACCTCCTGGTCCGTAGCCAGGTGCTCTATCCTATTGAGCTACGGGCGCGCGAGGTGTATATTTTAAAGGCGAAACTCACCTCATAACGTCCGCCGCCCTCTGTGGGTCCTCGCTCTGGCTCAGGACGAATACAACCTCGTCCAGAACCGTCAAGACCCTTTCGCTTACACCCCCCTTCACGGCCTCATCCACAACCCTGTACAGCCCCCGTAGTATCCTCTGGGTCGCCCTGATATCCCTGACACCCGTTCCGAAGTGTAGGAGTTCCAAAACGTCTAAAACCCTTTCGTAAAGCTCACCGTATCCCTCAATCCCCCTTGCCTCCTCAAGTCTGGTCAAAAGGTCTATAAGGGCTCCCAAAACTTCGGCCACCACCGAAAACACCATCTCCCTTTCAGGCTCAGTCTTGCCCAGGCCCATCTGGTTTGACACCACATCCGTGATGTACTCCAAAACCGGCACGAGCCTGCTGTCCGGTGCAATTCCCATCGCCTCCGCGAGTGTCTTCAACATCTTGTCCATATAGCCCTTTCTCCTCTTGTAGGAATCGTAAGGCTCCATGAAATAGGACGTCGCCCATGAAGAGACCTCCACCAGTTTGTCAACAAATCCCCTCATGACGGAAGGTATTTTACACCCGCCATCCCGGCCGCACTTCGGCCTTATAATATACACCTCAAGGGCGGGAGTAGCTCAGTGGTAGAGCACCTGCTTGCCATGCAGGGGGTCGCGGGTTCGAATCCCGTCTCCCGCTCTTTTTTTTATCGTGAAGGATAAGGTGGTGATAGGGCTTTCGGGAGGGGTGGACAGCTCCGTGGCCGCCTTCCTCCTCAAGGAGGCGGGTTATGAGGTGATAGGGGCGAGTGTGGTTCTGAACCCCCACATAGACCATCCCCACTCGTGCTGCAGCGTATCATCCCTACACCTCGCCCGCAGGGTGGCGGTAAAGTTGGGGATACCGTTTAAGGTCCTGGACAGGTCCGAGGGTTTTCAGAGGGAGGTGGTGGGCTATTTTGTTGAGGAGTACAGGAAGGGTCGCACACCGAACCCCTGTCTACTCTGCAACAGGGATTACAAGCTGAAGGCCCTCTTTGACCTCGCTGAAGAGATAGGTGCGCGGTTTGTGGCGACGGGGCATTACGTGAGGAAGGGCGAATTGGAGGGTAAAGAGCTCCTGAGGAGGGGGAGGGTATTCCGGAAGGACCAGTCCTACTACCTCTTCAGAGTTCCGGCGGCTTGGATAGAGAGGTTCATCTTTCCTGTGGGTGAGATGGAAAAGGAGGAGGTTAGAAGTCTCGCCCTCAGACTGGGCCTTCCTACGGCTAAGAGGCCGGAGTCCCAGGACCTGTGCTTCCTCGCGGGAATGGATTACAGGGATTTCCTTGAGGAGAGGGGGGTGGGACCGAGAAGGGGCAGGTTCATATACAGGGGAAAGGTGGTGGGATACCACTGTGGAGCGTACAGGTTTACCGTGGGTCAGAGGAAAGGTCTCGGTATCTCCCTCGGTAAGAGGGTTTACGTAAAGGGTATCCGCGGAAACGACGTGTTTTTGGGGGATTACGAGGACGTCGTGGTCAGACGCATAAGGGTGGTGGACATCAACTGGCACCACAGGCCGTCCGATGTGTTTGAGGCAAACGTTCAGGTCAGGGCAACCGCCTCACCCAAGAGGGCCAAGGTCTACGTGAGGGGGGAGGAGGCGGAGGTCTTCTTTGAGGATCCCGTGTTTGCACCTGCCCCCGGACAGGGTGCGGCCTTTTACGCGGGGGATGTGCTGCTGGGAGGTGGCACCATAGAGGAGGCTTCCACCGTAGAATAGGTGGGGTTTGAGGCGCCTCGTTTGGGTGTTGAGGTTTTTCTGGGTTCTCCTGGCCTTACTCCTCCTTTTGAACTTGGAGTTCATGTTGCCCGCAAAACCCGTCGCCCTTTTTGACGTCTCCAGGAGTGTCAGGTGGGTGTTCCCCCAAGAAGACCTCAGGAATTTGGAAGAGGAGCTGAAAAGGGTGGGTTTTGACGTCAGGAGGTTCGGAACGGATACCTCAACCGACCTCTATTCGGCCCTGAAGGACGCCCACACACCCCTCCTCCTGATCTCCGACGGTTTCCACAACGCCCCCTCCGATCCTCTCTCCGTGGCCTACGAGAAGGAGGTTTATGTTCTGATATACCCACCGCTGATGGATGTGATGGACGTTCCCAAAAGGGTGAAAGCCGTCCGTCTCAAGACCCCTGCGACGGAAGGTGAGGTTGTCGGTATGAGGGTTGAGCTCACCTCGGCCGAAAGGGATACCGTAAGCCTGGTTTACGGTGGGGATACGCTGAGGGAGGTTGCGGGGATGACCGCGGAGTTTGAGTTCAGGGCGAGGGAGGGGGATGCCCTACTCCTCTCTTCGGGGGATACGGTGGGTTTCAAAATCTTCACGAGGAAACCGAAGGGAATAGGGGTGTTGGCCTGGACACCACTCCCCGTAGTCCGGTTTATAAGGTGGCACGTTCCGGACGCCGTGTTCATCTTCGTGAGGGACAGCATCCCGGAAACGGATTTCTCCTTCGCCGTTTACGTGGACCCTCCGCGCGAGGTGATAAACCCCTCAAAACCCGCCCTTTACGTCCTGGGTGGGAGAAGTGGGTTTAAGAGGGTTGCGGGGAGGTTCTACCTGAGGGGTGATGTTCCACCCATAAGGGAGGTGTTCCTCCCACCGTACAGGTTTGATGAGGTGTACGAGAGGGTGGGGGATATGCCACTCGTGGCGTCAAAGGGGAACGCCCTCTTCGTCCTCTCACCGGACATCTGGAAGGTTTGGCTGGCGGATCCCCTGTCCTACGAGAGGTTTTTGGGCTACCTCAGCGGATTCCTCATCCGGGATTACGAGATCTACTTAGAGCGTCCCGTTTACAACCTCATGGACAGGATCAGGCTACACGTCTTTCCGACCTTCCCCATGGAGATCTCCGTGGACGGGGGAAAACCCGTAAGGATAACCTCCCTTTACACCTACGAGAGGATAGCCCACAGGGGGGACAGCGTTATAACGGTTGGGGTCTTCAAGAGGGGAGCCTTAATAGCGCGGGAGAGCCTGAGGTTCTCCCTGAGGGAGGTTTACGCGGAGGATGTGTACCTCGGAGTTGATACGCACCTTTTGAAGACCCTTGCCCGGCTTTCGGGTGGTGGGGTCTTCCGTAGCCCGCAGGAGGCCTATGAGGTCCTGAGCAGGAGGGGTAGGCTCTTCTCCCTCTCCTCCCTCTGGCCGCTCTTCCTGATGGCGGTTTTACTCGCATGGACGGAGTGGTTCATAAGGCGCAGTAGGGGGATGGTGTGAAACCTCACTTACCCATCGCCTCGGCGAGTATCCTCTGAAAGTCCCGTGAGTACTTTTGGGCTACGGCCGGGCTGAAGAATATGACGACGTTCTCGTCGTTCCTCTTTCGGGCCGACCTTGAGAAGTTGTACGATCCCGTTATGACCACGGAATCGTCAACGATTATGTACTTGTTGTGCATGATGTACGGGTTTCCGTCTTTGAACACTTCAACACCCGCCCTTTTGAGTCTTCCGTACTCCGAGCCTCTGTTCTTAACGCTCCTCGCCTCCACGACACCTACGACCTCAACCCCCCTCCTCTTGGCCCTGATCATGGCCTTTCCTATGTCGTCATCCGTGAAGGAGAAGGCCGCGAACTTTACGCTCCGGCGCGCGCCGTTGAGTATGGACACTATCCTGCGGGCTATACTGTCCTCCGGTGCGAAGTAGTTTTCAAGGTACATGCCGGAAAGACGGAAACAGCAATCGGTGTTCCTCGGAGATGTGGGGCCGAAGAGTCTGTCCTTGAACATCTCAAGGAATTCCCTCCTGTAGTTCTCCGCTATCTGGGGTGAGCGCAGTATAAAGGCGTTGTTATCGTTGCGGTAGACGGAGGACTCCTTGAAGTTCATGGAGCCGGACCACACCGCCCTCCCGTCAATCACGATGAACTTGTTGTGCATGTAGGGTTCCCTTTCGTCAAAGACCACAGGAATTCCCTCCGATAACAGCTTCTTCGCCGCCCACTTCCCCTTCATCCTGTCGTCAAGCACCACCTTCACGTCCACACCCCTCCTCTTGGCATCCGTCAGGGCCTCAACCACACCCTCAAGCTCCAGCTCAAACACGGCCACGTACACGTACTCCCTGGCCGAGCGTATGAAGTTCACAAGGGCTTTTTCAACGGGATATCCTGTCCTCGTGAAGAAAACCTGAACGGGTGAGGCGGAAAGGGTCCGAGCATCCCTCTGCCTTTCCTTGGAGAGCGCCCTCCACGCGAAGTAAGCGGCCACTATCAGCAGGAGTGCCAGAGGCCAGACGTTCCTCAACCTCTTCATGGTGGTAAATGTACTGGAGAAACGGGGGTGAGTTCAAGCCCTCTCCCAGAGTTCCTTTATGTTGAAATCGCCTTTTTTCTCCCTTGTGCGCGTGAAGATACCGAACTTGGCCGAGTACCCGTCAAGCCACTCGTAGTTGTCAAGGAGGCTCCAGTATAGGTAGCCCTTCACGTTTATCCCCTCCCCCTTCGCCCTCTTCAGCCACCTGAGGTGCCGGGAGACGAATTCAACCCTCTCGGAGTGGCTCTCCGTGGCTATGCCGTTCTCCGTGATTATTACGGGTTTCCCAAAGGAAAACCTTTTCACCGTTTCGTAAATCCCCCTGGGGTACACCTCCCAACCCAGGGAGTTCCTCCACACACCCTCCGGGTAAACCTCTACGCCAAAGGGGTCTTTCGGGGAAAACCTGACCCTGTCCTTCGTGTAATAGTTTATCCCGATGAAGTCCCCCGTCCTGCCCAGGCTCTCAAAGCCGGCGGGGGGTAAAATCCTACCCTTTACCTCGGCGTACACCGGCAGGAAGTTGAAGGTGTAGTCCCTAAGGAAAGCGGGAATACGTCCGAGTAGGCCCACAGGTTGGAACACCCTCATGTGATGGGCTATTCCGACGGAGGCCCCTTTGACGTTTCTCTTTATCTCGCCGTACGCCCTTACGTGGGCTTTGAGCATGTTTTTCACCACCTTCAGGGCGAGTGTTATAGACCTCTTACCCGGTGGCCACGCACCTATTACATAACCCTGATAGGCGAAAACGTTGGGCTCGTTCACGGTTATCCAGAAAGGCACATCCGGGAAGAAGGAGGACACAAATGCGGCGTACCTTCCGAAGATGATGGGGGAGTCCTCCCTAAGCCATCCTCCCGTTGCGTAAAACCAGATGGGGTTGGTGAAGTGGTGGAGCGTTATCATGGGGGTTATACCGGCCTTCAGGAGGTGATCCACAAACCT
This sequence comes from Caldifarciminota bacterium, assembly GCA_027002825.1. Lineage (GTDB taxonomy): Bacteria > Hydrothermota > Hydrothermia > LBFQ01 > LBFQ01 > JAADCS01. The sequence continues at coordinate 36,315 of JALWZG010000053.1, forward strand.
CCTGTACCTGAGGACGGCCTCCCCGTTGAACCTACCCTCATCGGGTTCTATCCTGCTCCACTCAACGCTGAACCTGTAGAAGTTGGCCCCGATCTCCTTCAGGAGTTCCACGTCCTCCTCCATCCTCTCCCAACTCCTACACGCCTCCCCAACCGGAGGGGCTTTCCCCCTGTTCTCCCAAAGCGTCCAGTCGTTTTGAACCTTTCCCTCTACCTGATGGGCGCTCGTCGCCGCTCCGAGAAGCACTCTTTATTCTAAGTCAGACGTAGAATAGGTGGCGTTTGAACAGAACGCTCTACTTCGTCGCCCTCATCAGGTTCATCCTCGCACTCTCCTTTTCCGTGATGTGGCCCTTTATACCTCTTTACCTGTCCGACAGGGGACTTTCCCCTTTTGAGATAGGGGTTTTCCTGACGGGGGCCGGACTCATAGGAACAACCGTGAGACCCCTTTCGGGAGCCCTCTCGGATCGCTTCGGCAGGGTGAGGTTGATAAACGTTTTCATTTTCTTCCGTGCGATCGTCCTGTTGGTGGTCGCCCTTTGCGTCCTTTGGGATGCACCCCTTTGGGTCTTTTTCCTTCTGCTCCTCATGGTGGTGTTCGGATTTTCCGCCTTCGTACCCGTGATAGACTCCTATGTGGCGGATATAATGTCGGAGAGGGAGAGGATACTGGGTTTCGGTTGGATGAGGTTGGCCATAAACGGTGGGTTTGCCCTTGGATCTTTCCTCGCCTCCTTTGTCCTACCTTACGGATACGCTCCCCTTTTCCTCCTCTCATCTTCCCTGGTATTCATCGCCGCCTTCCTCTCCCTGAGGTTGGAGGAGGGCGACGGAAAGAGCGGTTCGCCCGTAAAGGGTGCGGGCTTTGAACTGCCCAACGTCGGGTTTATGGCCTTTGCCCTCATCTCGACGAGCGTCTTCATCCTCTCCTCCCAGCTCATAAACAACTTTGGCATATTCGCCAAGGATTACGTGGGTGTTGAAAAGCATCTCATAGCTTACCTCTTCACCCTCAACGGCCTCCTCATAGCCCTCCTACAGATCCCCTTCTCCTCACTCCTGAGGAGGGTGGGGTATGTCCCCCCGGTCCTCCTCGGAGGCTTGGGTTGGTCCATCGCCTTCCTCATAACACTTCAGGCCCACTCCTATCTCCACCTCGTACTGGCCGTCCTCTCCATGACCCTCGCCGAGATCATAACCGTACCGGTGGTCATGGCTTCCGCCACCAACAGGGCCCCCTTCGGTAGGATCGGGGCTTACATGGGATTCTGGAGTACGTTTCAGGGACTCGGATACACGTTGGGACCGGCCTGGGGTGGTTTTTGGCTTGACAGGTTGGGTAGGGGTGCGTGGGCGGTCCTGGCCTTTCAATCCCTTTTGACGGGTGTCCTCCTCGCCCTCTTACGGGAAAAACCCGTTAGGGAAACCCCGAAAGGCACACCCGTAGAATCCTAACCCATGGAGAAGGGTAAAAAGGTCATCCTGTCCGGCATGAGACCCACAGGGCGTATGCACATAGGACATCTCGCGGGCGTCCTCACCAACTGGGTGAAGCTCCAGGACGAGTACGAGTGCTACTACGAGATAGCCGACTGGCACGCCCTGACGGACAACCCCGCGAAGGCGAGGGAGGTGAATACCAACGTCTTGGGCATGGTCAGGGACTGGTTGGCCGTGGGGATAGATCCCGAAAAGGCTACGGTTTTCCGCCAGTCCTACGTACCGGAACACGCGGAGCTGCACCTGGCCTTCTCCATGCTCGTCTCCGTGCCGAGGCTCCTGAGAAACCCCACGTTCAAGGAAAAGCTCTCCGAGATAAGGAAGAGGAAAGGGATGACGAGGATGACCTTAAAGGTGGGCAGGCTCCAGGTGGAGGAGGAGCTGGAGCAAGCCCTGAGGTTTCTCCGGGAGGAGGAGGTTGTGAAGGCAGAGAGGATGCTCCACAGCCTTATAAACAGGGCGAAGGAGGAGGTGATGGAAAGGTTGGCCGAAGATGCGTCCGTAGAAGGCTCCGCAATACCTCCCGAGATCTCCTATGGCCTTTTCGGATATCCCGTCCTTCAGGCGGCGGACATACTCCTCTACAAGGGGGAGATCGTACCCATAGGCGAGGATCAGCTCCCCCACCTTGAGCTCACGAGGGAGATAGCGAGGGATTTCAACAGGATATACGCACCCGTATTTCCGATCCCCGAACCACTCTTAACCGAGACCCCGAAGATCCTGGGGACGGACGGGAGGAAGATGTCCAAATCCTACAACAACGCCATATTCCTGAGCGACCCTCCCCACGTGGTGGAGGAGAAGATCAAAAAGAGCGTTACGGATCCCATGAAGGTGCGCCGTAACGATCCGGGAAGGCCGGAGATCTGCCCCATATTCCACATGCACGCCTTTTTCAACGGCGACGAGGCGGAGGGTATAGAGAGGGAGTGTAGGGCGGGAAAACTGGGTTGCGTGGCGTGTAAAGGTCGCCTGGTGGAGGTTGTAACGGAAAAGCTGGCCCCAATAAGGGAGAGAGCTGAGGGTTATACGGACGGTGAGGTTTGGGAGATCGTGGAGGAGGGGTCGAAGAGGGCCAAAGAGGTGGCCGAGAGGACGATGGCGGAGGTGAAGGAGGCCGTATTCGGTTGATGGAGGTATCCGTCGTCATACCCACCCTGAACGCGGGGGAGCGCCTACGGAGGCTCCTACTCTCCCTGAGGGAACAGACGATCCCGTTGGAGATAATCGTCGTAGACTCCTCATCGGAGGATGAGACACCGGAGATCGCCAGGAGGTACGCCCACAAGTTCATGACCGTAAGGCGTGAGGATTTCAACCACGGTTTGACCCGAAATCTCGCCTTGAGTAGGGCGGAGGGTGAAGTGGTGGTGTTCATGTCCCAAGACGCCTTGCCCGAAAGGGAGGACACCATAGAAACCCTTATCCGTCCTCTGGAAAGGGGAGAGGTGGTCCTCTCCTACGCACGCCACATACCGCCTCCGGGAACTAGACCCCCGGAGGTCTTCTTTAGGCTCTTCAGCTACCCACCCCGCAGTGAGATCAGACACGCCGGTATGCTGAGGGAACACGGCTTAAGGGTTTTCTCAAACTCAAACGTGTGCGCCGCATACCTGAAGGAAAAGCTCCTTGAAATAGGCGGATTTCCAAGGGTAATACTCTCCGAGGATCTCTACGCGGCCGCGAGGCTCGTTCTGGCGGGGTACAGGATAATGTACAACGCCGAAGCGAGGGTGTACCACGCCCACCACCTGACCCTGAAGGGGATGTTTCAGAGATACTTCTCAATAGGGGTTTTCTACGCCGAGAACAGGTGGATAAAGGAGTACGGGGGCAGGGGGGACACCCTCAGGTTCTTCCTTCAGGAAATGCTGTTCCTGGCCGAAGATGAGGCCTTTTGGATACCGTACGCGGTTGCCGAAAACATGGCCAGGTTGGCCGGTCTGCTCCTCGGAATGAACTACAGGATATTTCCCAAAAGTTTACTACCCGCCCTGAGCGGGTACAGGCACTACTTCTGATCACCTACCGTATATCAGAACACCGAGGTGGCCGGTTATGAGGTTCTCCTTCAGCCAATCCCTTACGCCGAGGACATCGTATCTCACCTGTGATAGGAGGGAGAGCTCAGGGGTTATGGCCCATTCGAACCCCAAACCCACCATTACATCGGGCCTCAGCTTCTGGAAATCAAACCCGCCTTCCGCCACACCCGGCAATCCGAATATACCGAGACCGAAGGAGAAATAGGTGAACGTCCCGTTGGTGTTGACGAACTCCTTACGACCGAACAGGGGTATCCTCGTTGAGAAATCAAAGGAGAACCCAACACCGCTGTCGGGTGAGTACACGCCGTGGGCGGTGACCAGAAAGGCGAGAGGCTCGTACCAGTTCCCTATGGCCACCATGCCCCCTCCCCCTCCACCGAAGCTCCCAATCCTCTTACCGTAATAACCGCTTCCGAAAACCCCATAGGCGTTTTTCACCGTCTCCCCGTGTTCTGGGGGATGCACCTCGTTGTTCACCTGGGCGACCAACAGGAAAACCATCTCTCTATTCTAACGCAGAAAGGGGGGTGGAAATCCCCCCCCAAGATATCACCCGATGGCCTCTTTGAAGCGCCTTTCCACCTCCTCCCAGTTTACGACGTTCCACCACGCCTTGACGTAGTCCCCGCGACGGTTCTGGTACCTGAGGTAATAGGCGTGCTCCCACACGTCAAGGCCAAGGATGGGCGTCCCCGTGAAACCGGATATGTCCTCCGGCATGATGGGGTTGTCCTGGTTGGCCGTGGAGCCGATGAGGAGCTTCCTGTCCTTCACGACGAGCCACGCCCATCCGGAGCCGAACCTGCCGAGGGCGGCCTTGCTGAACTCCTCCTTGAAGGCCTCAAAGCTGCCGAAGGTCTCCTCCAGGGCCTTGAGCAGGTCCCCGGTGGGTTTTCCACCTCCGTTGGGGGACATGACCGTCCAGAAGAGGGAGTGGTTGAAATGACCACCGCCGTTGTTGCGCACGGCCGTGCGTATGTCCTCGGGCACCTCGTGCAGCCTGCTCAACAGCTCCTCAAGGCCCCAGTCCTGAAGCTCGGGATGCTTTTCAAGGGCGGCGTTGAGCTTTTTCACGTAGCCACCGTGGTGCTTGTTGTGGTGTATCCACATGGTGGCCACGTCTATGTAAGGCTCAAGCGCATCATAGCCGTAAGGAAGCTCGGGTAGTTTAAACGCCATACTTCACCTCCTTTTTATCCTGACCTTTTAAGTAAGGATTATAGGGTTGAAACGCCCACCGGGTGAATTGACGGGACCGGCCCTTCACCCTTAGAATTGACAAGCCATGACACAGCTTGAGGCCGCAAGGCAGGGGAAAATAACTCCAGAAATGGAGAAGGTTGCCAGGGACGAGGGCCTCCATCCGGAGGTCATCAGAGAGGGTGTGGCCGAGGGAACCATCGTCATCCCCGCCAACAGGGTGCATCTGTCCCGCAACCTCAAGAAGGTCGTCGGCATAGGGAAGGGCCTGCGCACGAAGGTGAACGCCAACCTCGGTACGTCCTACGACTACGTGAACGTGGCCGAGGAGGTGGAGAAGCTCAAGGTGGCCGTTGAGGCCGGGGCCGACACCGTGATGGACCTGTCAACCGGAGGGGATCTCCGGGCCATACGCCAGACCCTCATGGCCGTCGCCGAGGTACCCTTGGGGAGCGTACCCGTCTACGAGGCCGAGTTTGACGCCGCCCGGAAGAAGGGGTCCGTCTTCCACCTTGAGCCGGACGACTTCCTTGAGGCCATAGAGAAGCACGCCCAGGACGGCGTAGACTTCATGACCATCCACGCCGGCATCACCCTTGAGGGGCTGCGGTTCATGAAGGAGCAGGGCCGCACCACGTGGGTGGTCTCCAGAGGGGGAGGCCTCCTCGCCGCCTGGATGATGTACCACAACCGGGAGAACCCCCTGTACGAGCGCTTTGACGACATCCTTGACATAATGAGGACCTACGACGTCACCGTCAGCCTCGGCGACTCCCTCCGTCCCGGAAGCATAGCCGACAGTTTTGACAGGCCGCAGATACACGAGCTTCTGGTCTTGGGTGAGTTGGTGGATAGGGCCCGCAAGGCCGGGGTGCAGGTGATGGTTGAGGGGCCGGGCCACGTCCCCCTGAACGAGATAGAGGCCCAGGTGATAGCCGAGAAGAAGATATGCAAGGGGGCGCCCTTCTACGTCCTCGGACCCCTCCCGACGGACGTCGGAGCCGGATGGGACCACATAACCGGGGCCATAGGTGGAGCCTTGGCCGCCGCCGCCGGCGTGGACTTCCTCTGCTACGTCACTCCGGCCGAACACCTCGGCCTACCCACGCCCGAACACGTCCGCGCCGGGGTCATAGCCTTCCGCATAGCCGCCCATATTGGAGACATAGTCAAGGGGGTGAAGGGGGCCTACGAGTGGGACCTCGCCATGTCCCGCGCCCGCTACGCCCTTGATTGGGAGGCCCAGCTCAGGTTGGCCCTTGACCCCGTAAAGGCGAGGGAGATATTTGAACAGAGGGCGTCCAAGACGGAGGCCTGCTCCATGTGCGGACCCTTCTGCCCGATGAACTTGGTCGAGAAGTTCCTGCAGGACGCCAGAAGGGCGAGGGAGGAGGTGAGGCAGGTTTTACAGGAGATCGCAACCTGAGGGTGGTTGAACACCCCGCGACGTCCTTAAAATAGACGGGTATGCTTTTCCTTTTGGCGCTTTCCGTTTCGGACGCGTGGGCGAGGCCGGGGATGGAGGGGGGCAATTCGGCGGTCTACTTCAGGATCAGGAACGGGGGTGATAGGGAGGATACCCTTTACGCCGCCGAGAGCGATGTGGCGGAGAAGGTGGAGATCCACGAGACCTACAAGACCGAGAAGGGGTTGATGGGCATGAGACATGTGCCTTTCGTCGTCATCCCCGCAGGTGGAGAGATCCTCTTCAAACCCGGTGGTTATCACGTAATGCTCATAAACCTAAAGAGACCCCTGAAGGAGGGGGACAGGATAACCCTCGTGCTGAGGTTTAAGGTGGCGGGGGAGGTGGTGTTGAAGGACGTGGAGGTGAAAGTGGAGTAAATGGAAAGGTTTCTGGAGGAGGTTCTCAACCTCGTCGCGGGCTACTGCACGACCGCCATAGGGGAGAGGACGGTTCTCTCCCTCCGGCCCGATCACAGGAGGGCGAAGGTTGATTTCGGTGATATAGCCGCGGCCCTCTCCGAGTGGAGAAGGGGTATGTCCCTTTCCCTGCCGATGTTCCCCAACATGGAGGACGTCTTCTCCTACCTTGAGAGGTACGGCACGCTCAACGGGGAAAAGGTGTACACCGTTGCCCTTTTCGTTGAGAAGGTCCTGTCCGCACGTGAGAGGATACACTCCAACCGCCTGGCCCGCCATCTGAACGTCCCCAACCACCTGATAAGGCTATCACGTGAGATAAAGGCCAACCTGACCCCTTCGGGTAAGGTCAGGATGGACAAGCACTCCACCCTCTCCGAGCTCGTGAGGAGGAGAAACCAACTGAGGGAGAGGCTCCTCGCCCTGTACTCGGAGGTCATCAAGAAGCACGCCGAAAAACTCCGCGAAAGGCAGCCGGTTATAAAGGGTGGAAGGCTCTCCCTGGCCGTCATATCCAACTTCAAGATTGACGGAATAGTTCACGGATACTCCGCCACGACGGAAACCGTCTTCGTAGAGCCTTACGAGGTCGCCCCCCTTCAGAACGATCTGGTCAGGGTTGAGGAGCAGATAAAGGAGTACGAGGAGAGGGTGGTCAAAAACCTCTCCCACCGTGTCCTGAGGAACATGGACATCATCAGGAGGCTCTACGAGTCCATCGGGAGGCTTGACAGCGTGTTCGCGAGGGCGAAGTATTCAATAGAGTACGGTTGCACCATACCCAAGTTCGGGAAGGCCTTGAGGCTGAAGGGGGCGTTTGAGCCTGTACTCTACAGGTTGAAGGGTGAGAAAACGGTTCCCATTGACCTGAACCCACAGAGGTTTGCCCTGCTTATAACCGGACCGAACGCCGGTGGAAAAACCGTTACCCTCAGAACGGTCGCCTTTGCCGTCCTCATGTCCTCCCTCGGAATACCCGTACCCGCCCAAGAGGTTGAAGTTCCGGAGGGGAGTAGGGTTTTCCCGCTCGGATTTGAGAGTGAAACGGATGTGGAGGAGGGCCTCTCAGGTTTTACGGGTGAGCTCAAGAGGCTGAAGGTGATCGTGGAATCCGCCAGAGGCGGAGATGTGGTCCTCTTTGACGAGGTCTTCGCATCAACCGACCCGGATGAGGCCTCTGCTCTGGCGTACAGCACGGCCAAATTCCTGAGCGATAGGGGAATTTACGTCCTGATGAGTACACACTTTTCCACGTTGAAGGCCCTCGCCCTTGAATCGGATTTTTTTGACGTGGCGACGATGGAGAATTACAGGCTCGTCTTCGGGAGGGTCGGACACAGCGAGGGGCTAAAGGCCGCAAGGGCGTTCCTCCCACCCGAAATCGTATCCCATGCGCAAGAGGTCCTTAAAAGGATACCCTCCTACATCTCCAGACTCAGACAGGAGTACGAGGAGAAGTTGAAAAAGTTGGAAAGGGAGAGGGAAGAGGTCAGGAAGACCCTTCACGCCGTCAGGCGGGCCATATCAAGGGGAGGCAACCGGGCGGAGGTGGAGGGGATATTTGAGAGGGTTAAGGGGATGGGTGATGGGGAGATCTCACCCGGAAAGGAGTACTTTGTGAAGAGCCTTGGGTTGACGGCAAAAGTGGTGGACGTCAGGGGGAAAAAGGCCATCGTCAAGGTCAGGAACTTCACGGTTGAGGTGCCACTTGAGGACATAATCCCATAAAAAAGGGGGGCCTTCGGCCCCCCTCGGAGTCCCCTCGGACCCCCTTTAGAACCTCACGATGCGGTGCACCCTTCCCTTCTCGTCCACGATGAAGTAGACCCCGCGGCGACCTATAGCGGGGACCCTCTTACCGGAGACGTCGTAAACGGCCGCGGCTTTCCTCAGCTGAGGCTCAGACGTGTACTCCTGGGCGGAAACACCCAGGGTTCTTATGGAGTCAAGCTCCTTCACGAAAGGCGTGTCCAGCGGAGTCGGATAGGTCACGGGAGTTCCACCGAACTTGTAGAATATGGTGTCTCTGGCGCTGTCAACGGCCATCCTGAGCATGTAAACCCCGTCAAAGATCCTGAACTTCCAGAACCTGTGCAACCTGAAGCTGTCAAGGTCCGCACCCGAATAGTTGGGATTCGTCAGTATGACGTTTCCGAAGAATTCCAGGCCGACCTCGTAAAGCGTTCCGCTGAGGTTCTGAGGTGAACCGTTTACGATCACGGAGATGTTGGTGTTGCTCTTGGAGAGGAGTGTGGACTGGACGTTGTAAATTATCAGGGTATCGGCGGTCGCATCGCCGTCAACGTCCCCGATAGGGGTTTTCTCGTTGAGCCTGAGAACACACGTATCCCATCCCATCCACACGTCTCCCACGTTGGCCCCGCTCATCAGCACCCTGTAGGGGTCCATAGTCCAGTCCACGTAGTACGTTCCGTCAAAGTACACGATAACCGTGTCTAAGGTGTCAGGAGGCGGGGCGAGGGTGGTTTGCGTCTTTTGGAGCGAGACCATTTGCGCGAGTTCCACGTTCATGGATGGGCAGTAGGGGCCTATGGGGCCGTTGTAGTTTCCGAGCTGGTCCACGGAATCCCTGAAGAAACCCGAGCCGTACCACCCGTCCGATGCCGTGTCCGGTTTTATCTGGTAGTAGTACTTGTTTCCCATGGCGAAACCGAAGGTGCCGCTGAGGGAAAACGGAGACACGTCGCTCCCGCCGTTTTTGAAGGAGATGGCGGGCTTATCCCTGAATATAACCATACCCACCTTAGGTAGGTCAAAAGATACCAACGCCAACCACATCATGACACCTGTATTATAGGGCTGAAACGCGATTTCGTGTCCGGGCACAGCTCACCCTTAAAATCGTTCCCGAATGCAGCAGATCAGCCCCCCCCACAGCCTTGAAGCCGAAATGGGTCTCCTCTCCGCCTGCCTTTACAAACCGGAGCTGCTCGGAAAGGCCGTCGTTGAACTTCAGGAGGAGGACTTCTACGATGAGAGGCACAGGTTGCTCTTCTCCGCGCTGAAGTCCCTTTACTCGGAAAGTGGGGTTTTGGACGCCGCCATACTGCTTGAACACCTGAAAAAGAGGGATATTCTGGAAAAGGTGGGCGGTATCCCCTACCTCTCCGAGATATTTGATAGGGTCAGGGGTACGATTTCCCTCGCCCTCTTTGAGCAGTACCTCAAAATCGTCAAGGACAAGTCCATAAAGCGCGGGATAATAAACACGTTCTCCGAGACGGTCAGGTTGGCCTACGAGGACGAACTGGACTCGGACACCCTACTCGACAGGGCGGAGAAGGAGATCTTTGACATGAGGATGCGCACGATAAGGGGGACGCAGTGGATACCCGTCGGCGAAATAGCGATGAACCTCCTGAACAAGCTGGAGGCCAGGGTAAGCGGGGAGCTACCCCATGAGGCCGTCCCCACGGGTTTCAGGCACCTTGACGAGATAACGGGAGGTTTCAGACCCGGTGAGTGGATCATAGTCGCCGCAAGGCCCTCGGTGGGTAAAACGGCATTTGTTCTCAACGTACACAGGAACATGGCCCTGAGCGGCATACCCACCGCCATGTTTTCCCTTGAGATGAGCGCGGAGGCCATAGCCATGAGGATGCTCTCCATGGAAAGCGGCATACCGATGTACAACCTGAGGGAGGGCAGGATAGGGCCTAAGGACTTGCCAAGGCTGGCCGACGCCGTGGAGAGGATCATGGAGATGCCCTTTTACATAGACATAACCCACGGGATAGACATATTTGAGATACGCAGCAAGGCGAGGATGGTGGTGAAGGAGTACGGGGTCAAGATGATATCCGTTGATTACCTACAGCTTATGGACCTGAAGGGCTTGAGGGCGAGGAACATGACGAGGGCGGAGGAGCTCGCCAAGATCTCCCGAAGCCTAAAAATACTGGCGGGCGAGCTGAACGTCTCCATAGTGGGCATATCCCAGGTTAGCAGGGAGGTTGAAAAGAGGGCGGACAAAAAGCCCACCATGGCCGACCTGCGCGAGTCCGGAGCGCTTGAGCAAGATGCGGACATAATCCTCCTGCTCTACAGACCGGGAAGGTACGATAAGGACGTTGACGAGACGTTGGTTGAGGTGGACGTGGCCAAGAACAGACAGGGCGCGCTGGGGACGGTAAAACTCCACTTCTACGCCGAGCGTATGAGGTTTGTGGATTGGGAGGAGGAGGACGAGAGCATAGAGGAGCTGGAAGGGGATTCAATGCCCTTTTAGGGAACATGATACCTCTTTTTGATCTGAACTGGGATGAAGATGAAAGAAGAGCCGTGATTGAAGTTCTGGAATCGGGGTGGGTTTCCATGGGTCCGAAAACCGGGGAGTATGAGAGAAAATTGGCAGAATTTTACGGTGTCAGGTACGCCCTTGCGACGTCATCCGGGACCACCGCCCTCACACTCGTCTATGAAGCCTTGGATTTGAAAGGCTGGGATGTAATACTCCCCTCACTCACCTTTGTCGCGACCGCAAACGCCCTCCTAAAGGTGGGGGCAAATCCCGTTTTTGCGGACGTACACTCGCCAGAGATCCCCTTGATATCCGCGGAAACGGTTGAGAGGGTTCTGACCAAAAAAACCAAGGCGGTCGTCTTTGTGAATTACGCCGGCCACGGGGATACCCTTAAAGACCTGAAGGAATTCTGCGACAAGCGGGGTTTGATCCTCATAGAGGACGCCTCCCACGCCCACGGCGCTGAATATCCCGGAGGTATGGCCGGCACCTTCGGTGTGGCAGGCGCCTTCAGCACATTTGCCAACAAAAATCTCAGCACGGGTGAAGGCGGGTACGTCATAACCGACGATGAAAACCTGTACAAAAGGATGAAACTCCTCAGGTCCCACGGTATGACGTCCTCATCCTGGGAGAGGTTGAAAGGCAGGGAGGAGTTCTACGATGTGGTTGAGGTGGGGTTCAACTTCAGGATATCCGAAATCCACGCGGCTATCGGCCTGGCCAACCTGAGGAAATTGAAGAGGGAAAACGAAAAGAGGAGGGGGATCGTCAGGTATTACAGGGGTCTTTTGAGGGAAACCCTGCCCGAGGTTGGTATTCCGTTTTCGGAAAACTCCCCCTCATCCCACTACATCTTCCCCGTTCTGCTGCCGGAGGGGGTGGACAGGAGCGCCGTCAGGAGGAGGATGTACGAGATGGGCGTATACACCAGCATACACTATCCGCCCGTCCATCTTTTCAAAATTTATGCCGGCAGGGGTGCGAGGCTGCCCAACACCGAGGAGTACGCCCGAAGGACGCTCACTCTTCCCCTGTGGGGGAACATGGGAGAGGAGAAGGTTGAAAGGGTTGTGGAGGTCCTGAAAAGGGCGCTTTAACGGAGTACACCCTTCACCTTTAAAATCCCAACATCATGAGGCGTGTACTGTTGCCGTTTTTATTGGTGGGCATCCTTTTGGGATGTCGCAAGGACACAGGCACGGGGCCGGACGGTGGGGATGGAAACGGTGAGGAGCAGCCGCCCATCACCTACACCTCCGCCGATAGCACCCGGAACTACTTCGGCCTCTCAGGTGTTTTCGTATACAGGGACAGCACCTACATCTTCAGCTCCTCCTCCTTCACGACGGATACGGTCAAGAGGACCTTTTTGGACACCTCCTTCGTGGACCCCAAACTCTACGTACCCTTTAAGGATTCGCTCTACGCAAGCGGCAGGGTGAACACGGACACGTTTGAGATAAGGGCGGAGACCCTGTACCTCAACATCAGCATATCCTGGGACACGACCTACATAGGGAGCATAAGGTACCTGTACGGCGTCAGGCCGCTGAGCGTCGGACAGAGCTGGACCCCTGTAAACGTCGGAACGTACCCCCTCAGCGGCACAATCGTCCAGCCCGATACCACCAACAACTGCACAACCTACGTGTACTTTGACTCCCTGAAGGTGGACTCCTCCTTTGCCCAGGTCCTGGCGCAGGTCTCATTCTCAACACCCCTGCAGAATTTCACGGATGTGTTCCAGAACCTCTACAGGGTGCATTCAAGGATATTCATACACACGGTGGGAACGGGTAGTGGATGCTACACCCTCCAGCTTTACGCCCTCACCGACGTGATAGACACGACCTATATAAAGGACGGCTACGGAATAGTAGGCTCAACCTCCCTCAACAGGATAAGCATCCCGCTCCTCATGACGGACTCAACCACAACCCACAGGGTTCTTGTAGGGAGATGAAGGAGATCACGCTTGACACCACGGTTGAAGAGGTGGTCCTGCGCTACCCCGAATCCGTTGACATCTTCTTCAAGTACGGCATACCCGCCATAGCGTGCGGCTCCCCCATATGGGGGACCATCGGCGAGAACGCCCAAAAGTACGGGGTTGAGGACGTTGAAGGACTTCTGCGTGAGCTGAACGACCTCGCGAGGAAAAAGGGCGGAGGGTTTGACATAAGGATAAGTGTTGACTGAGGACCTGCTCTGCCTGAAAAGGGTTCTCGTGGGCGAGGGGTTGAAGGTGGCGACGGCTGAGTCCTGTACGGGTGGTGCCCTCGCCCACGCCCTGACATCAATACCCGGTTCTTCGGAGTACTTCCTCGGGGGTATCGTGGCGTACTCAACGGACGTGAAAACGGAAATCCTCGGTGTCCGGAAGGAAACGGTTGAGAGGTACGGCGTATACTCGGAGGAGGTGGTGAGGGAGATGGCCGAAGGCGCGTGCAGGCTAACGGGTGCGGACCTGTGTCTGGCCACCAGCGGTGAGTTCAACGGTAGGGGTTTCTTCTATTACTGCCTTCTCTGGAGAGGCGTGTACCTATGCGGTAAGGAGTACGTATCCGGTGATAGGGTGGAGATGAAGGAGAGGGCGGTGGCATTTCTGCTGAGGAGGGTTTTGAAGGTTGTACTCTCGGACGTTCGGCCTTAAAATATCCGTCTCAGGCGGGCGTAGCTCAGGGGTAGAGCACCAGCTTCCCAAGCTGGGGGTCGCGGGTTCGAATCCCGTCGCCCGCTTTTCCGTTGTGGTGGTGTTGATAACGGCATGTGGTAGGAAAAAGGAGGAAACCCCGCAGAAGGCCTGGAAGCTGTACAGGTCATCACGGATACGCTATCTGAAAAAGGTGGCTGACAGGGTGGGGGTGAGGTTTCTCATACTGAGCGCGGAGTACGGTCTGGTGGACTCCGAGGAGGTGATAGCTCCTTACGAGAGGGTTATGGACGAGAAGAGGTGTGATGCCCTAATACATCAGATGGTCGAGAAGCTCTCCCGGCTGGGCGTCAGTAAGGTTGTCTTCTACAGGGGTGGGGCGAGAAAATCCTATTTTCTGTGCCTTCAGCGGGCATGTGGAATTTTAAACCTGCCTTTGGTGTCGCTCGGCTATGCCAACATGGGCGGCATACGCGAGGTGGAGGAGGTGTTGAAAAGGGCGCATGATACCGTTTTTCGTGGTTGACAGAAGGGTCTCCCTGGAAATACTGAAAGGTCTCTTCCTCAAGCTCCCGGACAAGACCTTCGGACTGATGGGAAACGTCCACGTTTCCAACAGGTTCATAGAGCTCTTCAGGGACTTCCCCTACGGGACCGCCCTCAAGTACTGCGATGATATGGGGATAACCCCCGAGGACGCCGACGAGATGATAAGGGACAGGATCGTGAGGTTTGCCGACAGCGGGGTGTTCCAGCGGAGGAGGTTTTCCTATGAAGAGCTTTTCATCCGCTACGAGCAGATGGGGACGGATTACGGGAGTATTGTGGATTTCATATACGACCCGGAAAGGACCCTGGAGAGCGCGGAGGCTGCCATGAGGGCTTACAGGAGGGGAAATTACGGGTTTAAGCTGGTGGGTGTGGCCCAGGGGGTGCGCCTTGAGGACTACATCAGGAGCTGGGAGAGGTTGAAAAGGATGGGCTACGAGTACATAGCGATAGGTGGTCTGTTAAAGCGTACGGCGAACAGCAACTTCCTCTCCCTGAGGAATGACAGCGTATACTACATACAGGAGGTGGTCTCAAGGATCAGGGAGAACTTCGGTGAGGGGGAGTGGATATTCCTCTTCGGGGCTTTTTCACCGCGGAGGGCTAAACTCCTGAAAAACCTCGGCATATATGGGGCGGATTACAAGGGGTGGCTTTACCACTACGAGGACGATTACTCCTTTGTGCCTGAGTATTTGAGCGGTTTGGCCGAAAGGTACGGCGTTTCCGAGGAGGACGTCAAGAGGGTGCGACTTCTGGTCGGTGAGTACGCCTCCTACAAGAGGCGGGGCTACAGGCTCACGTATTTCAGGTCGGACGACGACCTCAGGAGATCCAAAAAGATAAGGGAGCTGAAGGGGGAGATAGACCGGACCTTGAAAAAGTACGGCTTAAACCTCCAGTTCTTCAGGTTTATGAGGACGAGGGACAGACTCTACGAGATCCTGAAGGGTGTTTGACACGTTTAGAATTCCCCACTTGAGGGGACACGTGGTCTACAAAAAGGGCCCCCATCTGGGGGTTGAGGTGGGAGAACGGGTTTTCATCTCGCTTCCGAGGAAAAGGTTGAGGGGTCAGGTTTACGTGGGTGATTTCGTTGAGGTGGATGTGGTGGATGACAGACACGTGCGCATAAAGGAGGTGTACGAGAGGAAAAACCTCCTACCCAAACCCAAGGTGGCAAACGTGGATCTGCTGGTGGCCGTCTTTTCCCTCAGACTACCCAAGCTTGACAACCTCCACCTGGATTCGGTCCTCGCCATATCGGAGAAGTACGGGGTTGACTCCCTCGTCGTCCTGAACAAGTTGGATCTGGCCGGTGAGGAGGAGTTCTTGAGGTGGAGGTCGGTATACGAGGGTGCGGGGTACAGTGTTATAGGCACAAGTGCCATAACCGGGGAGGGGCTTGAACGTCTGAAAGCGGAGATATCCGGTAAGACGGTGGTTTTGGCCGGACCCTCAGGAGCGGGGAAGACAAGCATTATAAGAAAGCTCGCTCCGGGGGTTAACCTGAAGGTGGGCAGGATAGGGAGGCACGGCAGGGGTAGGCACACCACGACGGACATAACCTTGGTGAAACTTCCCGAGGGTGGTTATGTGTGCGATACCCCCGGTTTTGCCAAGGTTGAGATCTCCTTTTTCGTCGGTAGGGATGAGCTCCCCAGACTCTACAGGGAGTTTCGCAGGTTCTCCTGTAGGTTTTCCGACTGCACCCATACGCACGAGCCGGGGTGTGGCGTCCTCGGAAACGTGGGGGAGGAACCGGGAAAGGTCCACCCGGAGAGGTACAGGACGTACAGGGTTCTCCTTGAAAAACTACAACGTGTTTGATTTTGCACACCCCCCGGCAACCGCCTCCCCCCCATCGCACAGTCCCCCTAATAATACCCGCTATGGTTTTGGACAGGATAGCCGAAGCCTATGACAGGATGCAGGAGGAGCTCCTGAGGGAGTCCTATCTCCTCGGAGCGGGCATAAAGGAACAACCGGAGTACAGGAGGATATACGAATCCTACGGCGACCTCTACTCCATGGAAACAATAACCGCTTTGATAAAGGAGAAGCTCTCCCTCCACGAGGACGCACCGGACGAGATGTTTGACGTTTACGATAGGGCGATCTTTACGCTGCTCTCCCTCTACCTGAGCAACAGGCTTGTAAAGGACCACGAGGAGATGGACAGGTACGAGATGGGTGCGGTGGTTGAGGTCAGGGGGAAGAGGTACCCCTACCGGATGCTCCCCCTCATCCTGCAAAAGGAGGAAAAAAGGGAAAGGCGTTCCGAGATATTCCACGCCTCCCTTCCGATCGTAAATCGCCTGACGGATATGAAGCTCGGGATCTACAGAAAGGCCTTGAGCGTCGTCCGCCGGGAATTCGGGTATCCCAACCTGTTGGACTACCATTCGCACGAGAAGAAGGAGGACATAGCATCCTATTCCAAGAAGATGGAGGGATTCCTCTCGGAAACCTACGAGGAGTACCGGGAACTCGCCGAGAGGTTTTTCTCACTCCTCGGCCTCGGATGGGGGGAGGTTGAGGGCTACGATATACCCTACCTCCTGTCCGGAATCCCGTTCAAGACGCGGATGAAGGTATCAAGCCTACAGGCCTTGAGGGAAACCCTCAAAAGGGGAGGGATAGACGTTGATGGACTTGGGAATTTGAGGATAGACTCCGAAATAAGGCCTAAGAAATCTCCGAGGGCCTTCTGCGCACCCGTCAGGATACCGGACGAGATTTACGTGGTCGTGAAACCCTCAGGAAACTTTTCCGACGTCCTCACCCTCTTCCACGAGATGGGCCACGCCCTGCACTTCGCGTTCACCGATAGGGACCTACCCGTCGTGTTCAAGAGGATGGGCAGGGTTGGGACCTCCGAGGTTTTCTCCTTCAACCTGCAGTACATAACGGATCAGGTGGAGTGGCTCTCCGTCTTTGTGAGGGATTTGGACGAGGAGTTCCTGCGGTTCAGGAGGTTTGCCTATCTCTTTTACAGGCGCAGGTACGCCGCAAAGGTGATATACGAGAGCAGAATCCTCGCCGGAGATAGGTGGGAGGAGGAGGGTCCACGGGTTTACGAGGAGGTCCTAACAGGTGCCACGGGTGTGCATCACCACCCGGCAAAGTATTTTCTGGACATGGACTGGGGGTTTTACTCCTTGGAGTACTCCCAGGCCTGGGAGGTTGAGGTGGTCCTGAGGGAGAGGCTGAGGGAGGAGTTCGGAGGTGATTGGTTCTTCAAGCCCGAGGCCTACGAGTTCCTAAAGTCCTTGTGGTCTTACGGCCTGAGGTACCCACCCTACCGGATATCCACTGGGATTTTGGGCGTTCCCCTCTCCTAAAGCCCATGCCTCTCCGCCCAAAGGCCGCAGAGTATCAGCAGCACCACACCTATGAGAAACCTCAAAACCTCCGAGAGGAGCATTACGGAGTTTATGTTCCTGAGTCCCTCCACACCGCTTATTTCGGGCAGGGAATCGGGTGATATGAAGCGCAGGGGGTCAACCCATCCAAGGACCCAACTTATGAGTGCGAACATGAGGACGGCGAAGAACCACTTTGCCGGCATGTCCTTCGCGACGAAGGCCGCTATCAGACTGACGTTCAGCATTACGAGGTATTTGGCGTAAAGGACGGCGAGTGAGAGGTGTAAATCCGCCTGTTGGAAAATTCGGGCTATCTCCACCGCCCTGCCCGAAAGCATGTACTGGAGGATCACGAACGAGCCTAAGAGGAACACGAGAAAATAGCCCGTGGCCTGAATCCAAAGCCATATCCCCTTTGAGAGGAGGACGTAAACCCTGCTCACGGGTAGTGTGTTTATGAACTCGTAAACCCTCCCCTGCCTGTCAAGGAAATAGGTGGCCATGCCCGCCACCATGCTCCACACGAACAGACCGGAGATCGTGAGGAAAACGAACACGATGGCCACATCCCTCCCCCTGTGGGCGTTGTACACCCCCAAACCCATGAGTGAGGAGACTATGAGTAGGTTGGCGAAAAACCAACCCAAAGAAAGCCTTATCTCCTTGTAGAGAAGGACAGGTAAGTGTTTCATGCGGCGGTGGTTTAAATCTCCCTTAAGGCCTGCAAGAGGCCGTCTATGTCCTCCCTTGTGTGTTTGTCCGTAAAGGCGAACAGGAGGTGGTTCTCACCCAGATCGGGCAGTGAAGGGCCTACTAAGAAACCCCTGTCTATCAGGGCGTCTATAAGGGTATCGGAGGGTATGGGTCCCTTTACCGCCACTTCCCTGAAGCTCAGACCTGAGAAGGCCACCTCATAACCCTTTGGAAGGTTCTTCGTGAAGTACACGGTTTTGGCGAGGGTGGTCAAGGCGTTCTTCTTTATCCCTTCCCTTCCCAAGAGGGCGGTGTACACGGCCGCGGCGAGGGCCATCAGCTGGTTGTTTGTGCATATGTTGGAGGTGGCCTTGGCCCTCCTTATGTGCTGCTCCCTCGTCTGGAGTGTCGTCACGAACCCCCTACGTCCGTCAACGTCCGTGGTCTCCGCCACGATCCTTCCGGGCATTTGGCGTATGTACCTCTTCCAAGAGGTCATGATCCCCAGATACGGCCCCCCAAAACCGAGAGGTAGGCCGAGGACCTGACCCTCGGCCGTGGCTATGTCCGCCCTTACCTCGCCGGGTGGGACGAGGACCGAAGCCCCTATGGGATCGTAATGCACCAGGAGGAGAGTTCCCCTTTCCTTCACGGCGGGTCCGAGCGTGCGCAGGTTTTCCACCACGCCGAAGTGGTTGGGGGACTGTACGACCACGGCGGCCGTATCATCGTCTATCTTTGAAAGGAGCTCCGGCAGATCGATCTCACCGGAGGGTGTAAAACCCACCTCATCAACCTCTGCGAAATCGGGTAGGTAGGTGTCCACCACCATCCTGTAGAGGGGATTGAGGGATCTGGGAAGTATCACCTTGTACCTCTTTTTGAGGCGGAAGGCCATAAGCACGGCCTCGGCCAGGGCTGTTGCCCCGTCGTACATGGAGGAGTTGGAAACCTCCATCCCGGCTATCTCGGCCATGAGACTCTGGAACTCGTACATGGCCTGGAGCGTGCCTTGTGAGACCTCCGGTTGATAGGGTGTGTACGCCGTGTAAAACTCCGATCTCAGGAGTACATGGTTGACGACGGAAGGGGTGTGGACGTCGTACGCCCCACCCCCCGCGAAAACCTTCAGGTCCCACCTGTTCAGGGATGCGATGTGGAGGATGTGGGCGTAGAGCTCGCTCTCGCTCATACGTGGTATGTTCGGCGTGGGCATAAAAGCCTCCCCTCCCACCGCCTCTCTCATGAGCTCCTCCTGAGAGGAGAAGCCGAGCGCCCTGAGCATCTCGGCCCTGTCCCTTTCTCCCAGTGATAGGTACCTCATACCTACCCTTCTACGAGCTTCCTGTAGTCCTCAGGCGAGAGCAGGTCCTTCACCTCTTCGGGGTTTTCAACCTTCAGCTTGAACATCCACCCCTTCCCGTAGGGGTCCCTGTTAAGCAGCTCCGGGCTGCCCTCCAGCTCCCCGTTGACATCAACCACCTCACCGCTGAGGGGGGCGTACACGTCGGCCGCCGTCTTCACGGCCTCCACCGTTGCCACGGCCTCCATCCTCTTCACCTTCCTACCCACCTCCGGCAGCTCCACATAAACTATATCGCCGAGCTGGTCCTGGGCGTAATCCGTTATTCCCACCGTGGCCGTTTCACCCTCAAGGCGCACCCATTCATGCTCCTTTGTGTACAGGAGATCGGAAGGAACCTTCATGATAAGGTATTCTACTCCCGAAACCCCACGGTTTTCCTCATATGCCGACGAGGGAGTACATGAGGATATTCACACCCATCCTTATGGCCTTTTCCCTTATATCCGGCGGATCTCCGTATCTGTCCGTCCATCCATCGGAGACGTTGGAGTTCCACGTGTAGAGGAGGACGAGCCGCCCCTTGACGAATATACCGTAGGCCTTGGGTGGTCCGGGATAATGCTCGTGCACCTTGGGGAGGGGCTGGTCGTAAAAGATGTGGAAGATGGGGTGTTGGGGTGGGAGTTCCACAAGATCGTAATCCGGAAACACCTTCTTTATCTCCCTCCTGAAATGTCTGTCAAGGCCGAAGTCGTCGTCAACGTAGAGAAACCCCCCGTTCAGGAGGTACCTGCGGAGGTTTTTGGCGTCCTCCTCGGAGAAATGGACGTTTCCGTGGCCGGTCATGAACAGCATGTGGTAATCGTATATCAGTGGGGAAGAAGGCTTGACGCTGTAGGGCAGGGTGTCAAAGACGGGTGAAACACGGCTGTTAAAGGCCTTCGCTATGTTGGGTAGGATCTCGGGGTCGTTGTACCAATCCCCACCTCCGCTGTACTCCAGTCGGGCGATCTTTAGAAGTCCAAGGATGAGGAGCATCACAGGAAAAAGGAGGGATCGTTTGCGAGTTCCCTAAGCCTCTTTATGCGCTTTTCAAGGGGGGGATGGGTTGAGAAGAGCTCGGCAAGGAAGTCCCCTGAGAGGGGGTTTACTATGAACATGTGGCTCATGTGCTGGGGGACCTCGGCGGAAGGTACCGCCTGCACACCGTAGGCCAGCTTCTCAAGGGCTGAGGCCAGGGCTTCCGGATCCCTTATGAACTTGGCACCCCAGTAGTCCGCGAGGTATTCCCTCGCACGGGATATGGCCAGTTTTATGAGCATCACCACTATGGGTATGACGATGAGCATGGCGAGGAGGATCAGGGGGTTCCCCCTGTCCCTGTCCCTTCCCCCAAAACCGAACAGCGAGGCCCAGCGGAGGAGGTCCAAGAGGTACATGATCGCCCCAGCTATCGTGGCCACGACGGACATGATCAGTATGTCCATGTTCTTGATGTGGGCTATCTCGTGGGCCACCACACCTTTCAACTCCCTCCTGTTCAGAAGGTTCAATATGCCCTGGGTGAAGACCACGGCCGAGTGTTTGGGGTCCCTACCCGTTGCGAATGCGTTGGGCTGGAGGATGGGGGCCACGTACACCCTTGGCTTTGGGACGCCGGCGCTTTCGGCCACCTCTTCAACCATGCGGTGCAGTTCCGGTGCCTCCTCCTCGCTGACCTCCCTTGCCCCGACGGACGCCACGGCTATCCTGTCGGAGAAAAACCACGCCGCGAGGTTCATCACGGCGGCGACGGTCAGGGCGATCAGCCCACCCGATGAACCTCCGAAGTACTGCCCCAGATAAACGAGGATCAGCGTAAGTGCCGTCAGGAGGACAAAAGTCTTCAACGTGTTCACCCACATAGTCTTTGAATTGTAAGGCTGACCCGTTCCCTTTTAGAAGTGTAGGACCCTCATGCGCCTGTCCACGGGTTTTTGGGAGAGGATCGCGAGGAGGACGATACCGTACCACATGGTGGAGGGGTCCGGAGGGGAGAAGTTGTAGTAGAGCCATATGAAAAACCAGACCTCGTTTACGAGGAAAACCCCGAAGGCAAACGTGCGAAGCACCCACGCCCTGTCGTAGAGGGCGGATCTTACGGAGGAGTACATGACGACGGCCGAGAAGAACATGTAAAAGAGGTTGAAAAAGGATGCGACCGGTCTGCTTGAGAAGGGGTACACGTAAAAGGAGGTGAAGAACGCCAAAACCACGCTCAGAAGGGAGAAGAGGATTGATGTTGAGAAGAAAAAGGTGGAATGGGTGAGCCAGAGATGCACAAGGTTCCCAGTAAAGAGGAGGAGGTAAAACAGGAAGTAGAACACGTCTCCGATGTACGCGGCCGTTATGCTGGGTAGGAGGTTTAGAACCTGGTGTAGGGTGTAGGACAGAAAGGCGGCCGCCCAGATCACCTCAAAGTTTCTCCCCCTCCTCCACATGATGTAAGCGGAGAATAGGGCGATTAAGGCCCCGCCGACGTAGATGTAATTCTCGTAGAGCTCTCGCATCACGGGTGAGAGGGCGGACAGGATCACGACCAAAACCGTTAAGGCGATCTTCCCGAGCTCCACGGAGATTCTATTATACAACGGGGACCTACCCCCTTAAAACGTTCCTCCTGATACCCTTCAACCCCGCCCTCATGATCGGCGTTCCCTCAAACCTCTTTCTGAAATCCTCTTCATCCATTTTCAGAAAGTCTTCCCGCCCGATCTCGCGGAACCTCTCCTCCTTTTCCCTGAGGTGGGGGTTGGCCAGAGGTGGCGTTTTCTCCGTCCAGGGACAGACGTCGTTGCACACATCACATCCGAATATCCAACCGTGAAGGCTGACACCGGGGGGGAAATCCTCTCCTTTGTACTCAACACTCCAGTAGGATATGCACCGGTTTGCGTCTACGGTTCTATCGGATAGGATGGCGCCTGTGGGGCACGCCTCAACGCAGGCGTTGCACCTGCCGCACCAGTCGTAAACGAAAGGGGTGTCGGGCTTTAAAACGAGATCCGTCATAACACCTCCAAGGAGAATTGAAGGACCGAAGCGGGGGTTTACCAGGAGGGAGCTTTTCCCTATCCACCCCAAACCGGCCAAAACGGCCAGGGCCTGCTCAAGGACGGGGGCGGAATCGGAGAACACCCTGTACTCCCCGCCTATCTCCTCCTTTGCCCACTTTACAAACCGCCTGAGGAGTTTTTTGAACACCCTGTGATAGTCGCGTCGGGTCGCGTATCGGGCTATACCGAGGGAGGGGTTGACCCTTTTTCTGCCGTAAGTCATACCCACCACCACGGCCGAGGCCGCCCCCGGTAGGAATTTCTCCGGGTTGAGCCTTACGCCAAGCGTCCTCTCAATCCATCCCATATCCGCATGTCTTTTCTCCTCCAACCATCTCACGAGCCTCTCCCTCACACGATCCGATGGAAAGCCGCGCAGGGAGGCTATTCCCACAAGATCAAACCCCAGTTCACGGAGGAAACCCTTGATCCTCTCCTCTCTGGACGACATCAGAGCCTAAGGAGTAGCCGGTGGAAGAAGGTTTCACCCGAAAGCTCTGGGTGAAACGTCAGACCTATAACCCTTCCCTGCAACACCCCCACAACCTCACCCTCCTCCGTCCTCGCCAGAACCTCCACACCCTCTCCCACCTCAACGATACGCGGTGCCCTTATGAAAACCCCCGTCGTCTCCTTGCTCTCACCGTTGAATCCCACCCTCAGGATGGCCTCAAAGCTGTCCTTCTGCCTACCGTAGGCGTTTCTACGCACTTTTACGTTCAGTCTCCCAAGCGTCAGGCCGGGGTCGTCGTCCACCACCTCGCGGGAGAGGACTATGAGACCCGCACACGTTCCGAGCAGGGGTTTGTCCCAACGGCGGAGGACATCAGCAAAACCGTACCTCTTCAGTATGCGGGCGAAGTGCGTACTCTCACCTCCGGGAAGCACAAGGGCGTCCACCTGTTGCAGCTGTTCCGGCAGCTTGACGGCCACGGGTTCAACACCCAACTCCCTGAGGACTTCTCCGTGTTCCTCAAAGTCCCCTTGAAAGGAAAGGACACCCACCCTCATCCGGGTAAAAGCCCGCGGGCGGACTTGAACCGCCGACCTCGTCCTTACCAAGGACGCGCTCTGACCGCCTGAGCTACGCGGGCGTAAGTCGGGGCGCCGGGATTTGAACCCGGGACCTCTTCCACCCCAAGGAAGC
>JALWZG010000054.1 GCA_027002825.1 Caldifarciminota bacterium
ACACCCCTTTCCTGTTTGAGGAGTACGTGGGGAAGGTTTATTCCGGGAGGAGGTGGGGGGGTGTTGGGGGTGGTTTAAAGCCGGATTTTGTAATAAGGGGAAACGTACCCCTTGACGCCAAGTACAAAGTCAAGGTCCAACCCTGTGATGTGTACCAGGCCTTCACGTACGCCGCAGTCCTGCGCAGCGGTGAAAGCGTGTTGGTATACCCAAAGGTTGAAAGGAAAACCCTCCGGATAGGGGACGTCAGAGTACGTGTGGAGAGCCTAAGATAGGGTTTTGCGAATTGTTCTTAGGATTTCAAGGGGGGATTTCCAATCGCTCACCACCTTCACCCTCGCACCTAAGGGGTGTATCAACAGGTAGTCGCTACCCGGTTTTAAGGGATATCCGAGGCTTTCGGCCAACCTCCTTGATATTTCCTCCCCCTCCCCGTCCGTGTGGTAGTAGGTGATGAGGGGGTCTCCGTAGTCCAGAAGCAGGAGTGTACCGGAAAAGTCCCCCAGCTCAAGGGCCACGTGAACCCGGTCCTTCTGAACGGTCATGCCGCTGTGGACGTACCTCGCCCCCAACGACCTTGAGGCGTAAAGGGCGTACCAGAACACCCTACCGTCCAAAAGGACGACTGCCCTGTCCTCACCGTGGGGAAATTCCGGATCAAGACCGCTTTTAACGGTTCTGAATCCCGGAAAGTGGGAGTATCCACCGAAACTCCAGAGTGGTTCCGGGGATTCGACGGGGGGTTTTCGTAGGAATTCCCTCAGGGAGAGCGAGAGTATCTCTATCTCCTCTTCCAAAAGCCCGCGGTTGACCTCCGATGCGAAAAAGAGCTCCGTCAGGAGTTTTACGGGGGCGTTGCACCCCATAACCGTGTAGCGGGAGGGCAGAGGGGGCAGAACCCTCCTTTTGGGGAAACGCTTCTTGACGTTTTCCAAAACCGTATAGGCCAGATCGTAGGATGGCGATACCACCTCCCAACCCGTGTAAACCTCCGTCCTCGGCTCCACCTCCTCCTCATAGGCGTTGTGATGTACGCTCAAAAAGACGTAGGGATTAAACCCCTTGCACATCTCCACCCTATCCCGAAGGGACAGGTATGTGTCCCCTTCCCTCGTCAGCATGACCTCAAAATCCCCCTCCAACCTCTCCTTCAAACCCTTCGCCACGTATAGGTTCATCTCCTTCTCGGGCAGAAAACCCTCAAGCGTTCCGGTTGACTCCCCTCCGTGTCCTGGGTCTATCAGAATCCTCAATACCCGACCTCCAGGAGGTAAAGCCCCCAGGGGGGAGCGGGTGATAGACCTTTTATCCTCTCTCCCTTCAGGAAGGAGGCCCGTGCTTCTTCGGGCGATACCCTACCCTCGGAGAGGAGAACGGAGAGCGAGGCCATGAAGCGGACCATCTTACGCAAGAACCTGTTTCCCTTCACGTCCATAAAAACCCCCCTTTCCCATCTTCCAAAGGTGATATCGTAAAGGCGACACACACCGTTCTCCCTTTCATCCGCCGACAGCACTTTGAAGTCGTGTTCCCCTATCAGGAATTCCATCTGTCGGTTTAGGATTTGGGGGGACGGGGGGCTTTTAACAAACCACACCCTCCTCCTTAGAAGGGGATCGTAATCGGAGGAGAAGAGGTACCTGTAAACCTTGTACCTCGCCGAGAAACGGGCGTGGAAGCTCTCGGAAACCGGTTCAACGCTTTTGACGAAAACCTCTTCGGGAAGCATCCTGTTGAGCTTGTGGCTCAGGGAGCCTACGGGAACCCTCAACCTACCGAAAACCTTCACATTTGCCACGTAATTCACGGCATGAACACCCGCATCCGTCCTACCGCAGCCTATGAGTTTGAAATCCCCGTCCACCAAACGACTGAAAACCCCCATGATCTCTCCCGACACGCTCCTCCTGTCCGGTTGGTACTGCCAGCCGTAAAAATCCGTCCCGTCAAAGGCTATGACGAGCTTTAGGTTCAAGGGAGGGGATTGTAAGGTTGGCTTCTGACACACCTTTGGGTTCGGGCTTATAATAGATGGCTATGATACTACTTCTATTAGTAGAAGGTTTTCGGGTTGAGCTCTCGGAGGTAAGCGTGCCGGGTTTTCCCGGTGTTCAGTCCTTCGCCTGGGGCAAGTCCTCGGACGGGAAGTGGCTCATAATAGGTGGGCGTAGGGATGGACTGCACCCACCCCAACCCTTCCTCGCCTTTCAGCCCACCTATGACAACGATGCCCTCATAGTGGTGGACCCCTCAACGGGAGAGGTCTGGACCTATCCGGTCTCCTCCCTACCCTATCCCCTCTCCGAGCAGCTCAGGTCTACGAACATGCAGTTCTACCAGGTGGGTGGAAGGCTCTACATTACCGGAGGGTACGGCTACAGCCCAACGGAGGATGAGCATATAACCTACCCGTATCTGACCGCCCTGGACGTGGACAGCGTCGTCGCCGCCGTCATAAACGGGGGAAATCCGGGCGGGTTTTTCAGGTACGTCTTTGACTCCCTCTTCGCCGTCACGGGTGGGCAGATGGGATACATGAACGGTGAGTTCTACCTCGCCGGAGGCCAGTACTTCTACGGGAGGTACAGCTTCGGAGGCTTTGGATTCGTCCAGAAGTACACCAACGCCGTAAGGGTCTTTACCGTCTCCGATGACGGTACGAACCTGACCTTCACACCCGTAGCCGAGTTTTATGACAGCATAAACCTACACAGGAGGGATTACTCCATGGTCCCACAGATCTTTCCGGAGGACAGGACGCTGGGCTACACCATGTTTGCGGGTGTCTTCAGGTACGATGTAGACCTGCCGTGGTTGAACATAGTTGACGTCAAACCCTCAGGTCACTATCCGGTTTCCGGCTTTTACCAGCTCTTGAGCCACTACCATTGCGCCCGTTTGCCGATTTACGATAGCACAAACAACGAGATGCACACCATCTTCTTCGGAGGTATAGCCCAGTTCTACTACGATCCCCTCAGGGACAGCATAGTTGAGGATTCCCTCGTACCCTTTGTGAAGACGGTGAGCAAGGTGACGAGGAGGTCCGACGGAAGCGTTTACGAGAGCGTCCTTTCCCTTGAGATGCCCGGATATCTCGGAGCCGGGGCCGAGCTCATACCCGCGAACGATGAGTACTGGGAGCATGAGATACTCATGTTGGACCGCCTACCGGAGGGGAGAACCCTTGTCGGATACATAGTGGGGGGAATAGAGAGCAACGCACCGAACGTCTTCTTCAACGATCCCCTCACGAACAGTCGGGCAAGCAACCGTATATTTGAAGTCTACATCGTAAAGGGTGAGTCCATCTCAATTGATGAAAGGCCCGTTGAACACGGCTTTATAACGGATGTGAAGTACTCCCTTGTGGGGAGGAAGGTTGTCTTGGAGGTGGAGACAAACGGATACGTCCGTCTTGGGGTTTACACGGCTTCGGGCAGTAGGGTTATCTCGCAGGGGTTCCGGGTGCGGGGCAGAAGGAGAGTTGAGATTGACCTATCCCCCCTTCCCACGGGTGTCTATTTCCTCAACGTTTCCACAAAACGGGACAGGAGGTCCTTTAAAGTGATGCTGAGGTAAAGCGACAACGTTAAAATTGACACCTTGGTGGAAAGCAGCGGGAAAAAGGAGAAGAAACGGTACGCGAGGGAACTCAAGAAGGTCCTTCTGGTGGGTCGCGTTAACGTTGGCAAATCCACCCTCTTCAACCGCCTCATCGGGAAGCCCCTCGCCATAACCTCGGAGGTACCCGGCACGACGCGGGACGTGATATACAAGCCCGTGGAGTGGGGTGGCCGGATGTTTCTTCTGGCCGACAGCGGAGGCGCCGGCGCAGCTGATAAGCTCGCCAACTACGTCTGGGACAGGGTCCGGGAGGCCATAAGGGAGGCCGACCTCGTCCTCCTGATGGTGGACGTAAAGAGCGGAATCCTCCCCTTGGACGAGGAGCTGGCCCGCATGATAAAGAGGGCCGGAAAGAGGGCCTTCGTGGTGGTCAACAAGATAGACGCCACGAGCAAGGCCGTGGCCACGCCGGAGGAGTTCTACAGACTCGGCTTTGAGGAGATATTCCCCATATCCGCCGCCCACGGATGGGGGGTCGGGGACCTACTTGACGCCATAGTTGAGGACATACCCCCGGAGTCCGTTAAGCACTTCACGAGGGACAAGGTGAGGGTGGCCATACTCGGTCGCCCTAACGCCGGTAAATCATCCATCTTAAACTACTTCGCCGGGAAGCCTATAGCCATAGTGTCGCCGACGGCCGGGACGACGAGGGACGCCGTAGACGTTGAGCTGGAGGATATGATAGTCGTGGATACGGCCGGAATCACCCGGAAGTTCAAGGACGACCTCTCCTACTACGCGTACGTCAGGTCAAAGAGGTCTCTGCGCTACGCCGAGGTGGGCTTGGTCGTGATAGACGCCGAGGTGGGGGTCCATCACCTTGACAAGAAGATTGTGAAGATGGTGGTGGACGAGGGGAGGGGGCTGGTGATAGCCCTGAACAAGATAGACGTCCTTACGAAGAAGGAGAAGAAGGAGTTCTTCGCCCACGTGGAGGAGGAGCTGAAGTCCGTATGGTGGGCGCCCAAGGTCCCGGTCTCCGCCCTGACGGGGGAGGGGATGGACTACCTCCGGAGCGTCCTCAAGGGGGCCAGATCCGGCATCTTCAAGCGGATATCCAAGAGGGACGCCCGCCGGCTCATAGACGAGCTTATGCGCCGGAACCTCCCGCCGGCCAAGATATACGACTTCTACCAGATAAAGAACCTCCCCCCCACCTTCCTGATAAAGGCCAAGGGGAAGATACCGGACTTCTACCTCCGGTACATAGAGAACGCCCTAAGGGAGAGGTGGGGCTTCTTCGCCGCCCCCATCAAGTTCGTCGTGGAGGTGGTGTGAGGTGTACCTTACGGCGTTAAAATTCCATCTTGCGCCCGTAGCTCAGTAGGAGAGAGCGTCGGTCTCCGGAACCGAAGGTCGGGGGTTCAAGTCCCCCCGGGCGCGCTTAAAGGGTGTTTTCGCCTTTAAAATATACACCTCAGGCGGCCGTAGCTCAACTTGGTAGAGCACCAGCCTTCCAAGCTGGGGGTTGCGGGTTCGAGTCCCGTCGGCCGCTCTATGGCGAGAGTGTGTGATGTATGTGGGAAGAGGCCTATGACAGGCCACAGCATAAGCCATTCCCACCGCCTCACGAAGAGGAAGTTCTATCCCAACCTCAGAAAGGCAAAGGTGAAGGTTGGCGGTGTAGTTAAGGTCGCCCGCGTTTGCACAAAGTGTTATCGTAAGTACAGGGTGCTATAAAAAGGTATATCTCCGTCAGGCTCAGACTTCTGCGGATATACGTTCAGAGGAGAAAGTGGTGGTTTTTGGGATATTCCCTTTTCCTGTTGATGGCGCTTTTAACGGTTTGGAACTACCCCCTTGTTCTAAAGGTTGTGGTGTCAAGGTTGGTGGGGGTCCGTGTGGACTTCAGGGAGATTTCCTTAGGTCCCACGTTCGTGAGCGTGGATGGGTTGAGGGTGGGGGAGGGTATAAGCGTTGAAAACCTCCATGCGACGTTCTATTTGGACGAGGTTCTCCTGAAGCGGAGCATAACCTCTCTGAAGGCCTACGGTGTTAGGG
>JALWZG010000055.1 GCA_027002825.1 Caldifarciminota bacterium
GGGTATAAGGCTCCGGAGGGGGGCCTACGCCCGCATAGAGAACGAGGGGGTGGTGGGAAACCGCAAGCTCGCCGTCTATCAGGGGAAGGGGGACTTCCTGCCCGAAGGCTCACTGATAAAGGGGGAGGAGACCCCCACCTTTACGGACTTCGTCTTCCTAATAGACCGCATCCTCCAGAGCTTTGAGAGGATCTCGGCCCGGACGGACACCACCTTGAGGAACGCCAACCTCCTCCTCCTCCGTACCCAGAGGGAGTTGGTGGCCCTTAGCCGGGACCTAAGGGAGTTGGTGGCCTCCACCAAGGACCTGGCAGACAACGCCAACGCCAAGGTGGACGCCGTATCCTACCAGATACTTCAGGTGGCCAACCGTCTGGACGAGACGGCCACCGTCGTGGACTCCTTCGTCAGGGCCGACGGTACCGTTCAGAGGCTGATGACCGAGGACTCCCTCTACAACGAGTTGAACCTGACCGTCAAGGAGCTGCGGGCGCTCATAGAGGACATACGCCGCAATCCGGGAAGGTACATCAACCTCAACGTCAAGATATTCTGAACATGGCCGTACATATCGCCTCCGTTATCTTCGGTGGGTTGCTCCTCGGGGTCGTTTCCTTCTTCGTGGTCTCAAGGAACATGGCCTTCGCCACCACCGGTGTGGCCCATGCTATGTTCGGTGGTATAGCCATAGCCGTGGTCCTGGGAGTGAGTCCCGACCTTGGAGGTCTCGTCTTCGGCCTGGCGATGGGGCTCGGCATATACCTCTTCGGTAGGAGACTACCGAGGGACGCCGTGATCGGTCTTACCTTCTCCTTTCTGATGAGCGTTGGGGCCATCGCCCTCCACTTCTACAGGGGATACGCTAACCTGCTCTGGTCGTACATGTTCGGAAACATAACCCTTGCCACGTGGTGGAACGTCCTATCCCTGGCAATACTCCTCCTCGTGGGGGTGCTTCTGCTGGCCTTGAGGTACGATGGCATAAGGCTCTTCATCTTCAGTGAGGAGATGGCCGCGGCCGAAAAGCATCCCGTCTCCCTGTATCACGGCGTCCTCCTCCTGTTTGAGACCCTGACCATCATATTCGTTCTCAGGAGCTTCGGCTCCATCCTGACCTCCTCCCTCGCGGTCGTCCCGGCCCTCCTGTCCTTCATGCTCTTCAGGGGTTTCCTACTGTCCCTCGTTATGAGTGGGGTGCTCTCGGTGATCCTCGCGCTCGTGGGCTACGCTCTGTCTTACACCCTTGACCTACCCTACGGGGCCTCCACAACGGCCATAGCCTTCATCACCTTCGCCTCGGTGTGGTTGATCTACAGGAAGAGGGTATGGTTGAGGGCTTAGTACTGGGCGTATCCCTTCTCCTGACCCCTGCAAGTATATACACCTTTGACGAGCCTGTCAGAGCATGGGCTTTAGAGCATCACAATCCGTACACCGACCGCTTGTACGCCACCGTCAACGTCCTCTGCGATGGGTAGTACCACGCCGCTGCCGGCCTCGGCACCTCGGTAGAGGGGGATCTGCTGAGGGACGAGGGCCATTACTC
>JALWZG010000056.1 GCA_027002825.1 Caldifarciminota bacterium
GCTCCAACCTCCCCACCGTCCTGTTGGACCTGAAGGAGAACCATCCCCAGAGGTTTAAGTGGTACGTCTCGCATGTCAGCTCCGCCCTGAAGGACGTTGAGGATATTGAGATCCAACGCATCCCGGAGTATAGCTTCCTGTACGTCGTCCTCCGCTACAGGTACGGCCTGAAGGCCCCCTCGTGGGTACTGTCCGACGGCACCCTCCGGTTCCTCGCCCTTAGCGTCATCCCCTTCCTCCCGCCCCAGAGCCGCATATTCCTCATAGAGGAGCCGGAGAACGGGATACACCCCCGTGCCGTAAGCAGCCTGTTGGAGGTACTCAAAGGCCCGTCCGACAACCAGATATTCGTAGCCACCCACTCCCCCCTGATACTCCGTCAGATGCAGCCGAAGGACATCCTCGTCTTCAGGAAAACCGAGGATGGGGCCACGGACATAGTGAGGGGGACGGAGCATCCGGCCCTCCGGAGGTGGAGGGAGGAGGTTCCCCTTGATAAGTTGGTGGTGAGCGGTATCCTATGAGCGAGTACGACGTCGTCATACTCGTGGCGGACTCCCACGCGGAGGTCTTTGTGGACGTCCTGCTTAAGGGGAAGAGGGAGGCCATCGGTGTTGGCCCCATCAGGTACGAGGTGATAGTCCACTACGAGAGGGATCCGGGGGTATTCAAGAACCCGTACGAGCTTCTACGGGCCTATCAGGGCAGGGCGAGGAAGGTCCTGGTGATGTTGGACGAGGAGTGGAGCGGTTCCCCGGGTAAGGGGGAGATTGAAGAGCGCATCAAGGAACTGATCCTCAGGAACACCACATATAAGGCGGAGGACATAGAGGTCGTAGTCCTGTCGCCGGAGATAGAAGTTTGGGCCTGGTACGACACCGGTAGGCTCGGACAGGCTTTGGGGGTTAAGAGGCAAATCGTAGAGGACTGCCGTAAGGAGTACGGGGTGAGGGAGGACGGGAAGCCCGTCAGACCCAAGGAGGCTCTGGAGTGTATAGCCAACGCCGTAAATATGACGTACGGTGGAGGTATGTTGAGGCTCATAGCACAGCGTGTAAGTAGGAGGGTGGCCAAGGCGTGCAGGGACGAGGGGTTCGGGAGGTTCGTTGAGTTCTTGAGGGCGGTAGGGGGGATGTAAGAATACCCGCCCTACCCTATCCGTTTTTAAAAAACCCACCTTTCGGGAGTAGAATCGCCACCTATGGTGGAAACTCTCCTCTTGAGCGCGGTGGCTCTCGGCGTTCTCGGATTCCTCGCCGCTATCGCCACCTACTACTACATAGGGAGTCTCCCCGGTGGAGAGGGGAAGATGGTAGAGTACGCTGCGGCCATCCGTAAGGGTGCCTTCGTGTTCCTCCGCCGTGAGTACATGTACATCGGCATATTCGTGGTGATAGTATTCCTCGTCCTGACCTTCGCCATCAAACCCCTGGTCGGTGTGGCCTACCTGACGGGCGCCCTCTTCTCCCTCCTCGCCGGCTTCGTCGGGATGGCCGCCGCCACCCTCGCCAACGTG
>JALWZG010000057.1 GCA_027002825.1 Caldifarciminota bacterium
CCACACGGCCATGGTGGCCTACAGGGGCCTGGCCGACGACCTCCCCCTCTTCAAGTGGCTTCAGGAGTACATCTGGCCGGCCGAGGGTAAGACCGTCAGCCCGGAGATGGTGAGGCTCGCCTACAGACTGGCCATAGCCGAGATGGTGAGCGGTGGCACGGGGGCCATAAACGACATGTACTTCTTTCAGGAGGTGGCCGCCGAGGTGATGGAGGAGATAGGCTTCAGGGGGGTCCTCGCCGAGGGCCTGATAGACTTCCCCACGCCCTCCTTCAAGGTGCCGGAGGAGGGGTTGAGGAGGGTAAGGGAGCAGATGGCCCTCAACGGTAAGTTCAAGTACGTGCGGTTCGGCGTGGCCCTCCACGCCCCCTACTCCTGCTCCCCGGACCTCCTACGGGAGGGGTACGCCCTCGCCAGGGAGAACGGAGTCCCCCTGCACATGCACGTGGCCGAGACGGAGGACGAGGTGAGGCAGATAACGGAGAGGTACGGGAAGAGACCGGTTGAGTACCTGAACTCCCTCGGCCTGTTTGACGGCGTCCATTTCGTAGCCGCCCACTCCGTCCACGTCTCCGATAAGGAGAGGGCCATATACCGGGAGAAGGGTGTGAAGGTGGCCCACGACCCGGAGAGCAACATGAAGTTGGCATCCGGCGTCGCCCCCGTCCCCGACTACCTCAACGATGGCATAACCGTGGGCCTCGCAACGGACGGGGCCGCCTCCAACAACGACCTTGACATGTTCTCCGAGATGAGGAGCGCCGCCCTCCTCCACAAGGTAATCAGGATGGACCCGACGGTGATGGACGCTAAGACGGTGGTGGAGATGGCCACCCTCGGAGGTGCGAAGGTGTTGGGGATGGACTCCCTCATCGGCTCCCTCGTGCCGGGGAAGAGGGCGGACTTTATGGCCGTATCCCTTGACAGGCCCCACCTCCAGCCCATCTACGACCCCTACTCCCATCTGGTGTACGCCGCCAAGTCCGGCGACGTTGAGTGGGTCTTCATAGACGGGAGGCCCCTGAAGAGGGAGGGGAAACTCACGTTTCTGGGGGATGGTGAGGTGGAGGAGATCGGTCAGAGGCTACGTGAAATGGTTTTGGGCGCCCTGAAGGGTTAAAAATGTTTCACGTGAAACATTTATACGATCCCCCAATCCCTCAGGACTTTCATAACCCCCTTTGCCCAACCGATAGGGGCCATACACCTCATCCTGAGGAGGTTGGGAACGTCCACAGCGATATACCCCTTGACGGGGTTGGGTATTAGGATCGGCTGGTCAACCGCCCTGAGCATGTCCACGTCGTTCTCGCTGTCGCCCAAACCCACGGTCATGACGGGTACACCCTCAGAGGAGAGGAGGGATTTCAAAAAAAACACCACCCTTCCCTTTCCCTGTTCCCTTCCCACCAGATGGTAGAACCTCCCCCCCTTCAACACCCTGAACCCCATACCCTCCACCTCCCTCTTCAGCGGCTCCAACGCCTCAACGTCCTCAAGGAAAAACGGCTCGGAGAACATCCTCCGCTTCATATCCACCAGAGTTTCCCTCGGCAGACCCGTGATCCGGAGCAGCTCATCCTCCCCCATATCGCGGATACCTTTTACGGGATACCTCTGCGCCAACCTTTTAAAGGCGTTGGAGAGCTCCGAATAATCCCTGCCAAACCTCACGAAGCAGTAATCCCCGTAATCCCGACAACCCCCCGGAAGTGGTTTAAACCCCTTAGGGAAGAAAACGGCGGCGCCGTTTTCAACTGCAAACGGATGGTTTATCCCCATCTCCGCCGCTATCCTCCTGGTTTCGTAAAAGGTCTTGCTGGTGTTGAATATCAGGGGTATGTTCAGACCCTTCAGCAGGGATATAACCGGTTTGGCCTCATCCCATGAATACGTGTAGTGGTCAAGGAGGGTGGAGTCCAAATCCGAGAAGATGAGAATCCTCACACTCATACCGGCGTTTTTGGGGAGAGGTAGGCCTTTATCTTTTCGAGTAAGTTGTGTTTGTAAAGCGTACGCGCCACCAGAACGGCGTTGTAAATGGCGCGCGGTGAGGATCTCCCGTGTGCTATTATGACTATTCCGTTGACGCCTATGAGGGGCGCACCCCCGTACTCCTCAAAATCCGCCTTTTTCTTCACGGATTTGAAGGCCGGTTTCAAAAGGGCGGCGCCCAACATCGCCCTTGGGTTTCCCTTCACCTCCCTCTTTATGAACTCAAGTATCGTGTGGAGTATGCTCTCACCGAATTTGAGCAGGACGTTCCCCACAAAACCGTCCATGACTATAACATCGGCCTTATCGGACAGGATTTCATGTCCCTCAACGTAGCCCACGAATTCGTAATGGGGGTTTTCCCTCTCAAGCCTTTTCCTCGCGTTCAAGATCACGTCCCCCCCCTTGGCGTTCTCCTCCCCTATGTTTAAGAGGGCGAGACGGGGACGCTTGTGGAAAAGGGCGTTGTAGAAGGCGGAGCCCATCACGCCGAACTGGGCGAGTATATCGGAGGAGACGTGTATGTTTGCCCCCACGTCCAAGACGAGTGTCCTACCTTCGTTTATGTTGGGGAAAAGCGCACCTATCGCCGGACGTTTCGCCCCCTTTATCCTGCCCAACCTCCTTAGGGCGTAGGCCATAACCGCGCCCGTATTACCGGCGGATATAAAGGCGTCGGCCTCCCCTTCCTTGACAAGCCGCAAACCCACGGCCATGGAGGAGTTGGGTCGCTTCTTCAGAACCTCGGAGGGTTTGTCCTCGTGGTGGACTACCTCCGGTGTATGCACTATGGAGAGCCTTGGGTGTGAGCTCTTCAGGTGTTTCCTGATCTCCTCCTCCGGACCCACAAGCACCACCTCTATATCCCTTTCATCCTCAAGCACCCTCAACGCACCCAAGATTTCTGGTAAGGGGGCGTTATCCGTACCGAAGGCGTCAAGGGCTACCCTCATCAACTCCCCTCAACCACTATAGAAACCCTTCCCTTGTAAAAGCCGCAATGGGGACAAGCGAAATGCGGCGGTTTCGGTTTCCCGCAGGAGGGACACGTTGAAAGCGCGGGTTTGCGCACCTTCCAGTGTGTGCGCCTCTTCCTACCTCTTGTTGCGGACTGTCTCCTCCTCGGTGAAGTCATGTTCAACCTCCTTTTACTTCGTAAGCGCTGCCGCTTCCCTTATTTTCTCCGCGAAGAAAGGTTCGGGGTAAGCCCCCTCAAACTCTATCACGTCGTTTATGACGATCTTCGGAACGGCGTGAACGTGATACTGGTTCGCCCATTCGGGAAATTCAAGGGCCTCTATCATGTAGCCCTTGATGTTGGGGTTGGCCACGGCAAACCTGTGTGAGGTCAGGACGGCCCTCGGGCAGTAAGGACACGTGGGTGTCACGAAGACGTATATCTTTACGTCCTTGTCTATCTCCTTTATCTGCTCCTCTATCTCCGGGGGAAGGCCGGATCTCCCGGTTGAGGCGAGGATCACGCTCTCTATAAGGGCGGAGAACTCATAACCGGCGGGTATTCCGAAGTATCGCATCCCGAAGTCGGTTAGGGTACCGTCCTCCTTTTTCTGGAGGATCACCAGAACCGGAGCATCGTACACGCCGTACTTTTCGGCTTCGGCCTTTTCCGTTATGACGTTCTTCACCACGAGCTCTATCTTGTCGGATAGGGAGGCCAGTTCCTTCAGGAGGTTCTCCTCATCCTCGCAGTATTCGCAACCCAGACTCTTCTTGAAAAAGAGGAGAACGACCGGGTTTTCCAGCTCCGCCGAAAACTTTTGGATTAGGTACTGCCTGTCTTGTTCCCTCAGAAAAGCCATAGTGCCGACTATTGTAAGGCCGTTATGCGTGCGATCAGAAAGGTGATCATCAGCAGCACAACCGCCGAGAGAAAAACCCGCAGCAGGACTACGGGTAACCTGAGCATCAACCTCGCCCCCGTGAAGGCGCCCAAAAGGGTGCCGAGGGCCACTAAGGTGGCCATCTTGGGGTTGAAAAGGGGGGAGGATGAGTAATAGAGCGCAGACGTGGAGGAGGTTATACCTATGAGGAAGACGCTTGTGGCCGTGGCTCTCCTGTAAGGCATCTTCAGTATCCTGTCCATGGCGAAAACCTTTAAAACACCCGCCCCTATGCCCAGAATTGCGGAAAGTGCCCCCGCAACCGCCATGAAAAGGAAGGAGAACGCCGCCCTCCAGACCCTCAGCTGAAAGTCCCCGGAATCCACCCTAACCCCTCTCAGGTTGGACACAAGGACGACGAGGAGGAGGAGGACAAAGGTGATCAGGACAAAGGTATCGGGCAGAACCCTCAAAAGCCTCGCCCCGATGAAGGCGCCTACGGATGTGGCAAGTCCGAGGAGGAACGCCACACGGAAATCCACCAGTCCGGAGGATATGTACTTCTGAGAGGCCGCCGCCCAGGTCGCTATGGTTGCGAATATGCTCAACATCACCACACCCTTTACGTTGAACCCCAGAAATATCAGTGATGGTACCACTACCACCCCACCCCCCAAACCCAGAAGCGACCCTATAAGACCCGCAACATAGCCGACGAGGAAGAGCGTCATCTCAAAGCCTTCCTTATGGCTTTTAGAACCTCCTCGGTCTCAACTTCACTACCCTTGAAGTACTCCACTATTCTGCCGTCCGGGGCGATGACGTGTATACGGTCGGTGTGCAGGATCTCGTACCTGTAGGTGGTGTCCACCACTACCTCATCCTCAACCGTATCCGTACGCACGATTACGTCCACGGGTCCGATCTCAACGACTATAGCGAGGTCCTTCATAAGGGAGTCCACGGTCGCCTCGTCTCCGGTCAGGAAAACCCAATTCGTCGTGTCTATTTTGTACAGCCGTGCGTACTCCTTAAGCCTCTCCGGGTTGTCCCTTCTGGGGTCAAAGGATATACTGACAAACATGACCTTTTCTTTCATCTCGTTGGAAGAGTTCACGGCTTTCTGAACCTTTTTCATGTTATTGGTTATGAAGGGGCATATGTCCGGGCAGTTGGTGTAGATGTACCCCACCACCAACACCTTTCCCCGTAGGCTGTCAAGTGGGAAGGGTTTACCGCTCTGGGATAAGAGGACGTATCCCTTACCGTACGGAAACCTATCGGCGTAGTTCAACCCCCTTCCACATGAGGTTAGAGAGGTGAAGAGAGCCACAAGGGTAATGGCGTACCGCATCTTTGAATTCTAAGCCGTGAGACCGGATAAAAAACACGTGTTGCAACGGTAAAATACCCACTATGGCAAAGGAGTACAGGTTGCTCTTGTCTTTTACCGATAAGGAGGAAAGCCACACCTTAGAGGCCTACGAGTCCCTTGGAGGGTACAGGGGTCTCAGGAAAGCCCTTTTGGAGATGACACCGCAGGAGATCATAGACGAGGTTAAAAAGTCCGGATTGAAAGGTAGGGGAGGGGCCGCCTTTCCCACAGGTAAGAAATGGGATTACGTCCCCAAAGACCATCCCGGACCGAAGTACGTGGTGGACAACGCCGACGAGGGAGAACCGGGTACGTTCAAGGACAGGGAACTCCTCTTCAAAGCACCACACCTTGTGCTTGAGGGCATGGTGATCGCCGGCAAGGCCATAGGCGCGAGGGAGGGGTACATATACCTCAGGTACGAGTACCTCTGGCTTTTTGATAGGGTAAAAAACGCCATAAAGGAGGCTTACTCCAAGGGTTATCTGGGGAAGAACATCCTCGGAAGCGGATTTGACTTTGACGTCTACGTTTACCTCGGAGCGGGGGCGTACATAGCCGGATATGCGACCGCGCTGTTGGAGAGCCTTGAAGGCAAGCGCGCCATACCCCGTATAAAACCGCCGAGGACGAGCAGGGTGGGACTTTACGGAAAGCCCACGGCCGTGAACAACACCGAAACACACGCCACCGTTCCCGTGATAATCTCAAAGGGGGCGGATTGGTACTCCCGCCTGGGAACGCCCGAAAGCAGAGGCACAAGACTGTTCGCCATATCCGGTGCGGTTGAGAGACCGGGGGTTTACGAGTTTGAGATGGGGAGTTTGACCTTACGGGAGTTTATATACGAGGTGGCGGGTGTTCCAAACGGTACGGAGATCCTGGGGGTATTTCCCGGTGGTCTATCGTCCGAAATCCTCACACCGGACGAGTTGGACGTCCCGATGACCCATGAGGACCTTGAGAGGGTCGGAAGCACCTTGGGAAGCGGTGCCGTCATAGTGGTGGACAGGAGCGTTTCCGCCCTGAAACTCCTCAGAAGGAGTCTTGAGTTCTTCGCATATGAGTCCTGTGGGAAATGCACACCCTGTAGGGACGGCACCAACTGGATGACGAGGGTTCTCGTCCAGGCCGAAAAGAGGGGGTATGCCACGCGGGAAGATGTGAACCTCCTGAAAGAGATTTCACGGATGATAAGGGGTAAAAACTTCTGTCCCCTCGGCGATTCCGCGGAGTACGTGGCGAGGTCTATACTGGAGAAGTATGAGGATGAACTCTTACGGAAACCTGTGGCAGCTTAAAAGCACCTACGAGGGGTTTTCCGAAAGGGTTTTTTGGCCTGTCGGCACGGTTGAGGCGCACGGTCCGCTCCCCGTTGGAACGGACAACATATCCGCCCGGTACATAGCCGAGGCGCTCGCGGAGGAGTTCGGCGCAGACGTCCTACCCCTCCTACCCTTCGGTGTAAACCGCTCCCTTTACGGACACAGGGGTAATCTGAGCGTATCACCTGAGACGTTCAAGGCCGTGATTTACGACATCGGGAGATCCCTGAAGGAGAACGGTGTGAAGGAGTTGATCCTTATAAACGGACACGGTGGCAACACACCCCACATCAAGGAGGTTCTGTACAGGTTGCACAGGGAGAGCGGTTTGAAGGTGGCATCTTTGGACTGGTGGGCGGTGGTTCCGGAACTTTCGGAGGAGGTGTTCGGTGAAGTTCAAGGGCATGGGGGTGTGGAGGAGGCGGCCTTTGTCCTCGTCTCCTATCCGGATATCCTGGACAGGATAAAGGAAAGGAGATTTCCCGCATACCATCCCCGACAGGGCGTTTCGGTCTACCCATCACCCCGAAGCATCCTGCTCTACCGTCCTGGGAAGACCGCCACCTACGGGATCACCGTAGAGGACGCCCGGCGTTATGTAGACGGGGTTCTGAAAGCCGTTTCACACCTACTGAGGGAGATAATATCGGGCTGGGAAGAGCTCCCTTGAGGAGGTACGTAATAGGGTACCCGATGAGGGAGGGAAAGGTCCTCCTCATCTACAAAAAGAGGGGTTTGGGTAAAGGGCTTTACAACGGTGTGGGGGGGAAGGTTGAGGATGGGGAGACACCGGAAATGGCCGTAAGGCGGGAGGCTTTTGAGGAGATAGGTATAAGGGTGGGAGAGGTTGAAAAGGTCGCCAGGATCTTCTTTGAGGACAGAAAAGGGGTGCAGATGGACGTCCACGTCTTCTTGATCAGGAGTTGGAGGGGTGAGGAGAGGGAAAGCGAAGAAGCGGTGCCCGTCTGGTTTGACGTGGACAGCCTACCCTACGCAAACATGTGGGAGGATGACCGTATATGGTTGCTGCGGGTCTTAAAGGGGGAGAAACTCACAGGCCTTTTCAGGTTCAACGACATCTGGGGGAAGGAGGAGGAGCCTCGCATGGAATCCTTTAGAGTCGTTCCGGGTGTGTGCTGAAGTTCATCCGTATAATAGCCTCCTATTCCGGAGGGATATGAAGCTCAGTCTGGTGATCCCCGTGTACAACGAGAGGAAGTTTTTTCCCGTACTTTTCCGCAAGGTGTACGGGATGGACTTCGGCCTACCCAAGGAGATAGTGGTGGTGGACGACTTCTCCACCGATGGGACGAGGGAGTACATAAGGGAGAACGTAGAGGGCCTTGAGGGCGTGAAGGTGATATACCACGAGAGGAACAGGGGAAAGGGGGCGGCCCTACACACAGCGTTTTCCCACGCCAGTGGAGACATAATAGCCATACAGGACGCCGACCTTGAGTACGACCCGGCAGACCTCATACCCATGATCAAACTCATCCTGGACGACCACGCGGACGTCGTTTACGGTTCCCGTTTTTACGGGAACCCGCACCGCATCCTCTACCACCACCACTTCATGGGCAACAAGATAATATCCTTTCTGGTAAACGTCCTCAGCGACATGACCTTTTCCGACGTGGAGGTGTGCTATAAGGTGTTCAGGAGGGAGATCCTGGATTACTTTGACCTCACCTTAACGGATTTCGGATTTGAGGTGGAGTTCACCATGAAGGTTTCCAAAACGGCCAAATACACCAACTGGCGCATATACGAGATGGGTATAAGCTACCACGGACGCACATACGCCGAAGGCAAAAAGATAAACTGGAGGGACGGTGTGAAGGCCCTGTGGTACATACTCAGGTTTGCCTTTTGGAAGCCGCGTATCAGAAACGGAAGGGTTGTAAAGGTAAAGGGGGATTAGAGGTGGGAAAGGCGATATTTGCCGTCAGCATATCACCCCTGGGGGAGGGTCCCAGCGTCTCGGACTACGTTGCCGAGGCCATAAAGGTTCTAAAGGAGGATGGGAGAGTGGAGTGGGAGCTCGGTCCCATGTTCACCACCGTGTGGGGTGAACCCGAGGTGGTGTTTGACGTGATCCTGAAGATGCGGGAAGCCGTGTTCAGGAAGGGGGCCAAACGTGTCAGTGTCGTTATAAAGATGGACGAGAGGAGGGACAGGGAGGTCCATCCCAGGGAAAAGGTGGACTCCGTGCTAAAAAAGCTCGCACACACTTAGAGTTCACCGACTTTAAAATTGTTGGATGCTGTTCCTGTTGGGGGAGATCGTTGTAGAAGGGCAGGTTCTGGACAGCTTGGAAGGACCGCTGCCTTACGCGGTCGTAAAAGTGCTTGAAAACCAAAAGGGAACTTATACGGATGAGAAGGGACGCTTTTATCTGAAACTGCCCGACGGCAGATGGACGCTTGTGATCTCGGCCGTCGGCAGGAAATCCGATACGATCAGGGTTGAAGGTGCGGATAAAACCGTAAGGCTCAAGGTGGTCCTTCCGGCATCACCTTTAAACCTAAGGGAGGTGGTCATCACGGCGAAGAGGATGGAGTTTAAAAAGGGAACGGTTGAGCCGATGAAGTTTGAGGCCAAAATCCTAAGGGAAAGTCCCAGATTCCTCACATCCGACGTGTTGAAGTTCATACAGGACGTTCCAGGGGTTGTAATGGCCGCCGATTTCTCCTCAAAGTTTTCGGTAAGGGGAGGTGGACCTCAGGAAAACCTCGTCCTGTTTGAAGACGTACCCGTTTTCAACCCCTATCACATGGCGGGGTTGTTCTCCGTCTTCATAAGCGATCCCCTATCCTCCTTTACCTTTTACAGGTCAAACTTCCCACCGAGGTACGGTGGAATACTCTCCTCCGTCCTCTCCGTAGAGGTGCTTGAACCGGACAGTACCTACGGGAGGGGAGCGGTCAGCTTTCTCGCCGCTCAGGTGTTTCAGACCTTTGGGAGGAAGGATCGGGGTTTTCTGTTCGCGCTGAGGAGGTCCTACTTTGACATCACGGCCCGTAGGTTTGGTATTGACTTCCCGTACTATTTCTACGATGGGATAGCCAAGTTCCACTATGATTTAAAGCCCACATGGAGGATTTCCGTAAGCGCCCTTCACGGAAACGACGTCCTAAACCTGGGTATACGGGGAAACACACTCTACGCCTCTTGGGGAAACACCGTCTTGGCCTTCAGGAGTAGGGCGGTTTTTGGCGATTGGGTCAACCTGACCACCTTAGGGGCCACCTTTTTCAGGGACAGCCTCTCCTTTGGATTCGGGGAGCAGAGCATAGTCGGTTTGAGCGCACCGATGAACCTCGCCGTTTTACACGCCCATTTCAGCAACATAAGCGATGATAGGGAGATCGGGTTCGGCTTCCTGTTGGATTACGGATGGGGAAACTTCAAGCAGGAGTTTTTCAACCTCTCCTTTTCCAGCTCCGGAAAGAACCTCTTCTTCTCAACCTACGTGGAGTACCTGATAAAGAGGGGTGCTTACAACCTCTCCATAGGTGGAAGGCTCAACGTCTTCAAGACTTGGTTCCCGGAGGGAAGGAAGCATTACAACGTTCTTTACGCCAATCCGGAGCCGAGGATAACCTTTCGCTACTTTGTAAACCCGGACCTGGCGATCAAGGGTGGGATCGGGGTCTTCCACCAGTACCACGTGGGCCTTTCCATGGGAGGGGGACAGCTGGGTGAGGTCCTCTCCTCCTTCTACTACTGGACGTCAACCTACGGTGGATGGCATCCCATGAGGTCCCTTCACAACTCCCTGGGACTTACGGGGATAACGGCATGGGGGGATTGGGAGGTTGAGGTCTTCTACAAGTACTACCCGGATCTACTCCTGGAAAACCCCACACCCGATATAAACAACATCTACGAAACCCTGTTCAAAAAGGCGAAGGCCAACGCCTTTGGAGTGGACGGATACGTCAGGAAGGACGTTGGGGATCTGAGGTTTATGCTCTCCTATTCCTTTCTGGTCGCGCGGGTTAAAGTGGGCGATACCGTTCATCCCTCCCCCTGGGACAGGACGCACTCCTTCATATTAACCGCATCCCGCTCGGTCTTCTGGGGATTTAGGGGGGGAATGAGGTTTACATTCCAATCCGGCATGCCCTACACGGGGGTAATCGCGAGGTATGACGTCTACTCCTTCTACGATCCGGGAACGGACAGACCGGTTAGGATAGGCACAAGGGAGGTGTACAGCCTACCCTACTCCTTGAGGTATCCACCCTACCACCGCCTGGACCTGTACATCTCCAGGGGTTTCGGGATAAAGAGGGTGAGGGGGGAGATCTCCTTATCCGTGATAAACGTTTACAACAGGAAAAACGTCTGGTTTTACATCTACGATTACAGCCAAGATCCCCCCAGAAAGATGGCCTTCTACCAGCTACCCGTCTTCCCCTCCCTGGAGGTTTCCCTCACCTGGTAGACTTAGGATTTCGGCGAGCTTTTCCAGGGTTCTCTCCACGCTCTCGTTCACTATGACGTGATCGTACTCCTTGGCATGGGCCATCTCCTCTTCGGCGAGGCGGAGCCTCTTCTCTATCTCCTGGGGGGGATCTCCGCGTTTTACCAACCTTCTCCTCAGCTCCTCAAGGGAAGGTGGAAGCAGGAAGACGGACACAAACCGGTACCCGGGCCTACCCCTGAAGACCCTCTCAAGACTCCTCTTACCCCTAACGTCAACCGTCAGGACTACGTTTTTACCCTCTGAAAGCGGGCGGTATATGTGGTGTTTGGGAACACCGTAAAAATTCCCGTAAATTTCGGCGTACTCCAAGAGGTTTCCCTCATCTATCCACCTCTTAAAAACCCCCTTATCCACGAAGACGTAATCCACCCCCTCCCTCTCCCCTTCCCTCGGCTTTCTCGTCGTAGCGGTTATGACGTGGTGGAAACCGTACCTCCGGGCCAGCTCCCTCGCTATTGTGGTCTTACCCGTTCCGGATGGGGCCGAGAGCACCAACACAACAGGACGTTTTAGTCCCATCAGTGCAGGACACCGGAGAGGAGCTCGGCCAGACCATCCGTAAAGTTCAGGAACGGTTGGGGATAAACGCCTATCCAGATCACGAAAACGGCGAGGG
Organism: Caldifarciminota bacterium; assembly: GCA_027002825.1. GTDB lineage: Bacteria > Hydrothermota > Hydrothermia > LBFQ01 > LBFQ01 > JAADCS01. The sequence continues at coordinate 11,648 of JALWZG010000057.1, forward strand.
AGACGAGGATAAAGGCTTCCCTGAGTGAAAGGTCGGGCATACCGGCGCTTTTCTCATCCAAACTACCGAACACAACCCTCTTGACCAGAGAGAGCATATAAACGGCCGCTATAACCACACCGGGTACGGCGAGATAACCCCAAAGCTGGTTCGCCTTATAACCGCCAAGCATGGTCAGGAATTCGCCCACAAAACCCGAAAGACCCGGTAGACCTATGGACGCCAGGGCCATAAAGACGAAAAGCGTGGACAGGTTTGGAACCCCGTTTGCTATTCCGGAGTAATCCCTTATCAGGCGTGTGTGCCTCCTCTCGTAGAGCATGCCCACTATGAAGAAGAGCGCGCCCGTCGTCAGACCGTGGCTCACCATCACCATGATCGCACCCTGTATTCCGATGGGGTTGGCCGCTGCTATGCCGAGCATGGCAAATCCCATATGGGCGACCGAGGAGTAGGCCACGAGCTTCTTCATATCGGACTGTACCCACGCCATCAGACCACCGTAAATTATACCGATTATGGCCAGTGTGGCTATCAGACCCCTGTAGGCGTCAAACGCTTCGGGGAAGAGGGGCATGGAGTACCTTAGAAATCCAAAGGTCCCCATCTTGAGAAGGACACCGGCGAGAAGCACGGAGCCTGCGGTTGGAGCCTCCACATGGGCATCCGGCAACCAGGTGTGAAAGGGAAATACGGGAACCTTTATGAGGAAACCCAAAGAGAAAGCCCAGAACAACAAAGCCTGCATGAAAAAGTCCAGTTCAGGTAGAGCCGTGAGGAGATAGGAATAGTCAAACGTGCCGTAGTTGAGGTAAATCCATATTATCGCCGCCAGCATAGGGACAGAGCCGACGGCCGTGTAAAGCAGAAACTTGAAGGCCGCGTAAACCCTCCTCTCGTGACCCCAGAGTGCTATCAGGATAAACATGGGGATGAGCTGAGCCTCCCAGAATATGAAAAACTGGATGAGGTTTAAAGAGGCGAACACACCGAGCATCGCCGTCTCCATGAGGAGCATCGCTATGACGTAGGCCTGGACCTTCTCCTTTATGTAATTGTAGGAGGAGAGTATGCCGAGGAAGGTCAAAAAGGTTGTCAGGAGGATGAGGAGGAGGGCGAGACCGTCTATACCGACGTGATAAGGGGCGTTTTCAAGACCGAGAAAGACGAACCTCTCAACGAACTGAAACTCGTGAGCCCTTGAAAAGTCAAACTTCAGGAGCAAACCGACCGAGAGGAGTAGCTCAACAAAGGCGACCACTGTCCCGTAAACCCAGTACGCTCTTTTCCACTCCGGCTTCATGAAAAAGAGGGGTATGGAGGCCATCAACGGGAAAAACACCACAAGGCTCAACATAAGCGTTTATTATAGTGGGGAAGGAGGGGTTCACTTTCGGGTATTTCTGCTTTATAATAGTCGCTTCTCATGGTGAAGATAAGGTTGCAGAGGACGGGGAAGAAGAACGATCCCCGTTATCGCATAGTCGTTCAGGATAGCCGGACAAAACGGGACGGAAAGGTCATAGACATACTTGGGTACTTCAACCCCAAGAGGAGGGGAGACTGGAGGTTGGACCTGGAGAGGTACGAGTACTGGATAAGCAGAGGCGCTCGCCCGACCGATAGGGTCAGAGCCATAGCGAAGCTTGCAAGGAAGAACCGAGAAACGGAGGCAACCACATAAAAGGAGGTGAAACCATGACGAACATCAGGGAGCTCTTGGAGTACATCGTAAAGTCTCTGGTGGATGATCAGGATCAGGTAGCTGTGAGAGAGATCGCCGGTCAGAAGGCGGTCATATACGAGATAGAGGTAGCCGCCGAGGACAAGGCCAAGATCATAGGTCGGCAGGGCAGAACGGCCAACGCCATCCGCCGCATCGCAGAGGCCATAGGCCGCAAGCAGGGGAAAGTCGTTAAGGTGGAGATAATCTGAAACGCATAAGGGTAGGTCGTATAACGCGGCCTTCCGGAAGGGAGGGGGAGGTGAGGGTTCAGACCTCTTACCCTCCCGGTTTTTTTGTCGGGAAGACGGTTTTTGTGTTGGGAAAACCCTATAGGGTTTTAAAAGCCCGCAAGCGGAAGGGGAACGTTGTCGTTTTAAAGCTTGAGGGTGTGGACGACATAAACGAGGCGGAGCTTTTGAGAAACCTTTATCTGGAAGTTGAGGAGAGTTCGCTTGAACCCCTCGGCGAAGGGGAGTATTACGTGTACCAACTGATAGGTTTGGACGTGGTGGATCGGAAAGGTGGAAGGATAGGGAAGGTGGTGGATATGCACGAATGGGGGCCGTACTGGACGTTTGAGGTCCTGTTGGAGGACGGAAAGGTCATATTCATCCCGTTTGTAAAGGCCTACGTGGACGGGGTTGATCTTGAAAGGGGTATCCTGGAAGTCAGGCTGCCTCCCGGTTATACGGAGCAGTTCTAAGTACGGGGCATTAGACGTTTCTGCGGTGTATTCCGAGGAGGAGGGGATGGTTGTCCTTGAGGAAGCGGACGGTCTCCCTGACATCCTCCCACACCCTGCTGGAGGAGGACGTCCTGTCCTCGTCGTACAGGCTGGACAGCTTCACCCCGTAAGGTTTTGCGATCTCATCCCACTCCGGAGGTATATCGGGTGTGATCTCCTTACGCGCTATGAAGGCCAGGGCCCACGTCCACGCTTTGACGACGTTCCCCATGTTGTACCCACCCCCTCCCAAGGCCACCCACGGGATCTTTAGGGAATCCAAAAATCCCAGGACCTTCGTGTAGGAGTGGAGGGTGAGATTCCAGTGGGTTAGAGGGTCCCCGGAGAGTGTGTCCGCCCCCAGTTGGCTGACGACCACCTGAGGGGAAAAACCTTCAACCGCCGGGAATACAACCTCCTCCAGAACCATTTCGTAGACGTCATCACCGGAGCCTGGAGGAAAGGGAACGTTGAGGGCAAAACCGTATCCCCTGCCCTCACCCATCTCGTGGGCGAAACCCGTACCCGGAAACAGGTACCTCCCGCTTTCATGCAGGCTGACCGTTAAAACCCTATCGTCGGTGTAAAAGGCGAGTTGAACCCCATCGCCGTGGTGTCCGTCCACGTCTATGTACAGAACCCTGTTGTACCTCTCCAGAAGTGTGTAAACCGCTATAACCGGATCGTTCAGGTAGCAAAATCCGTAAGCCCTGCTCGGCATGGCGTGGTGTAGTCCTCCCGCTATGTTGAACCCCCTTTCAAACCCCCTCCCAACGAGGTATGCCACCTTGTAGGAAGCCCCTGCCACCAGCTTGGAGTAGGTGTAGACGCCGACGAATATAGGATTGTCCCCGTATCCCAGGCCGTAGAACTCCATGTAGCCTTTGTACACTCCGCTGTCGGCATCCCGCAGCGCCCTGATGTAATCCTCGGTGTGGAAGAGCAGAAGCTTTTCCTCGTCTATTTCCTCCGGCTCTACGACGGAGACCCCTTCCAGTAGGCCCTTTAGCTCCTGCATCTTTTGAACGAGGAATAGCCTGTAGAGCTTAAAGGGATGGCCCGCACCGTAAGAAAACTTCCAAAACGGTCTGGTGTTTACAAAAAGCGTTCTCATTTTTATCCCACGGCGAGCTTATCCACCTTCATCCCTTTCAAAAACTCCTCCATCTCCCTTAAGGCCCTCTCAACGATGTAGCGGCGCCGCCTGTCCCGCCTCATCTTGGGGACGTCCGGGATTATGCCGAAGTTGGCGTTCATGGGCTGGAAGTATTTGGGGTTGGCCGTGGTTATGTAGTGGAAGAGGGCGCCCATCATGGTGTGCTTGGGGAGGACGAGAGGCTCAAGGCCGAGGGCGAGGCGGGCGGCGTTCAGGCCGGCGAGGTGGCCACCGGCGATGGCGGGGACGTACCCCTCCGTTCCGGTTATCTGGCCGGCGAAGAGGATCCTCGGCTCCTTCTTGAGCTGGAGGGTTGGAAGCAGGAGCAGCGGAGATTTGATGAAGGTGTTCCTGTGGACGGCCCCGTACCTCAAGAACTCCGCCCTCTCAAGCCCCGGTATCATACGGAAGACCCTCTTCTGCTCCCCCCACTTGAGCTGGGTCTGGAAGCCCACCAAGTTCCAAGCCTTCCCCTCCCTGTCCTCCCTCCGGAGCTGGACGACGGCATAAGGAGTCTTCCCCGTCCTCGGATCCTCAAGGCCCACCGGACGTAGGGGGCCGTAAAGGAGGGTCTCCGGACCCCTTTTCGCCATCTCCTCTATGGGCAGGCAGGCCTCAAAGTACTTGGCGTCCTTCTCAAAGTCCTTGGGCGGGTGTATCTCGGCGTTTATCAGGGCCTCCCAGAACCGCATGTACTCCTCCTCGGTCATAGGGGCGTTGAGGTAGGCCTCGTCCTCGTGTCCGAAGCGGTCCTTGAAGTACAGCTTGCTGTAGTCAAGGGTGTCGCCGTCCACTATGGGGGATTGGGCGTCGTAGAAGTGCAGGTACTCCTCCCCCAGAAGTTGGCCGATGGCCTTGGAGAGGGGGTCGCTGGTGAGGGGGCCGGAGGCTATCACCACTATACCGTCCGGTATCTCCTTCACCTCCTCCCTGATGAAGCGGATGTTGGGGTGGCCCTCTATGGCCTCCTCCACCCTCTTTGAGAAGCAGTTGCGGTCAAGGGCGAGGGCCTTACCTCCGGGCAGGGCGCATTCCTCGGCGAACTTCAGGAGCGGGGAGTTGAGGAGCCTGAGCTCCTCCTTCAGGAGGCCGGGGGCGGAGTAGGGGTCCTTGGACTTGAAGGTGTTGGAGCATACCAACTCGGCGGGTCTGCCCGTTGAGTGGGCTGGGGTCATCTTCTTCGGCCTCATCTCGTATAGGTCCACCTGCACGCCCATATCTGCGGCCACGAGGGCGGCCTCGCTCCCGGCCAAACCGGCCCCTACGACGGTTATCCTCCTCATTCGCCTTCCAATTCTAAGGTTGAAGGTTGTTTATTACAGGCCGGGATACGCTATCTTAGTGATCTCCACCTTAGAATCCCCCCTATGCGCATAGGTATCATAGGAGGCTCAGGAATTTACAATCTGGATGGTTACGACATCCTTGACAGGAGGCATATCCTTAAAACGCCGTGGGGTGAGCCTTCTGCCGACTACATAATCGCCGGCAAGGACGGCCTTGAGTTCGTCTTCCTCGCCCGCCACGGTAAGAACCACGACATCCCCCCTCACCGCATACCCTACAGGGCCAACATGTGGGGCTTCAGACTCCTTGAAGTGGACCGCATATTCGCCATATCCGCCGTCGGGGCCGTAAATCCCGACCTTGAGGTGGGGGACGTCGTCATACCGGATCAGCTCCTTGACATGACCCGCACCCGTGGGCAGATAACCTACTACGAGGGGAAGTTCACCCCCGACGGGGAGTTTGAACATCCGGGTAAGGGTAAGGACAGGGTGTACCACGCCCTGAAGGAGAAGAAGGTCGTACATATAGACGTGACGGAGCCCTTTGATCCGCAGGGTAGGGAGATAGCCTTTCAGGTCCTCTCCGAAGGTGGCCTGAAGGTTGTACCCAAGGGTACGTACGCCGCGATGGAGGGGCCGAGGTTGGAGACGGCGGCGGAGATAAGGGCTCTCCGCATATTAGGGGCAGATCTGGTGGGTATGACGGCCGTACCGGAGGCCTTCCTTGCGAGGGAGCTGGAGATGTGCTACACCCTGATTACGGTCGTCACCAACATGGCCGCCGGCATATCCCCCACGAAGCTGACGACGGAGGAGGTCCTTCAGGTCTCCTCAAGCAGGAAGCAGAGGATAATTGACCTGATATACGAGATAGCGAAGAGACTGCCCGAGGACCTGCCTCTGGAGTGTGGGGAGGCCCTGAAGGGGACGGTTATGTAGGACACAAACCTACTATCATGCTTAGAATTGAAGGGCGATGTTTTTACTGATCGCTGCTCTGGATTATCAAGATCTGAAAAAGGCCTACGAGAAGTCCTACATGTACGAGGCCAAGGGCCGCTACGCCGACGCCATAAAGGCCTTCATGCCCGTATACGAGGCCTACCCCAACGCGTACACCCCCAACCTCCGCCTCGGA
>JALWZG010000058.1 GCA_027002825.1 Caldifarciminota bacterium
AAAAGGGCGAGTACAGGGAGCTCTTCAAGAGGATAGCGAAGAGGGGGTTTGTCCGGGTGCGGGTGGACGGTATAACCTACGGTGTGGATGAGGTACCCCAGCTGGACAAGAACAGACGCCATGACATAGAGATAGTAGTGGACCGGGTGATGGTCAGAGAGGAGGACAGGAGTCGGATACACCAGTCGGTTGAGACCGCCCTGAAGGAGAGCGAGGGCCTGGTCAAGATCATAACCGACAGGGACGAGGAGGAGATCTTCAGCGAGAGCCTCGCCTGTCCGAAGTGCGGCTTCTCCATGCCGGAGTTGGAGCCGAGGCTCTTCTCCTTCAACTCCCCCTACGGGGCCTGCCCGGTCTGTACGGGCTTGGGTGTGAAGATGGACTTTGACCCCGGCAAGTTGATAGCCAACCCCGACCTCTCCATCATGGAGGGGGCCATAAAACCCCTCTCCGAACCCCACCCCATAACCGCCCGCGTCCTCAAGAGGATAGCCCGCAAGTACGGGGCTTCAATCCACGACCCCTGGCGTATCCTACCTGAGCCTTTCAAGAACGTCGTCCTCTGGGGGGTGGAGGAGCCGCCGGAGTCCCTTGACGATCAGGACTTCAGGCCCCTCTACAGGGACTGGGACGGCATAATCCCCCAGCTCTGGCGCAAGTACAAGAGTACGGACTCGGAGTGGGTGAGGGCGGACATAGGCCGCTATATGGTCTACACCACCTGTCCGGCCTGTGGAGGCTCCCGCTTGAGGAGGGAGGCCCTCTCCGTCTACATCGCCGGTAAGAACATCTGGGACATAGTCCAGATGAGCGTCAAGGATTCCCTCGCCTTTTTCCAGAACCTGAAACTGGAGGGTAAAAAGGGTATAGTTGCGGAGAGGATAATCGGAGAGATAGTCCGTAGGCTGAAGTTTTTGGACGAGGTGGGGGTGGGGTACCTCACCCTTGACCGGAGAGCGGATACCCTATCCGGAGGTGAGGAGCAGAGGGTCAGGCTGGCCACACAGATAGGCTCCGGGCTTTCCGGCGTCATATACGTCCTTGACGAACCGACCGTAGGACTCCACCCAAGGGATAACTTCAAGCTCATAGGGACACTGAAGCACCTGAGGGATCTCGGAAACACCGTCATAGTGGTGGAGCATGACGAGGAGACCATAAGGAGTGCGGATTACATCGTGGACCTCGGCCCCGGAGCCGGTGTCTACGGCGGTGAGGTCGTGGCCAGCGGCACGGTTGAAGATGTGATAAAAAGCAAAAGGTCCATAACGGGGGCCTACCTTTCGGGCAGGAAAAGGATACCCGTACCGAGGGAGAGGAGGGAGCCGGGGGAGGAGTGGCTGAAGATAGTGGGAGCCAGGGAAAACAACCTCAAGAACATAACCGTAAGGATACCCCTCGGCCTCTTCGTGGTCGTCACGGGGGTCTCCGGCTCCGGGAAATCTACCCTCGTGATGGACATCCTCTACAGAGCGCTCGCGAAGAAGCTCTACAGGGCGAAGATGGACCCCGGCGCACACGACACCATTCTGGGGATGGAGTACATAGACAGGGTGATAGACGTGGACCAGTCCCCCATAGGGAGGACGCCAAGGAGCAACCCCGCCACCTACACGGGAGTTTTCACCTACATAAGGGACTTCTACGCCAAACTGCCGGAGGCAAAGGCCCGCGGCTACAAGCCCTCCCGCTTCTCCTTCAACCTCCGTGGGGGTAGGTGTGAGGCATGCGAGGGGGAGGGGTACGTGCGGATAGAGATGCACTTCCTCCCGGACATCTTCGTCCCCTGCGAGGTCTGCCGAGGGAAGAGGTACAACGCCGAAACCCTTGAGATAAAGTACAAGGAGAAGTCCATCGCCGACGTCCTCGATATGACCGTGGACGAGGCCTATGAGTTCTTTGAGGATGTGCCTACTATACGCCGCAAACTCCAGGTGATGGTGGACGTAGGTCTCGGGTACATAAAGCTGGGCCAACCCTCAACCACCCTCTCCGGAGGTGAGGCCCAGAGGATAAAGCTGGCCAAGGAGCTCTCCAAGATACCCACGGGGAGGACCCTCTACATCCTTGACGAGCCTACCACGGGTCTGCACTTTGACGATGTGAAGAAGCTCATAAACGTCCTGCACCGCCTGACGGACAACGGAAACACCGTCCTGGTGATAGAGCATAACCTTGACGTCATAAAGAACGCCGACTGGGTCATAGACCTCGGCCCGGAGGGTGGGGACGAAGGGGGGTACCTCGTGGCGGAGGGTCCGCCGGAGGAGATAGCGAAGGTGCCGGAGTCCTACACGGGGCAGTACCTGAGGAAGGTGTTGGAGGTGGGGTGATGGGCGTTTCCGGGATATAATAACCGCTTTTGAAAAGGACGGTGGATTTCGTAAGGGGGTTTGAAAGGGTCGTCGTGGTCTCCCATATAAGACCGGATGGGGATGCCGTGGGCAGTGTAAGCGGGCTTGTGAACTTCCTCAGGAAGAGGGGTGTGGAGGCTGAGGGTGTACTAAAACACGGCGTTCCGGAAATCTTCTCCTTTATCCCAGGAGCGGAAGGTATAAGGACGGATCTCCCCGAAGGACAGCTTTACATACTCGTGGACGCAAGCGACTGGGAGAGGACGGGATTCCCGCTTCCCGATGCCCCCATCGTGAGGTTTGACCATCACCTGACGGGGGAGAGGTACTCCGAGTACGACCTCCTTGACGAGGAAGCACCAAGCGCCACATCCCTGCTCCTCCGCTTCCTCAGGACATGGGATGAGGAGGGAATAGACCTGAGCGTGGCCGTACCCCTTTACGTCGGACTCTTGACGGATACGGGCAGCTTCAAGAACAGGGAGGGGGAGAGGGCCTTTGAGGACGCCCTCTACCTCATAAGGAGGGGTGTAAACCCGAGGAAGATATCCGAGCTGATCTTCCGTGAAAAGCCCATTCAGATGTACAGGCTCCTATCCCTCGCCCTACAAACCCTAAAGGTGGTTGAGGGTGGAAAGGTGGCCTATATGGTGGTCCGCAGGGAGTTTTTTGAAAGGGTGAACGCGAACAGGGAGCATTCCGAAGGTTTTGTTGAATATCCCCTCTCCGTCAGGGGTGTCCTTGTTGCCATGAAGGTTGAATGGGACCCGGAGGGGTACTGGAAGGTGGGTCTGAGGAGTAAGGATGGTGGCCCGAACGTCGCGGCCGTAGCCGAAAAGTTCGGGGGTGGAGGGCATTACTTCTCGGCGGGGTGTAGGATATTCGGAGACGAAAAGGACGAGGATAGGGTTATAAACGCCCTCTTGGAGGAAATACGCAAGGTCCTGAAATAGCTCACCTGCCCGCCTTCCTTATGGTCGCCCCCCTGTAGTAGAACTCCAGTATCTCCTTGTAGTTCCAACCCTTTTTTGCCTTGAGGATTGCACCCCTCTGGCACATACCCACACCGTGTCCCCTTCCCGTGCCTAAGAATATAACACCTGTGCGTGTACACCAATAGGCAAAGACCGTGCTTGGAAGGTTGAACCTCCTGCGTATATCATAGGCGTAGAGCGTGTCCCTCCCCACGAGCATCATGTACACCCTCAGGGATCCCGGTATCCTTTTGACTTTGGGACAGGTTTTGAGAGGGGCGTAGACCTTCCACGTGTACTTCAGATGTTCATCGGCGAAACAGTCGGAATCCTCCCCCGTCCAGAAATAGGGCAGGTGTTTTCCCCTCCTCCATACGTATTTAGGCTCACACACCCATCCCCCACAGGAGGCGTGGTAAAGGACCTCAACAGGTCTTCCCCTGTAGGTCAGTATTTCCCTTGACGTCCTCTTTACGGCAACCCTGTGAACGCTTTTAACCCGCTTCACACCCTCATACCTCTGACAGTGATCCCGATCACAGGCATGAAACCTCCCATGTCTTTTCCCCCATCTCATCACAAACGTCCTCGCCAAAACGGCCTGGGCCTTCAGGGCCTCCAAGGGTGCATCCCCCATTTCGCTGGCTATCACGGATGCTATGTACTCGTTCAGGGGCAGTTTGTTTATGACGTAAAAGGAGTTTCCCCTCGGAACGAACAGCATAACCCCCTTGTAGTCCCCCTTGATGGGGGATACGAACCTGACGTTCTTGAGTTTGAAGCCCTTCTTTTTGACACCGTTTACGATCAACCTCCCCCCCTTCGCCTTTATCCTGTAGGTCTTGCCACCCGCCTTCACGACGGCGGAGCTTATGGGACTTCCCCCCATCAGGCCGACCAAAACGCTGTCCGGGAGGAGGGCGAGGAGGAGGATCAACTCTTGCGCAGCCTTTCCAGGCTTTCCCCGGACACCGTCGCGTAGATCCCGTCCCCCACGTAGAGTGTGGGTGAAATGTTCCTCAAACGCAGGCCACCGTCCTCCCCGAGCTCAACCCTTTCGGGATCGTAGTAGACGGTCTTTACCTCCCCCCATATCAGGGTGTGATCCCCCACAAGCCTGTGGTCCAGGTACTCGCAGTCCAGAACGAGATACGCTCCCTCTATCACGGGATTCTGCAGGTTGGACATAAAGTGTTTTATACCGAACTCCTTGAACTTGTCCACCTCCCTGCCGCTGGTCGAACCTATCAGCTCAACGATTTTGGCCCTCTCATAGGGGAAAAAGTGAACGGCAAAGGTTCTGGCCCTGAGTATCACATCGTGGCTGAAGCGCTTGGGGGCGACGGATACGGAATAAACGGGGGGATCAAAGGATAGGGGTGTGTGCCAGACGAGGCTCAGCGCCGTTTTCCTCTCGCCATCGTACGCCGTAGCAACTACGGCAAGTCTCGGATATGTTGCGTACATCCTCCTGAAGTTGAAGTTGAACAGCGCCCTCATTCCTAAAATTCTAAGCGGGCAAAGATACGTTTCAGGTGGAGGGAGTTCAGCACAACGCTCAAGGAGCTGACACTCATGGCAAAGGCCCCCATCTCCGGTGAAACCTTTCCCAACGCCGCAACGGGTATGAGTGTGGTGTTGTAAACAAAGGCCCAGAAGAGGTTTTGGACTACCTTTGCATGGGACTTCCTGAGGAGCTCCATAAAGAAGGGTATCCCCCTCAAATCGTTCTTCAGGAGAACGGCATCCCCCGCCAGGGCGGAGATGTCCATGGCGCTACCCATGGCCACACCTATGTCTGCTTCGGTTAAAGCCTTGGCGTCGTTTATACCATCCCCTACAAAGACCACCCCACCCTTCTCCCTCATCCGTGAGATTATCCCCACCTTTTCCTCCGGAAGCACACCTGAGAAGTGCATATCCACACCCAACGCCTCCGCCACCCTCCTGACGTTTTCCTCCGAATCCCCGCTTATTATTCCGACCTTGAAACCCATACCTTTCAGCCTCCTCACCACCTCAGGGGCCTCCTC
>JALWZG010000059.1 GCA_027002825.1 Caldifarciminota bacterium
GCCACCTCCGGGTCCACGTTGTTCATCAGCATCCGCATGGCCGCCTCGGCGTGCCAGTCCTTTGCCGTCCTCTTGTTCCCCCTTGGCGCCCTTACGGGTCTGTACTCGTACGGCATAGCCGTTATGTTAAAGGGGACGTGGACACGTTTGGGGGGCGTAGGGGCGAAGGATCACCTACCCCTTTTTTCCAGCCCCCCTATCTGCTCCTTGAGTATGGCCAGGACAAGAGGGATCTGCTCCTTCACATCCTCCTCGGACATACCGCTTTCCACCTCCGCTATGAGGGAGTCGGTCACGTCCCTGAGGAGTTCCAACAGCCCTATGTAGAACTCTTTGGGAGAAATCTCCCCGCTCCTACGCTTCATTACCAGGGTGTCCAGGCTGTTCTCCATGTCCTCCGCTCTCCTTTCTGCCATGGTATTACCCATGGTTTATATCTCCAGTTTTTCCAGATCCCCCAAGATCTTGCGCGCGTTTACCAGGACCATACCCGTCATGGCACCGGGTAGGGTAAGGATTCCGAACACAAGGGAGCCGAGTGGAAAGATATAAAGGCTTCCGTCCTCCATGTGGATCGTTATCTCGTTTGGCAGGCCGAGATCCGCGGCCCTTCCCGACTTCTTCGCCAAGGCGAATATGGACGAGGTTATGGCTGCTATGAGATCCGCATCAAACTTGCCCGATGAGTAGTAGGAAAACGGCAAGCCCTCAGGGGTGCTTATGATAACACCCCTTATCCCTTCCGTCTGCTCTACAAACTCCTTCAACCGCTTCTCAAGCTGCATAATACCCTGCATGTTTTCTCCTCCTGAGCCTTCCATTATAAAGCGGACCGTCGCCCTTTCGCACCTTCTACCCTTGCACCTCGGCCGCGGGTATCAAGCTTCTCAGCATGCGAACATCCCTGAAGAACTTGGATACCGGGTACTCCGCTATGTATCCGTACCCCCCGAAGATCTGAACGGCCTTATCCGCCACGAAAAGGGCGGAGTCCAAGGCCTGGTACACAATCGGTCTTCCGTCCAGAAGTCCGGACCTCGAGGCCTCAAGTGCGCTCAGCCCCCTGTCAAGGAAGCCCTTTATCTCCCCGTACTCGTACACGGGTCTTCCGAACGCCTTCCTCTCCCGAGAGTACGTGAGGGCCTCCTCATGGGATGCAAAGGCGACGCCTATCACGACGGCGAGAAGGTAGGTGAGAAACCTCTCACCTAAGCCGGGGGGAACATCCCCCTCCGGGTGGAAATCCCCCTGCATCCACGTCAAACCCCTCAGGCCGAGGACCTCAACCTCCTCACCCGTGAACCTCCCCTTTGCTCTGGGGGAGAAACCGCCATCCCCTTCCTCCGTCCTCGCCTGAAGTCTTCCCCCAAAGACGGGGGAGAAGCCCTTTAGGCCGAACTCCTCTTTTGTCCAAACGGTGGCCGTGTAAAAGGCCACAGCGCCTTCACCCTTTGCCAGCTCCATCAAGGCCTGAAGTCTGACGGGTAGGGGTAGGTCCAACATCTCCTCCGAGAACACACCCATCCCCTTCAGCTCGTTTACGGTTTGCTCAAAGGTCTCCCGCCTGTCAAGCTCCAGCACCTTCACCTTTAGGTGTTTTGCGGATATCTCTCCGAAAAGGCCGAGTATATCCGCGTACTCTTCAAAGGACAACATCGCCCTACTATTCTACGGCGGATTTAGAATACCTGCATGCGCATAAAAGCAGCTGCGTTTGCCGTTGACAATCGGGACTACGAGAGGGCAAAGGATTACTTCAGGGGGCTGCTCGGTGTTGAGCCTCAGGAGGAGATCCTGAAATTCCCCCAGATAAAAGTGGCGAGGTTTGAAAGGGACGGATGTGTATTTGAGGTCATGACACCGGCGGGGGATCGCTCCCACATCCTCCCGTTTGTGAAGGAGAAAGGCGGTGGTATAGTTTCCATAACGGTTGAAGGGCTTGAAGTTGAGGGGTTGGACGTCCCCTTGGGTAGCGGTGGTTTTCTCGCACCGGATTTCCTCAAGGGTGCCATCATAAGGGTGCTGTGAGGTACATCAGGGCGCTTTACACCTTTTGGAGGACCTCCGTGATGGCGGAGGTGGAGTACAGGCTGAACTTCTTCGTATCCCTCTTCAGCAGTTTGGCGGGGGCGACCGGGGGACTTTTCGTCCTTTCGTTTTTTTACAGAGGTGAGCAGACGTTGGGGGGATGGAGTTGGAACGAGGCCGTAGTGGTTTTGGGGGTGTTCATGGCCATAGAGGGTTTCTCCCAGATGCTCCTCAACCCCAACCTGAACAGGATAGTGGACCACGTCCAGATGGGTACACTGGACTTTGTGCTTCTCAAACCCATAGACAGCCAGTTCTGGCTTTCAACGAGACACTTCTCACCCTGGGGAATCCCGAACTTCCTCGCGGGATGTGGGCTTGTGGTGTACGGGGCGATAAGGTCGGGAGCCGGTCCTCTGCAGATGCTTGCGGGGGCGCTACCTTTTGCCTTCGGGATACTCATCCTCTACAGCGTGTGGTTTATACTGGGGACTCTGAGCGTATGGTTTGTAAAAATTTACAACATCACCTACGTTCTGAAGGCCCTTCTGGAGGGTGGTAGGTTTCCCATAGCGGCCTATCCAACCCTTTACAGGATTTTCATGACCTTTGTGGTACCCGTGGCGTTCCTGACGACGGTTCCGGCCGAAGCATTTCTCGGAAGGGGCTCCGCCTTCTACACCACCCTGAGCGCCCTCTTCGCCCTCGTGTTTTTCACGGTATCACGTCTTTTCTGGAGGTTTGCCCTCAGGTATTACACCAGCGCCTCAAGCTGAAGGGACGGGTTTCAACCGTAGAATTCAAGTGTTATGAGGAAGGTTCTTCTCTTTGGCTTGGGCGCTTTTGTTCTCCTTTCGTGCAACGAGAAGGGTGAGCTCATACACACGCACGTCTTCGGAACGGGAGGAGGTGTGGGGCCCGCCCTCTCCGCCTTTACGGCCTTCCTGCCCTCCGAGTACGGGAGCATAACACCGCCGGCAGGCCTTGACACGCTGAAGTACGAATCGGCCTTCTTCAAGGTTCTGGTGGACGGGCAGGAGTATTCCGAGGCCGACGTGAAGGTGGGGGACGTATCCCTGCGGTACTCCTCCGACAACGGACTTTACATGGCCCTTGACGACAGCGGTAATCCCGTCCGTGTAAACCTTTCGGCCGGCACATCCGTTTCAATATACGTTCCCAAATACGATGAAAGGGTGCAGTTTTCCCTTCCGGAGGTGAACCCACCGGACACCGTTCTGGTGGATACACCGATACATACCGTGGGCGATAGCATCAGGATATCGTGGTCCCCCGTCAGCGGTGCGGATTCCGTACAGGTTTTCTTCAAGCTCGCCGATAAGGACCCCCACGTTAAAAACCTACCTCCAACGGACACGGTTTACTTCGTTCCCGCGTCCGAGGTTGACACCACGGGGGTTGCAACCGTTATGGTGAACGCCCTAAAGCTCGTGGGCATATCATCGGCTCAGAAGCCCTCGTTTATGGTCCTGCTTAAGGGTAAAGCCCTGCCGCCCATCACCGTGCAGCAGTAATGCACAGGTCCGTCTATCAGGCGGTGGTAAACTCCCTCAACAGGATAGCGGGGATATCACAGGGGGAGCTACCCAAACCCGAAAACCTGCGTTGGATACCCCTCAAGCCGTGGGAGGGGGAGATCGGGGATGTGGTCGCCGTTGACGGCTCACGGCACAGGATTTCCAAGACCTCCCACATCCTCTTCGCCCTGTGTGGTCTGGCGATCCTCTTTTCAAGGGACGGGAACAGGGATCTGGGGCTGGCCCACGTGGACGTGCTTGACAGGGGTGTCTTCAACAGGAAATCCGTAGACGATGTGCTTTCAAGGTGGATGGACCTGGCGGAGGTTAAGTCCGTCCTCAAGCTAAACCCGCCGGAAGGCTCCCTCATCCTCTTGGACGGTTCTTTTGTGGGAAAGCTCATAAACCCCCAACCCACACCCAAGTGGTTTGCCGGAAACCTTCTACCCGAAGAGGAGGAGATACTCCACGCTCTTGAAGACGAGCTGAGGAGCAGGGGGATTTACGATGCGATAGACGAAAACCTGAAATTTGAGGACTTCTCCTTCTTCAACCTTTACGAGGCGCAGAAAGATGTGGTCTTCCTCAAGGAGAATCCCCGTCTGGAGAGGTACATGTTCCTCGTTCTGACCCTATACCACGAGCTCATGCAGAGCCTAAAGGAACTCGTAAGGGATGCGAAGAGGAAGGGGTGGAAACTGGTGTTCGTCTCCAAGGACTCCACTACGGCGGATTACATAAAGGAGTGGGGGGTAAAGGGCGTCTTTTCGGATCAGGTTATGTTTTCCGTCTTCACCGGGGAGAGCGGTTATGCGCCCCCTATGGTCTTGGACATTCCCGAGGAGAAGTACGCCTTGCCCGAGGGCTACGCATCCCTTCGGGAGACGAAGGTGTACCAAACCTTTGTGAGGTTTTCACCCCTTTACCCCCTCGCCTTCAAGGTTGAGTTCGTGGAGGTTGACGAGGACGAGATTTACGATATACTGCCGAAGATAGCCTCCCTCTCACCCGAAGGGTATCCCATACCCCTTGAAATGGCCCACCGTGAGGTCACCATAACCCACACCGATATGGAGCTCATATCCGAGATGGTGCTGCGGAGGGAAGTGGACGTGAGGGGGTATCTGAGGTGAGGGACCTGTTCTTCATAGCCGGTCCCTGCGTCATAGAGGATGAGGGCATGACGGTTGACGTCGCGAGGGAGCTGAGGGGGATCTCCGAAAGGTACGGTATAACCCTTTACTTCAAGGCCTCGTACGACAAGGCCAACAGGACATCCCTGCACAGCTTTAGGGGGCCTGGGATAAAGGAGGGGTTGAGGGTACTGAAGAGGATCAGGGAGGATGTGGGACTCCCGGTTCTCACGGATGTCCACGATGTGCATGACGTTCCCGCAGTGGGTGAGGTGGTTGACGTCGTTCAGATACCCGCCTTCCTATCAAGACAGACGGATATACTCGTTGAGGCCGGGCGGACGGGTAAGGTGGTAAACATAAAAAAGGCCCAGTTCATGCCCCCTTGGGCTGTGAAACACGCCGTTGAGAAGGTCAGATACGGCGGGGGCAAAGAGGTCTGGGTCACCGAGAGGGGCACGCTCTTCGGATACGGGGACCTCGTCGTTGACTTCAGGGGTTTGGTGTGGATGAAGGAGGACGGCCTGGTTGTGGTGTACGACGCGACCCACTCCCTGCAGGTCCTATCGGGAATGGGTGGGG
>JALWZG010000060.1 GCA_027002825.1 Caldifarciminota bacterium
CTTCAAACCCCTTACGAGGCTGGCCGCGTTCTGATCACCTGAGAGTTCACCCGTTGAGACGAAGACCCTCACCAGTCCCAACCGCTGCCCTCGTTTATGTCCAGGGAGGGCTGACGACTCCTGTAATCGTAAGTCGCCTCCGAGGGGTCATCCGTCCTGACCAGGACGTACTCCCCTGTGCCTATGGGATCGTAAAAGTAGTAGGAGTACCCTCCCCCCGTGTAGTAGGTCCACCTGATGTAGGGTTTTCTACCCTCTCCCACGTCAACCCTGGCCACCTCGTCGGGCTGACCTCGCTTGATGTATATCCTCCCCATGTCCGTGTACCTTCCGAGGCGGTTGGGCGTTGAGAAGGCGCTGTCGGCGTGCATGACCCTCCTGCGGAACTCCTCGTAAAACCCCTCACCCCTCTTTTCCCAGAACCTCTTGAGGAAGTTTATCTTCGCCTCAACACCCACCAACTCCCTGAACTCCCTCTTCTCCTCCTCGCTCGCCACGTAGTCTATGAAGGAGGCTATGTTGTCCCCGTACTTGGACACTATGAACTCCCTTTCAAGCTTTACCTCCTCCCCAAGCGACGGGGATATAACGCTGAGGGTGATCCGGTACTTACCCTCCTCCAGCTTCCAGATGGGGATACTCATGGAGAGGTTTTGGGAGGAGGTGTAGGTCTTGGTCGGAAGCCTGAGAACCGGCTTTCCGGCACGTGTTATCAGACCCGTTATCACATAAGAGGAATCGCACAGGACCTCAAGGTAGAAGTTCAGATATCCGTAAAAGACACAGTTAAAGCACGGCCTTATGAAGATGTCCCCCCTTTTGAAGAGGGCCGACCTGTCGTTCTTGGAGATGCTGTGCGCCAGGATAAGGGAGGAGGTCTTGAGAGAGCCGTACCCCGGAAGGGTTTTCCGGAAGGTCAACTCCTCCTTCTTGAGGCGGACTACTCCCGAGAGGGACACCTCCTCCCATCCCGTGGCGTTCTCGTAGAGGATGTACACGTCGTTCTTCCCACCCAAGTCGTTTTCAAACGTGTCCCTAAACGGCTTTTTGTCCCCGCTTTGGAACTCCAGCTCCACGGTGGCCTTCCCCTTTAGGGGTTTTTTTGACTCAACGTTGAAAACGGTTATAACGTACCTCAGGTTGGGGTTTACGGGAAACCACAAAGCCCATACTTCAAACAGCATCGTTCGGTATTCTAAGGCCGACCCCCCACACGGGTGAGGTTCGGCCATATAATATCCACCTCGCGGGGACGTAGTTCAGCCCGGTTAGAACGCCGGCCTGTCACGCCGGAGGTCGCGGGTTCAAATCCCGTCGTCCCCGTTTGTTTTTTTCTGAACCCGTGAGAGTGGGGGTGGTGGGGGTAGGTTATCTGGGTTCGCTCCACGTTGAAAAGCTGCTTGCCGTTCCCTTGGCCGATCTCAGGGGGATATACGACATAAACCCGAGGAGGAGTGCCGAGGTTTCCGAGAGGTACAACGTAAAGGCCTTTCCCTCCCTTGAATCCCTCCTCGGGGAGGTGGAGGCGGTTGTCGTCGCGTCCCCGACCAGGACACACTACGACGTGGTCAAGAGATGCGTGTTGAGCGGAAAGGACGTCCTCGTGGAAAAGCCCCTGACCGACTCCCCCGAGACGGCGAAGGAGATAGTCCTCCTTGCCAGGGAGAAAGGGGTGAAGGTTCAGGTGGGCCACATAGAGAGGTTTAACCCCGCCTTTCTCTCCGCGAAGAGGTTTATAAGGGGGAAGGTGTACTTCGTGGAAAGCGTCAGGATGAGCGTGTACAACCCACGCGGGACCGATGTGGACGTCATCTTGGACCTGATGATCCACGACATAGACCTGACCCTCTCACTTATCGGCGAGGAGCCGGAAGTGGTCAGCGCTGTCGGCATCCCCGTCATAACGGGGGACATAGACATAGCAAACGTCAGACTGGAATTCCCATCGGGTGCCGCCGCAAACCTGACGGCGAGCAGGGTTTCCCTGGAAAAGATGAGAAAGTTCAGGGTCTTCGTGTACAACAGATACCTCTCAATTGACCTCTACAGGAGAAGGGTTGATATGGTTGAAAAGATGGGGGACGAGCTCATGCCCTACTTCCCCCCGGTTGACGAGGAAAAGGACGCCCTGACGTTGGAGCTCGTGGCCTTCCTTGAAGCCGTCAGAGGGGAGAGGGAGGTGGAGGTGCCTGCCGAGGAGGGGTACAGGAACATGCTCCTTGCCGAGAGGATCAGATCGGAGATATACAAGAGGATAAGGAGGATCAGGTATGAGAATTCCGGGGCATGAGAGGTGTTTTGTTTGTGGTAGGGATTCGGAGCTCTCACTTGACTTCTCACCCTTTGATGGGGGCGTTGAGGCGGAGTTCGTCCCATCGGAGAGGTTTGTGGGCTTTGAGGGTGTGATCCACGGCGGGATAACGGCCACCGTACTCGCCGAGGCCATGGGGACGGCCGCGGCGACGGTTTTCAAGGTGTTCCTCGGCAGGAGGATATGCGTGGACTATCTGAGACCCGTAAGGCCGGGGCGGAGGTACAGGGTGGTGGCGGAAACGGTCAGGGTTGAGGGGAGGAGCGTGCTGTGCAGGGGAAGGGTTTACGATGAGAGGGGTGAGGTGTGCGCCGAGGGTGAAGGGTTGTTCGTGAGGGTGGGGGAACAGGGTGAAGTCTAATAATGTGGATGCGCCCCACATTTGAAGAGGTGTACAGAAAGCACCACGACGATGTCTTCAACTTCATACTCTCCCGTATACCGAGCTACTCAACCGCACTTGACCTGACGTCCGAGGTCTTCGTAAAGGCCTTAAAGGCCTATTCCAAGTTCCAATTCCGCTCCTCGGTGAAGACCTGGCTTTTTAAGATAGCCATGAACGTGATGCGGGATTACTGGAAGAGGGAGAACAGGAAGGTTTCCCTAAACCTGAGCGATGATGAGGAGGAGCTGGAGAATCCGATCTTCGCCTACGAACAGGAGTTTGACGAAGAGGAGGAGGACCCCGTTTGCCATCCCGTAAGCCTGGAGAGGTTCAAAAGGGCTTATCACTCCCTCTCTCCGGAGCATAAACGGGTTCTGTGGATGTTCTACGTGGAGAGGATGACCTACTCCGAGATAGCCCGTTCTCTGGGGATAAGCGTGGGAACTGTAAAATCCCGCTTGAACAGGGCGAAGAGGAGGCTTTACGCTCTCATGGGAGGTAAATCATGAAGATGACGCACGAAAGGGCAAGGGAGCTGATACCCCTCCTCGCAATAGGGAGACTGAGCGGGGAGGAGAAGGAGGCGTTGCTGGAACACGTTGAGGTGTGTGAGGTGTGCGGGAGGGAGTACGTTAAGGAGATGCGGCTGGCCTTTATGTTTTCAAGGTTGGAGGTGCGGGATGGGAAGAAGCGTCGTAAGGGTTTGTCCCGCCTGGTCCTACCCTCCATCGCCCTCGTGGCGGCCGCCCTCCTGCTCATGGTGTTCCTGCCACAAAGCCGGGGTGTAAAAGCCGAGGATACCCTGGAAATACTCGGCCCCTCCGATGTGTGGGACGGTGAGATCCTGATCCGTGGCAAAGGGGAGATCCACGTTGAGGTAGTCCTGGACGGCGAGGAGGTGTACTCGGCGAGGGGGAGGGATTACGTCCACCTGAGGGTGCCCGTCGGTGAGGGTGAGTACTTCGTGAGGATGCGGGTAAGGGCGGAGGGTAAGGATACGGTCTCCGAGGGGATCGCCTACGTGTGCGATGGATGTGTGCCTTAAAGCACCCAACGGGAGTGGCCGGGTCTTTCAGCCGTAGAATAGGGCGTTAAATGGACAACAAAAAGGGCTCAGGCTTCCTGACGCTTTTGATCTGGGGGGGGTTGATCCTCGCCGGTATATTCGCGGTCCAGATCTTTTTAAACCCTCCCCGAACGGAGACGGAAATAACCTACAACACCTTCCTTGAACAGATAGAATCCGGGAACATAGACACCCTTGTAGTCGTGGACGGCTCGGTCTCCGGGGTTTTCAAGCAACCCGTGGTCTTGGGTGGAAAGCAGGTTTCCCACTTCAGGCTGAACCTACCCCCGGACGTAAGGGGGGATGAGATGTTCAAAAGGCTCGCCGAAGAGGGTGTGGTGATACGGTTTAAAAAACGGCAGATATGGATGGACGTAGTCCTCAGCTATCTCCCCTGGCTTCTCCTCCTGCTCTTCCTCTGGTTCATGATGTTCCGCTCAATAAACGGCGGCGTGGGTAAGGCCTTTGACTTCGGGAAGAGCCGGGCTAAGATATACACCGAGAACAGGCCCAACGTGACGTTTGACGACGTAGCCGACGCCAAGGAGGCGAAGGAGGAGCTGAAGGAGATAGTGGACTACCTCAAGAACCCCGCCAAGTACCGCAGGATAGGGGCGAGGGTCCCCAAGGGGATACTCCTCGTCGGTCCCCCCGGCACGGGTAAGACCCTCCTGGCGAGGGCGGTGGCCGGTGAGGCCGGGGTGCCTTTCCTGTCCATATCCGGCTCGGAGTTCGTTGAGATGTTCGTAGGCGTGGGGGCGGCGAGGGTGCGCGATCTGTTTGAGAAGGCGAAGAGGCTCGCCCCTGCCATAATCTTCATAGACGAGATTGACGCCGTGGGAAGGATGAGGGGGGCGGGTCTCGGCGGAGGCCACGACGAGAGGGAGCAGACCCTGAACCAGCTGTTGGTGGAGATGGACGGATTTGAGGCCGGTACGGGCATAATAGTCCTGGCCGCCACCAACAGGCCCGACATCCTTGACCCGGCCCTCCTGCGTCCGGGGAGGTTTGACAGGATGGTCGTCGTTGAGAGGCCGGACCTTGAAGGGAGGTACGAGATCCTGAAGCTCCACGCCAAGAAGGTGCGGATGGCCCCGGACGTGGACCTGCGGAGGATAGCCGAACTTACGCCCGGCTTCTCCGGGGCGGACCTCGCCAACCTCATAAACGAGGCGGCCCTCCTCGCCGCCCGCAGGAACAAGGAGGTGGTGGAGCAGAAGGACCTGGAGGAGGCCGTTGAGAAGGTGATGATGGGGGTAGCCCGTGAGAGTTCCCCCTTGAGCGAGGAGGAGAAGCGGAGGGTGGCCTACCACGAGGCCGGCCACGCCATAGTCTCCCGTCTCGTCCCCAACGGCGACCCCGTCCACAAGGTCTCAATAATACCGAGGGGGATGGCCCTCGGCGTCACCCTCTCCCTCCCGAAGGAGGAGAAGAAGATACTGCCCAAGGAGTACCTTGAGGACCTCCTGGCCACCCTGATGGGCGGAAGGGTGGC
>JALWZG010000061.1 GCA_027002825.1 Caldifarciminota bacterium
CTTCTGGAATGTTTCTGCGAAGTAGATCGTTTATTTTACCAAACAAGTCCAATCTTCTTATATAGAAGAAATCCTCAATCTCCGTTTCTTGCTCAAAAATCTTTGAAAAGAATAGCTTAAAGTATACTATAACAACCATCAGAACAATCACCACAGTAAGACCATTCGGATCAATAAATTCTCCTATTATGGGTATTTTGGAAATTTTATCCATATTTCTAAAAATAGCAAGACGTAATGCTATTGCAAAACCTACAAAAAGACCTATATTGACCAAAATATAAAGCACTATTACCAACCCCCACACCCCTACCGTCAAACTCAACCAGAACCTTTTCACGTCCTTTATTATAAGAGCGTAAATGGGTTTTAATTCTGACTTGAGGGGTTGGGATTTGGTTTTGATTATGGAGAGCATTACCCCCTAAACCGAGCGAAGAACCTATCTATTTCGGGCCGTAGGATTTCCCCCGTATAAAAAACGGTGAAACCCGCCCCTTTTGCGAGTATCTCCGCCGTCTGCTCCCAGATGGACATACCGAAAGCCGTATTTATGGATTGTAAGGTCTGAAGTAAAATACACTCTCGTAGTAGGTTTTGCCAGTCCTCTCCGTACGCATGAGAACCGGCCTGTGGAAGACGTCCAACAGCTTTAAACCCACCTCTTCCCCTATCTTCGGATACAGGTTGAACTTATCGTTGGCCACCACGAACACCTTCCCGTTGCGTTTGACGTACCTTAGAACGTTCCCGAAGGCCTGAACCATATCCCTGAAGTACTCCTCCCGCGCCCTCTTCCCCTGTCCCTTTGAGGCTGGCCCTATCTCTTTATCGTCGTACCTCGGAAATCCGAGAAGCTCGTAAGCGTACCTGTGCTGCTCGTGGTAGTCTATGACGCCTATATAGGGTGGAGATGTGAAAATACCGTCAAACTCCAAACCTTCGGGCAGGGAAATGTACCGGGTATCCCCCTGAAATATCTCTACGGTCGCATCCGTCCTTATTCGGTCAAACTCCTTTATCCTCCTAAGGGTATCGTAGGTGTATCTCCTTATAAACTTGTAGGCCTCCCTTACGGGTTCGCATATCCGTTTGTGCTTTTTGCACCAGTAGGGGCCATAAACCGGCTCCTTGGGGCGGGCCAGCTCGTAGTGGGGTATCATCCGGGAGGACCTCGCCGCCCTTGAGAGTATTACCTTCATAACGTCCGAATAGGTGTAATCCTTCAGTATCTCCCCGTAGAACAGGAGTTCCCTTAAGGCCTGTGGGCTGTACCACTTCTTAAGGTAATCGCTCACGTTCTCCGTGTCAATCTCCATTTCCTCCCGGAGTGGGAAGAGGCTCCTCCTACGCTCCCTGAAGTCCTTAAGCCTCCTCAGGGCGTCCTTCAGCTCCCTCTCAAGGAGGGGTATATCGTACTTCTGGGTTTTTACCCTCTGGATAAGGACGTTGAAAGGGGATAGCTCTATGCCAACGGCATTAATGCCGAGGACGTTTGCCTCAACGAGCGTGGTACCCGACCCCGAAAAGGGGTCTAAGATGGTATCCCCCGGCCGGAAGAACTTCCTGAGGAAGACCTCAACCAGCTGAGGGATGAACTTGCCGAGGTAGGGGTGGAGGCGGTGGACGTGTTTGGTGCGGACGTGTTCCGGGACGTCGGCAAACGTCAGATCGTTTCCGAGCTTTTCAAGGTTCTTCTTTACGTTTGCAACCCTCTCAATCTCCTGTGCATCTATCCTGTACTTCTGGGCCGCCTCCTCCCACACGGGGGAGGATTATACGGTCGCCGTTGCATATCCCTTGATACATCCGGAGTCCTCGGAGAACGCCGTTTTCGTCCGGTCGGAGGTGGACCTCGGCATAATGCCCGGATGGAGGGCTACGCATGTGAGCCAAATATCCGATACCGACAGGTGAGCGTATATCCGCCCACAGGGCCTATGAAATAGGCTTCCACATACCGTCCGTTGGTCTCCTCCCTACAGGTTTATAATACCAAACGATGGGCACTTTTGTGCTGATCATGGGTCTTATATCGTTTGTAATATTCCTTATCGCCCTTATCCCCTTCCTCGGCTGGATAAACTGGTACAACATCCCCTTCGCCTTTGTAATTCTCGTTCTCAGTGTTATAGCCCTCTTTGTTGATAAGGACGGAAAAGGAAAGGCCATAGTTACCCTCCTCCTCTCCTCGGTTATAATATTTCTGGGGATTATCCGCCTTATCTTGGGCCTGGGTATCTTCTGATAATCTCCTCCGCCCTCCTCCGCGCCCACCGGTCCGCCTCCAGGTATTCCCCAAAGGTTTTAGCCTTTCTGTAGGGGTTCTCCCCCAACACCCGCTCAACGACGTCCGTTATGCCGTAGAAGGGCAGTTTCCCGTCAAGGAAGGCGTAGACGGCCACCTCGTTGGCGGCGTTCAGGACGGCCGGGTAGGTACCTCCGAGCCTCAAGGCGTAGTAGGCAAGGGATAGGGCGGGGAAGCGTTCCGTATCCGGCATCTCAAGGGTGAAGACCACATCCTCGGTGTCGGGGGGCAGGTATGGGGGGATGTCTATCTCCACCCGCTCCGGATAGGTCAGGGCGTACTGGATGGGTATCCTCATGTCCGGGCGGCTTACGTGCATCTTCAGGCTGTTGTCCTTCAACAGAAGTATAGCGTGGATGGCCGACTGGGGGTGTATCCGTACGTCTATCATATCTGCTGGCAGGTCAAACAGGAAGTGCGCCTCAATCACCTCCAGTCCCTTGTTCATGAGGGTGGCGGAGTCTATCGTTATCTTGGCCCCCATCCTCCAGGTCGGGTGCTTCAGGGCGTCCTCTGGCCTCGCCTTGGCAATCTTCTCCTTCGGCCACGTCCTGAAGGGTCCCCCGGAGGCCGTGAGGATGAGCTTCTTAACCTCCTCCCTCTTGACGCCGTTCAGGAGCTGGAAGGCGGAGGAGTGTTCGGAGTCTATGGGTACCAGCTCGCCGAGGTGGGCCACCTCCTTGACGAAGGGGCCGAAGGCTACGAGGGTCTCCTTGTTGGCCAGGGCCACCCTCTTCCCCCTCTTCAGGGCCTCCATCGTGGGGAATACGCCGATTATACCGTTCGTGGCCACAACCACCACGTCCACGTCCTCGGCCGATGCCACCTCAACCAACCCCTCTCTGCCGTAGAGGGCCTTCACCCCTTCGGGCGGCTTCGCCGCTCCCGTTATTACGACGTACTTCGGTTTGAACTCCGCGTAGATCTTGGCCAACGCCTCCGTGTTGTTGTGGACGGAGACGCCCACGAGCCGCCAGTCTTTTAACCTCCTAAGGACGTCAAGGGTCTGCCTCCCTATAGAGCCGGAGGCACCGAAGAGGGCTACCCTACGCATTACGCTATTCTACCGGCGTGCATTCCCTTTTGGCTCTACCGACTTTATAATACCCTTCCGATGCTCTCCGTAAGGGGTCTGTACAAGACCTACGGCCGAAAGACCGTTTTGAAAGGACTGGATCTTGAAGTCTCGGAAGGTGAGAGGGTTTACATCCTCGCCCCCAACGGGTACGGCAAAAGCACCCTTTTAAAAGTCATAGCGAACGTTGAGACCTTCCAACAGGGTGTAGTGGAGGTGGGTGGTTTCAGAGTTCCCTCAAAGGAGAGCAGATCCCTTATATCCTTTACCAGTGAAAACGACAACCTCTATGAAAGCTTTACGTTGTATCACCTTGCAAGGTTTATATCCAGTTTTTGGACGTTTGATTGGGATTACTTCAGGGAATTCCTCGCTCTTCTAAACCTGAGCGAAAGGATGAAGTATGGTGAAATATCAAAAGGCCAGAGAATGCTCGTCAGGGTTGCCTTGGGCATGTCCGTAGATGTTCCCCTCTATCTCGTAGACGAACCCCTGTCCTCCTTGGATTTCGTCCTGAGGGAAAAGGTAGTGGGAATGATGGGTAAGAGGAGAGAGAGAACGTTCCTGTTCACATCCCACCAGATAGACGAACTCACACCCTTTGCCACGAGATACGTGTTTTTGAGAGATGGAAGGATAGTCAGGGAAACCACCGACATGGGAAGCGTAAAGGAAACCTACAGGGAGGTGTTCTCTTGAGCGTCCTCCTCAGGCGACTCGTTTTGGTTGGGGGTGTGATCTCAATACTCCTCTTCACACTCTTCCCCTTTTACTGGATGGTTATAACCTCCTTCAAATCCCAAGCCGAGGCCATACTTTTCCCACCGACCCTCTGGCCACAGGACTTCACGTTGGATGCCTACAGGGAGGTTTTCCAAAAGCTGGACTTGGGGGCGAGTATCCTGGTATCCCTCGGCATGATAGCCGTGATAGTGAGCGGTGAGGTGATAACCTCCACCCTCGCGGCCTACGCCTTCTCCTGGATAGAGTTCAAGGGCAGGGAAATCCTGTTCTCAACCCTGCTCGTCCTCGCCTCCGTACCCATGCCCGTTTTCATCCTCCAGCTCTTCATAGTGGTTCAGAAACTCGGAATGGTTGACACGTTTGCGGGACTGGTGGCCCCCTGGTTGGCCAACATATATTCGATTTTCCTCCTAAGGCAGGCCTTCCGTAGCATACCGAAGGAGCTCAGAGACGCCATATACGTGGACGGCGGGGGAGATCTGACCTTCCTCTTGAGGGTGGCCGTTCCGATCGTGAAACCCGTCCTGATCACCGTGATAGTCTTCAGCACCGTCTACACCTGGAACGCCTTTTTGTGGCCGCTTCTCGTGGTCTCCAACAAGGGTCTTAGACCGGTTCAGCTCGCCGTGGCGTACTTCGCACAGGGCGAGGTCTCCAACTACCCCGCCCTAATGGCCGCCTCCTTTTTGAGCGCCCTCCCGGCCCTCCTGGTGTTCGCCGTATTCCAGAAACAGATAACGGAGGTTTACGCACGGGGTGGAATGAAGGACTGACGGGTGAGATCAAAGAGAATAGACCTCAGGCCTCCTGTCCGACAACACGTCTATCTTCCGTCGCACATCACCGACCTCGTCGGGGTTTATGTCAACAAGGGAAACCCCCTCCCTCCTGCCCATCTCCACCAACACCTCACCTGAGGGGGAAACGGCCATGGAATTCCCACCGTAGACAATACACCCATCCTCCCCCACCCTGCTCACGCCTATGACGA
>JALWZG010000062.1 GCA_027002825.1 Caldifarciminota bacterium
CTCTCCTATGATATACTGAACCACACCCGGCTGAAGGTTTTCTCCTTGGAAAGGAGCGTGATCCTGAGGGAAAGGCAAAAAAGGTTGTTGGAACGGTTTGAGAGGGAGGGCAGGTGGAAACATGTGGACAAACCCATAGAGGCGGACGCCTATCTGTTGAACGAAGTCCTTGACTCCTTCCCGTCCAACCGGTTCGTCTTCAGAAACGGGAGGTGGTGGGAGGTTTTCTATGACGGGAAGAAGGGCTTCACCCTGCTACCGTCCGATGGCCCCACCCATTACAGGGGGGAGGTGGAGGAGGGATTTACGTACGATGAGGGCGTGGGTGTGGAGGATTTCCTCAGGGGGATATTGGAAAAGACCGATAGGATGCTCCTGTTTGACTACGGATACGAGGAGGACGAGTTCCTCACCCTTGCCCCAAGGGGAACGCTTCAAGGTTACAGGGGACACAGGATCCTCCACGATACGGATGCCATACGGGAGGGCGTGGACATAACCCACTTCGTAAACTTCACCCGTGTTAGGAAGGTGGCCGAAAGCCTCGGATTTGAGGTGAAGATATACATGGACCAGACGAATTTCCTACTGAAATACGGCCTACTTGAGGTCTTTGAGAGCCTCGGCGAAGAGGACAAGGGAAGACTCTTTCCGGGAATGCGCACACTCCTGATGCTCTTTAAAAACCACAGGGTTATGTACCTCGTCAGAGGGCAAAACCTTTAAATTTCCACCGTTTCCCTTGCTCCAGACTATAATACCAACTTATGCTTGCAGTTGTGATCGCTTCGGGCTTCAAGCTGAACTTTGGGACACAGGGATATGCGCTCGGTGGATTGAACCACGTACTCGCCGATGACTATTCGGCCGTTTACTGGAACCCCGCCCTCCTGGCGGACGTGAGGAACTCCGCGGGCCTTGATATGCTTACAATAGCACCCCTGGTGCATTACAGGATGAACACGGGGATAGAGGGGTATGACGGGGAGTTCCCAAGACTCAAGGAGAACACCGCCTACAACTACAGCTCCTTCTTTCTAATACCCTCTTTTGGCCTCGTCAGGTACGGCGAGAGTTTCACGTGGGGATTGGCCGTGTTCGCACCCTTCGGCATGGGTACCAGATGGGACCTCTACGACGTCCCGCAGAACTACTACAACACGGCGGATACGACGTGGGAGAGGCCACAGTACCCCAAATACGACTGGCAGTCGGATGTGAGGTCCCTGGCCGTTTGGTTCGGTTTTGGAAGGGAATGGGGACCCTTCAGGGTTGGACTGGCGGGGGGACCCGTCGGCCTTACCGTCATGATACGCAAGGTAAACCTGCTCGATCCCGCCTCCATAGACCCGGCTTCTATCGGACTCCCCATAGAGTACAGACTCTGGCCGATAGATACCAAACTCAAGGGGTACGGTTTGACCCTTGGGGGATCTGCGGGTGTGATGTGGAAGGTGGGGGAGATGCTTACCCTCGGCCTTACAGGGAGGTACTACCTCCCCATGACCCTCCACGGAAACGTCAAACTCCAGCTCTTCACACCTCGCAACGATTACATAGTTGAAAACGTCCCGGACCTCTCCATGCTCTTCAGCGGGTACATCTTCCAGGGGAGCGGTGAAGGTGTCGGGAGGTTTTCCCTTCCTCCCGACATCGGCTTCGGTGTGGCCTTCCATCCCGTGAGGAGGTTCACCCTTACGGCCGGCCTGACGTACACGTTCTGGAGGGTCTTGGATAAGGTTGTGCTGGAATTTGAGGATCTGACCCTACTCTACAGCCAGATAAAGGCCGACACCCTGAACTTCTACTGGAAGGATGTGCTTGAGGTGGGTGTGGGTGGTAGGTTGAACCTCACGGACTGGCTTGGTTTCAACTTCGGGTTTTCCTACGATCAGTCCCCCGTACCCGACAGCACCTTTACCCCCCTGATGCCCGACGTGGGCAACCGTATGTCCTTCTCCTCCGGCATAAGCTGGACCATCGGAGATTACTGGACCTACAACCTGGCCTACTACTACACGATGGCTCCGGACAGGGAGATATCCAGTGAGGGCTTCTCACCCGATGCCCATTTCATGCCGGGTAGGTACAGCTTCAAAGCCCACATAGTAAGCACGGGTATAACCTACAGGTGGTGATGTTGGAGAGGATCAAAGGGGCGCTGATGGACATATTGGAGAGGAAGGGGGTTCCGAGGGTCGTACTCGTAGACGACGGAAAGGCCTTCGCCGTCCAGTTCGTCGCCAACGATATACCCTTTGCCGTCCACGTGATCCCCACGGGTCTGGACAACCTGCCCTACGCCGTCGTCCTGACCTCACCGGCCGTGGTTGATCTGCCCACATCCCAAGAGGCCCTCCTCTCCATCCTCCAGCTCAACATGATCATACCCATGGGGGCGTTCGGATACATGAACGGGGCCTTGATCTACAAGCACTCCATCACGGACAACGACCTGACAGAGGCGGAGCTTGACAGGATTTTGGACCTGGCAACCCATATAGTGAGCGTCCACGCCCAGCAGATCATATCCTCCTTCGGAGGAAGACTGGCCCTGGACTTCCCACCCGGATTTGACCTCAAGGCCTGACCCCATCCCCGTCCTCATAGGCCCCACTGGAAGTGGGAAGACAGAAGTGGCCTTGGAGGTGGCCTCCGAGACGGAGGCCGTGATAATAAACGCGGACAGCAGAAAACTCTACAGGTATCTTGACGTGGGTACGGCAAAACCTCCTCCGCAGTACAGGAAGTTTTACAGGTTGCTTGACGTCTTGGAGCCTTGTGAGGGGTTCTCGGCCTACGAGTGGGCAAAACTGGCCCAAGAGGAGATAGAAGGGGCGATCTCAAAAGGTGTGCCGGTGTTTTTAGAAGGGGCGAGCGTCCTGTACCTGAGGGCGCTCTTTTTCGGCCTCTTCCCCCAACCGCCCATAGACCCCGAGATCAGAGAGAGGGCAAGGCTTCTCGCCGAAAGCGATGAAGGTTACGCTATCCTACAAAGGGTTGACCCCGAGGTTGCGCAAAAGGTCCACCCAAACGACAGGTACCGTATAAGCAGGGCCTTGGAGGTCTATCTCGCCACCGGGAAACCCATGTCCTGGTGGAGGAGTAAGGTGGAAAGGCCGAAGTACAGGGGGATTTTCGTATACATAGAAGTTCCGAGGGATGAGCTCTACAGGAGGATTGAGGAGAGGGCGAGGAGGATGTTCCTTGTGGAGGGGTTGGTTGAGGAGACGGAAAGGATACTGAAGACGTACCCCTGTTTTGCGGAGTGGGGGAAAAAGGTCATAGCCTACAGGCAAGCCATTGAGTACCTTGAGGGAAGGTACGATCTGGAGACGGCCATAAGGAAGAAGGCAAAGGCCGACAAGATCCTTTCGCGGAGGCAGAGGAGGTTCATGAAAACCCTGCAACCCCTGATAAGGGTGGGCAGGGAGGATGCCCACAAAACGCTGAGAGATATGCTCCGGAGTCAGAACTCGTAATACACGCTCACGGAAGCCTTCAGCCCCTCAAAGGGGGGCTCGTACCTGCACACACCGGATGAGCAGACTATATCACCGGAAAACCTCCCGTAGCTGACGTAAAGCCTCAGAAAGGAGAAGCTATCGTATATGAACTCAGCAACCCTGTCCGATTTCCCGCTCAAGGTGTACCTCCGGTAGGAGAGGGAAAGGGTGAAGTTCCCGTAAATCAGTGATAGTGAGGCGTAGGGCTGGTGTTCCCACTCCTCCTCCGGAGTTTTTATGAGCCTCAACCTGTCCTCAAGTTTGAGGATCAGACCCGGAGAGGAGTTGTACTTGACCTCCAGAAATCCCAGCCTCTCGTTCAAGTTCTTGCCCCAGTCCATGTGGTGGGCGACCAATTTCGGTGTGAGGTTGCCGAAGTTCCTGTAATAGGAGAGGGAGTAGTACTCCATGATGCCCTTGCCGAGGTAGGTCCCATCGCCGTGTGAGTACGCCCTTGAGAGCTCAAGGTTGAACGTCCCGTAGGAGGCGTAAAAACTCCCACCCACCTCATCCCTTCCATCCGACGGCAGGAGTCCGTACCCGTTGGCGGGGGAGGGGAGGTTGAACCTCTGGGATATCCTATCGTAATCCTTCAGCTCAACGCCGGCCACAAACGATCCCACGAGGACCTCCAGATTGGAGTACAGGGCGTATCCCGAGTTCCGGGAAAACGTATAAACGTCGTATCCCTCCCTGTAGGCACCCTCAAAGTACAGGTTGAAAGGAGAAATCCGGAATCCAGAGTAAAATCCGAAGAGGTTACCGTCTTTGCCCTCCCCGTTGTAAAGGGCGTACCTCAAATAGGTCAGGCCGAGGTTCGTAGAACCGAACGCAGGTTCAACGGCAAAACCTCCGAGGAGTGTGGTGTCCCCGTCGGAGACGTAATAGATCCACCTCCTCTTCAGTCCCGCAAAGAGCTCAAAGGGGGAGTACCTGACCCTTACGCCGCGGAGCGTGGCCTCAAGTAGGGCCTTCTCGTCGTCTGCGAGGAAGATGGAAAGCCCCCTTCCGAAGGTTATGGCGTCGTCTCCCAGGGAGGCGTAGAACCCACCCCGTGAGTAGCGCATGTATCCCCTGAAGAGGGCCAACCTGTAGGTCTCCCCGTAATCAAGGGCAGGTGTGATGTAGGGCCTGTAATCCCTGATGTGTAGGTGTATCTGGACGTTGGAAGGGTACGCGGTCAGTTTGAGATCCCCCAAGGTCTGGAAGCTGTCGGAGTACCACACGGATCCGGCGTAGGAGAAGCTCCAGGGTATCATTCTATGCCGAGGGCCTTCTCTATTATTTCAACTATCCTGGGGTTGAAGCCGAAGATCTTCTTCTTCATCTTTCCGCCTCTCTCGTACACTATCACGGTGGGCAGTCCGAAAACCCCGTACCTGGAGGAGAGCTTCTTTCCCTCGTCTATTATTATGGGGAAATCCCAGCCGTGGGATTGGGCCATCTGGCGCACGCGGTTTACGTTCCTCTTGGAGTCCTGACTTATGGCTATGATGATAACGTCATCCCTGTCGCCGAAGGCCTCGTTCAGGCGGTCCAGCTCCTCGTCGCAGTGGGCGCACCACGTCGCCCAAAAGTCCAGGATCACGTGCTTTTCCTCCATCAGGCTGTCTATGTTTATCCTGTTCCCGTTTATGTCCTCAACCACAAGGCTCAAAACCAAAATCATTGCGACCTCACCCTCACCTTTATCTGCCTGAAAACCCGCGGATCTTCCCTGAGGTAGACCCGAACGGTTATGGTAGCCGAATCCACGGTTGTGGGGTACACGGAGAAGTACATGCTGTGTCCTCCGACTGTGGCACCCGCCTCAAGCGTGTTGCTCACCATGTTGGTATCGCTCAGGCACACACCCCAGCATATGGTGTTGCTCCAGTCCCTCGGTATCCCGTCAACGGTGAAAACGAGGTCCAGATCCCTGTCGCTCCTGTTCTCCATGCCCAGGTATACGGTTGAGTACTGGTTGAGGGGTACGGTTGTGTCCCCGTCGTTGGACAGGTTGGTGAGTGTGTACGTACCGGGCTTTCCCTGGTACGCTCCCACGACCCTTTTGTCTGAGGAGTTTACGATTACGGTTATGAAGAGGTTGTCCTGGTTCCATGAGGTGTCCAGGACAAAGGTGGCCGAATCCGAATGTACACCCGCCCTCACGGCGTAGTTGGAGCGGGGTTTTACGGAGTTTGGGGGCAGGGGTACGCCGTACTCCGTGAGGAGGGTTCTGACGGTATAGCCCGATGGTAGGCTTCCACCCACATCCACGCCGACCTTTACGACTGAGTCCCCCATAAGGGCGTCAACCGTCGGTTTGTAGGAAGGCTCTACCTGGGCTTTCTCCTCTATCACGTTCATCCACCTTTCAACGTAGTCGCCGTGTTTGCTCTCATCGTACCCGTGTTCCTTGTATTCCCCTGCTATCACCGTTATGGGGACACCGCTGGACGTGTTGAGGGAGTACAGGGAGAGGACCTGATCGCTGTAGGGTGTGTAAAGGGGATCCCCGTCGTAGGGATCGTTTACGTGATAGCGCACGACGACGAGTTTTTCGCCGAAGACCCCGTCAAGCGAGTCTATTATTTCGTTGGCGCCTTTGCACGGGACGCAGAGGTAGTTGGTCACCTGCTCAACAACCACGGGATAGGGGAGTCCACCTCCATCCCCTCCGGCCTCATCCCCTCCCCTCTTACATCCCAGCACCAGCTGGAACATCAGCGCAAGTACAAGAGCTTTCCGTACCATGACCTATCCCCCGCTCTTACAACGTAAAAGTAAACTCCTTCGGGTAGATCGGGAGATATGCTCTTTTTACCGTTTACGAGAAATCTCCCCCCAAACACCTTCCTTCCGGATGTGGAGAAGATGCTCACATCAACCTCCCTCTCCCCCTGCGAGAGGATGTTCAGTTCCGCGTTCCTCACGAGGAGGCGAACACCCGCTGCCGATTTTCCGGGATTTTTCTCCGCCACACCCACACCCACGGAATTCCTGAAGTTGAACGTTCCCACACCCCAGACCTTGTGGTCTTCATCGCTCTGGACGAAGAAGACCGCGGCGAGGTGGTTCACATCCAGGCCCGGATCGGAGGACCACGTGGGATTGGGCAGGAAGAAGTCAAACTGATAGGTTGTGGTGCTTCCGGCAGAAGATGCTGTAAAGGACGTGTCAATCCAATGCCTGAACTTCATGATGTGGAAGTCAGTACCGTTGGGTGCGTTGTAGTACACGCTGTCCTGGACGATAACCACCCTCAGCCTGTAGGCCTTGGAGAGCATGGGGTTGTTCTGGTTTACCGTGAGGGTCAGCTTTCCGGTTATACCCGTCGCATCTTCCCTCACGAAGGTCTTGGATATGTCCGTATCAACCGTAAAGCTCAGGGGTGTTTTCCTGTAGGACTCCTCAGCCCCCACTTTGCTGGACCACCCGGTCCAGTATCCTCCATTCACCACACCGTTCAGCCAGAGGTCGGGAACACCCGTGACCCCGTAGTAGAGTATCCTCTGCCTTTGGGGCATGGTGTCGTACTTGTAGAAGGGATCGTTGTTGCTGCCGGGCCACCACGCGTGATAGGTTATCATGCCGATGGTGTACTGATCCCCGGAGAGATGGGTCCGGTATATGTTGAGCTGGTAGGGGTCAGCCGCTGCGCAGGGACCGCAGTTGTGCTGTGTGAACCTCTCAAAGAGGACCATCATGGGTGTTGAGTATGTGAAGAGGTATCCCCTCACGGTATCGTTCGCTCTGTTCATGTCCGAGGCCAGTTCCGTGATTATGTTGTACTCGTAGTAAAGGTCTGCAGAGCCGTTGAAGGCGGGGAACGTGATCGTCGCCGTGTCAAGGAAATCAAGGTTGACACTGGCGCTCACCTGCTGGTTGTAGACCACACTCCCGGAAGGGTCCTTCAGGATAAACCTCACGGGTAGGCTCGTTATGGTGTTGTTCCCGTAGTTCTGAACCTTGACCCTCGGCGTGAAGTTGGGTGATGTGTACTCGCTCGGCTCCACTATGGAGAGGGGTCGCACATCGTAATCGTAGGGGACGTAGACGGAAACGTCGTCTATGTACCAGTTGTCCTCGTCCTGTCCCCTGTACCTGAAGGCGATATAGACGGTG
This sequence comes from Caldifarciminota bacterium, assembly GCA_027002825.1. GTDB lineage: Bacteria > Hydrothermota > Hydrothermia > LBFQ01 > LBFQ01 > JAADCS01. Next base: position 7,614 of record JALWZG010000062.1, read on the forward strand.
GAGTTGCCCGCAAAGGGGGATATATCAACGATAACGGGGGGGCCTCCAAACCCACGGATCGCGTGGTTGTTCGGACTCATCTGCAGAACGGACGTAAACGTCGTCGTATCCGTCTGGGAAGTGGTTGAGACGAGGATCTCGTGGAGATCCCCGTAGCTGGGCCAGTAGTTTTCGTCCTCGTAGAACATCAGAAGGGCATGGGTTGCACCTGAAAGGTCAACGGCGGGTGTAACAAGCCATTCGTTCTTCATGTTGGATGCAGGCGTGTAATCCACGAGGGCGGAGTAGGTTCCGGACCTCGCCTTCCTGTTGCTCTTTTCCCAGGAATCGCCAGTTGCGTCTCCGTGATCCAAGACGACCCATCCGCTCGGTGGGAAAGCGCCTTCAAAATCCTCTTGAAAAACAAAACCCGAAGATACGAGTAGCGAAAGCATATACAAGGTATTTTACAGGAGAATTCGGGAATTTTTTGAAGCGGTTGAACGACCCTAATCCCACACAAGGGGGATCGCGTGATCCGTGAAGACGCTTTCCCCTAAGGACTCATGGGTTGAAAGGATAAGGGAAGACCTGCCGAAGGGGTGTCCGTACTCGAGAACTATCCCGAACACGTTTCCGGAGGATCTGTACGTCCCTCCCAGCCTGACATCCCCTACCGGCACCTTAACCTGCAGGATCACATCGTTGTAAATTTGGGGACGGGCCCTCGCCAAAACCGTCAGGTCAAACCCCCCACCGAAGTACACACACTCCACCGCCACAAGGGGTGTGATGGAGTACCCCACCGCCGCCCTCAGCAAAACCTCCCCGCTAAAGGTCTCAAGGGATAGGAAACCCCCACCGTACTCCACGGTTGAGCTTCCGATAAGGTTGCGACCGTACAGGGCCGAGAACCCCACAAACCTGAACCTATAGGCGAGGTATACACCCTCATCCCTGTAGAGGGAATCCCCCGTTCCGAAGTACCTCAAACCCACCGAGACCCCTCTGTAGGAAAACGAGAGGAAACCCTCGTCCACAAGGCCGAAAATCCTACCCCCTCCCACCCTCAAATAGGGCAGATCGGAAGACTTGACCGCAAACGTCAGGTTGTCCTCACCGAAGGCGTAAATCCCCCTCAGGTCAGATATGAAGCTCAGGACAGCCCACGGCACACCATAACGTTCGTGGAGGTTTGCATCAGAACCTCTTGGGCCACCAGACCCAACCTTCCCGGTTCCGATCCGATGATCAGAAGGTCCACGTCGTTTTTAGCCGCCCAGTAGGAGAGTTCCATAGGCACATCACCGTAGAGGACAACGGGTACGGTGTCAACCCCCGGAAGGGATTTGGAGAGCTCCAGCTGTACCTCAAAGACCAGCTCCTCACGTAGGTCTTCGGGTATGAGTTTGTAGTAATGGGTGTCTATCACGTGTACCCTGTAAAGGGTTGCGGCGAAGCTTTTGGCGAGGGCTGATGCTATGAGAAGGGATTTCCTGTCCATCGGCTTGAAGGCGTGGCTCACGGCTATCCTCCGCAGGGGTTGAAAGCGCGAGCCGACCAGAAGCACGTTCTTGTCTGTCTTGTTCACCACACCAAGGGCGGTGCTTCCTATGGGAATCCTTGACTTACACGTTCCCCTGAACCCCATTATTATGAGGGAGGCTCCTATCCTGTCGGCGAATCCCACTATCTCCCTGTCGGGTTCTCCCACGATTTCGTGCACCTTTCTCCCCACACCTCCGTAGGTCTCGCTCATACTCCTGAACATCTCCTCCTTGGCGCGGTTCACGGTGTCCAGGAAGTCCTTGTTCCAACCCAAGACGGTCAGGTAGGCCTCGGGGAACTTCTGGAAAACCCCGACGTAATCCACCACGTTCCCCACGTTTTCAACCAGGCCCTCGGCCCAGCTCCTGACGTACTCGCTGTTCTCGGAAAGGTCAACCGCTGCGAGTATCCTGTGGAAGAGCTTCAACTCTACCCCTCCTTTTTGGTTATGATCTCTATTCCGGGGAGACTTTCACCGGCCAGAAATTCCAAGGCGGCACCTCCTCCGGTTGAGACGAAGTGGTAATCCTCATAGGGTATGTGAAAGCGTGAGATGGCCGCTACGGTATCCCCACCACCCACCACCACCTTCTTGCCGTCTTCTTTGAAGGCCGAGAGGAATATGGCGAGCAGCTTGGTGCCACACTCAAAGTCCTCGCACTCGTAGTACCCCAGCGGACCGTTCCAGAAGACCATCTCGGCCTTTTTCAACTCCTCCCTGTAACTCTTCACCGTCTCCCACCCTATGTCGTACCCGATAAAGCCCTCCGGTATGTCCTCACCCTCAACATCCCTGACCTCATAACCCTTGCCACACTCCTTTGCCGGAGCCGTGGCGCACACGTGGTCCTTCGGAAGCACAACCTTATCACCGTTTTTCTCAAGGAACTCCTTTGCCCAGCTCAGATGTCCCTCGTCCACTATTGAGCTGCCCACGCTATGCCCTTTCACCTTCAGGAAGGTGTAGGCCATCGCTCCGCCTATCAGGAGCCTGTCGGCCTTTTCCACCAGCGCCTCAAGAACGGGTATCTTGTCCTCCACCTTTGCACCACCGAAGAGGACGTAAAAGGGCCTTTCGGGGTTGTCCCGCACGTTCGTCAGGGCATCCACCTCTTCGGCCATCAAAAGCCCGGCGTACCGTTTGCCGTAGTATTGGGCTATGGCGTGGACGGAGGCGTTCCTCCTGTGGGATACGCCGAAGGCATCGTTCACGTACTCCTCACCGAAACGGCTTAGGGCCCTGGCGAATTCGGGATCGTCCTCCTTCTCCCCTTCCCAGAAGCGTAGGTTTTCAAGTAAGACCACCCTCGGCCCCTCTGGGGGGTCTCCCTCCAAGACGTCCTCAACGAAACCCACGTCCTCCCCCAACTTCTTCTTCAGGTATTTCACAACGGGTTTGAGGCTCAAGGACCTCTCCCTACCCTTAGGTCTTCCGGAGTGTGAGGCTATGACCACCCTTTTCGTGCCGGCGTTGAGGAGGAACTCTACGGTGGGAAGCGTCCTGTCTATCCTGTAGGTATCGCCTATCTTTCCACCCTTCACCACGTTGTAATCCACCCTCAAAAGGACACTTTTACCCTTGAAAACCTCAGGTTCATCCTTAACCGTTAACAGGTTCATAGCCGTTATTCTATCCCCGATTTCCCCTCACTCGTTGGAGGGCAGATCCGGCCACCGCCTCAGACCGTAGTCCTTGCGCAGGGGGTGTCCTCCAAAGCCTTCCCAAAGGAGTATCCTCTCAAGGTTGGGATGTCCGGAGAACACTATGCCGAACATGTCATAAACCTCACGCTCGTGCCAGTTGGCGCCCTTGAAGATGTGCGCGACGGACGGGACCTTCTCACCCTCATCCACGGCCACCTTCACCCTCACCCTGTCCTTGAACTGCAGGGAGTACAGGTGATACACGACCTCAAAGCGTTTGTCGTGGGGAAGCCTTGTCGCCTTCCATCCGAGGTAGTCAACCGCGGTTATATAAACGAAGAGGTCAAAGGCGAGCTCCTCCCTCAGGAACTTCAGGACGTCGGCTATCCTCTCCCTCTTTGCGTAAAAAGTTGTGAAATCCTTGGTTTTAACCTCAGGCCCGACGTCCCCACCGAACCTCTCCTTGACCCTCTGGAATACAGGCCTACTCATAGTCCTTCTCTCCTCTTGCCGGGTAATAATCCCCCGCGTTTACGTTCTCACCCCTAAAGACGCGGTTTATGAATATGAGGGACTTCTTCATCCTGAAGCGTATCCAGTTGCTGTGCCTTCCGGGAAAGTCCTCGCTCGGGTATCCGAGCTTTCCGTCAAACTCAACGTATACGAGGTTCTCCCTCGGAAAACCCTTGTCCAGGAGGGTCTGCTTGAAGCCCCTGTTGTGGGAGAGGAGGGTGAGTTCGTCCTTCACACCCACGTCTATGTAGACCTTGGTACTCTTAAAGGCGTTCGCGTCCGTGGTCAGAGCCGAGTTTATAAGGGTCTGGGGGTCGTGATAGATCTTCCAGGTGCAGTAATCCTCGCTCAACATCCTGTACGTGGTGTTGTCGGGGAACGCGCCCGTTAGGCAGCTGGGAATGTAGGAGTTGCTTGCACTGTCGGCATAAACGATAGGAAACCTCACACCGAGGCACTTTTTAACACCACTAAACGTAAGGGTGTCAAGCAAAACATCCCCGGAGTCGGCGTTGAGGCCACCGCTGTAGAAACAGTTCTCTATAACCCTCCAGTCCGTAGGATCCTGATAGTCCACCATCCTCGGTGTGAATGCAAAGGATAGGCCGTTTCCGAGTGTGGTCCACACCCTCTCTATGCCGAGGTAGTCCTTTATCCAGAGGGGAAGCCGGCGATCCGGGAACTCGTTCAGCATGCTGTCTATGACATCGGCGTTTATCAGGGAGTCAAAGGCAAGGGGACCGGAGTGGAGGGCGACGGCCACGAACTTCTCCGGATGCTTCAGCCAGAGCTTTGCAGAGCCGTAGGACCCCATGGAGAGTCCCATTATAGCCCTCCTCGCGGTGTCTATGGGGTAGGCCCCCTCAACTTGAGACATAAGCGAATCTATTATGTAGGACTCGTATCGCATAAAAGGGAACGTGGGTCCCATTCCGGGTTCGTACAGCTTTGAGTCGGTGTAAAAGGAGCCGCCAACGGGGTTTCTCCCGTCGGGCATCACGACTATAACCGGATCGATCTGACCCGTGGATATGAGGTAGTCCAAAACCTCGTTTATGCCGTTGTAGTACACGTAAGTCCTGTAGTCCCCACCGAAGCCGTGGAGCATGTATACGACGGGGTACTTTTTGTTGGGATCGTAGTCGGGTGGCAGATAGACCAGAGCCTTCGGATTGGATATGAGCCAACTTGAAGGCACGTTTACAGTGAACTCCTCAACCTTGCCCTGTTTTACCGTTAGGGTCTCCTCCTTTTTACATCCGGTGTAGATAAAAGAAAGGGCTACCAAACCCGCAAAAAACTTGCGCATAGGTGGGGATTATAGACCCGAAATGGGCATGGCTTTCAAGCCTATAATTCCCGCCTTATGGTCTCCACCTTCAACGAGGTTGATAGGGATTTCCTTCTAACCCTACTGTCAGAAGTTGGACCCTCGGGAAGTGAGGACACGTCCATGAGGATCTGGAAGCGGAGGGCTGAAAAGTTTGCAAAATCGGTGTACACCGACACACACGGCAACTCTTATGCGGAAGTGGGAGAGGGACCACCCACACTCATGCTCGCCGGCCATATAGACGAAATAGGTCTCCTCATAACCTACGTGGATGATAGGGGGTATGCCTACTTCACATCCGTGGGGGGATGGGACCCTCAGGTGTTGGTGGGACAGAGGGTCAGGTTTATAGGCAAGGACGGACGTATACTCAAAGGTGTAATAGGGCGCAAGCCCATACACGTGCTGAGGGGTGAGGAGAGGGAGAGGGCCGTTAAGATGGAGGATCTCCACATAGACTTCGGCATGGAAAGGGAGGAGGTTCTGGAGAGGGTGGAGGTGGGGCATTACGGCGTTTTGGACTGGGACCCGGAGTTCTTGACAGAAACCCGTCTCGTATCACGCGGTCTAGACGACAAGATAGGGGCCTTTGCCGTGTTGGAAGCCCTGAGGTTGTACTCACAAAACCCCCACAGGACTAAGGTTGTGGCGGTGGCGACCGTTCAGGAGGAGATAGGTCTGAGGGGCGCGCGCACGTCCGCCTACCGTATAAATCCGGATGTCGCGATAGCAGTGGACGTGACCATAGCGACCGACTACCCCGGCATCCCCAAGAATAAGATCGGGGACATCTCCCTCGGAAAGGGCCCCGTGGTGGCCATAGGGCCCAACATCAACCCCGTCCTGAGGGAGGTTATACTTGAGGCCGCAAAGGAGGAGGGCATAGAGATACAAAAGGAGGCCATACCTTACGGAACACCGACAGACGCAAATGTCATACAGCTGACGCGTGCGGGGATACCCACCGCCCTCCTTTCAATACCCTGTAGGTACCTACACTCCCCGGCCGAGATGGTGGATCTGAAGGACGTGGACGCCCTCGTCCGCCTCATAAACGCCGTTGCCAGAAAGGTCTCAGGTATGAAGAGGGAAGATTTTATACCGTGGTAAGCCATGAAGATGAAGGCCGTTGCCAAGAGCAGACCTGGGCCGGGCATCCAGCTCATAGAGGCGGATGTTCCCAAACCCGGTCCGGGAGAGGTGCTTATAAAGGTTAAGTACGCCTCCATATGTGGGAGTGATGTGCATATTTACAAATGGGATGAGTTCGCCCAGACCTCTTTAAGGCACCTTCCGAGAATAATCGGGCATGAATCCGCCGGAGAGGTGGTGGAGGTCGGCGAAGGGGTTGACAACGTTAAAGTCGGTGATTACGTCGGCATAGAAACCCACATAGCGTGCGGAAAGTGCTACCAGTGCAGGATAGGTAAACCCCACGTCTGTCAAAACCTCAAGGTCTTGGGTTTCCACATAGACGGGGCCTTCGCCGAGTACGTCGTGGTCCCCGCCGAGAACGTCTGGAAGGTTCCCGATAGCATACCCAAGGAGTGGGTTCCGCTTATGGAACCTATGGGCAACGCCGTCTACACCGTTCTGTCGGGTGAGATAACCGGTATGAACGTCTTAGTGGTGGGGACGGGTCCCATAGGGGCCATGGCCGTGGCCGTGGCGAAGGCGGCGGGCGCGAGGAAGGTAATAGCCACGGACATAAACGATTTCAGGCTCACAATAGCGAAGAGGATGGGGGCGGATATAGTCCTGAACCCGGAGCTTGACGATGTCCGCACGGTCGTGATGGACGAGACGAACGGAAACGGTGTTGACGTGGTAATAGAGATGTCGGGAAACCCAAACGCCCTGAACTACGCCCTTGACCTCATAACGAACGGTGGATGGGTTGGTCTGTTGGGCCTTTACGGAAAGAACCGCATAGACGTTCCCATGAACGACATAATCATGAAGAACCTGACGCTCTACGGAATAGTGGGAAGGAAGATGTTTTCAACATGGGTGCAGACCACAGCCCTCCTTGAAAGCGGTAAGGTTGACCTCTCACCCCTCATAACCCACAGGGTGAAGATAGAGGAGTACGAGGAGGCCTTTAACGTCATATTCCAAGGAAGGGCGATGAAGGTACTCTTTGAGATCGGCTGAATGGAGAGGGACTTAAAGACCCTCGCTCAGAGGGTTTGGGTTTTCATGAAGGACGTTGAGAGGTTGAAGCTCATACCCAGGGCCGGTTGGTGGTACTACGGTATAAAGTCCCCGGAGAGCGTAGCGGATCACACGTTTGCGGTCGCGTCCCTGACCTTTGTGATTGCATCCGTCCTGAGGGAGGAGGGTTTTGACGTGGATCCCTTTAAGGCCACCGTCATAGCCGTGTTCCACGAGCTGGGTGAGAGCAGGATAGGGGACATACACCTTGAGGCGCGCAGGTACATAAGGGGGACGGATCTGGAGGGAGCGGAGAGGAGGGCTTACGAGGATGTGGTAAAGGCACTTGGGGAGGTGGGAGGGGAAATCCTCGCCCTTTACCGGGAGTTTGAAAACCGCTCATCACCCGAGGCCCTGGTCGCCAGGGCTGCGGACAAACTCGAACTCCTCTTCCAGGCCTTTCTGTACGAGACCTATGGCTACAGAACACTCCAACCCTTCTGGGATACCGCCGAAAACCGGCGGGACTTCCACCACCACCCCTTCTTCTCCGCCCTCTACGAGGCCCTTAGGGACCTCAGGGCCTCCCTCAACCCATAAGTGCGTCCACCTGCTCCTGGAGTTTCTTCACATGCTCGGCGCTGCGCCTGAGGGCCTCCAGCTCCTCGTCCGTCAGCTCCACCTCAAGTATCCTCTTTATGCCGCCCTCACCGAGGACGATGGGTACACCCACGAAGACCCCGTTTATGCCGTACTCGCCCTCCAGATAGACGGAGGCGGGGAGGACGCGGTTGGTGTCCAGTATTACGGCCTCGGCCATCAGACCGGCGGCGTCGCCGGGGGCGAACCAGGCGCTGGTACCCATCAGGCCCACTATCTCACCGCCCGCCTTCTGCGTGCGCTTGATTATTTCCTTCATCCTCTCCTCGCTTATGAACATGGTGGCGGGGAGGCCGTTTATAGACGTGAACCTCATGACGGGGACCATCAGGTCGCCGTGGGTGCCGAGGACCATGGCCCTGACGTCGGCGGCGGATACGCCCAGCTCCATCGCTATGAAGGCGGCGAAGCGGGAGGAGTCAAGCAGACCGGCCATACCCATGACCCTCTTCTTCGGGAAGCCCGTCACCCTGTAGGCGGTATAGACCATGGCGTCCAAGGGGTTGGTGACGACTATCACGACGGCGTTGGGGGCGTACTTCTTGACGTTCTCGGAGACGGAGGAGACGATGTCAAAGTTCACCTTCAGGAGTTCCTCCCGGCTCATACCGGGCTTACGGGGGCGGCCAGCGGTGATGATGACGACGTCGCTGTCCTTTATCAGCTCGTAGTCCTTGGTGCCGTGTATAACGGTCGTGGAGGGGATGATGGGGCCGGAGTGCCATATGTCAAGGGCCTTGCCCTTGGCTATACCCTCAACGATGTCAAGGAGGACGACCTCTGCTATTCCCTTGTGGGCGAGGTATCTCGCGGCCTCGCTTCCGACGTTTCCCGCGCCTATTATGGAAACCTTCCTCATAGCGGGTTATTCTAAGGAGGAAGGGGTGTGCCGAACGCCTTTACCTTACGATATGTTTGTAAATCCTCCTCTTACCCGCGCCCTCTACCGAGATCACGAAAATCCCCCTGTTGGGGAAACGGATGAGCGCCTCTCCGTCAACCTCTCCTTTCCACAGGACGCGACCCGACACGTTGAAAACCTTTACGCTGACGTTCTCACCCTTTACGATGAGTTTGTCCCCGTCAAGCAGTACGCTCGGTGTTCGCTCCTCCTTCTCCTCCACGCTTAACGCTCCATCATCCCCAAGAGGACAGCTTCCCAATCCGCCTGATACGACGAGGGCATAGGGCTGTGGACCCTGGGGGACGTTATAACCCTTAACCCTCACGGTGTAGGTTCCGGGTGTGGCGTTCTTTATACGGACGATCTCCCAAGTGTTG